>JADHXV010000049.1 GCA_016782785.1 Planctomycetota bacterium | reverse complement strand
ACCGGCGTCGCCGTCGGCTGGCCCCGGCGGTCGCGGCTACTTTGCCAGCGGTACTGGTACATGCGGTTGACGGCCTCGGCCACCTCGCTGGGCAGGGCGTGCTGAAGTTTGATGACGCGGGTCGCCGGCGTGGCGCCGGTTTCGACGGAGGCCTTGATGTCCTCAAGCATCTTCTGCACGATCGGCCAGTCGCCCGGGGCGGCCGTAATGAACAGGCTGTTGGTGCCGTCCTCGGCGGCCACGTGGACCGTCCCGGTGGTCCGGCGGCCGTGCTCGTCCGTCCGGCTGAACATACGGTTGAGGGCGTCGGCCATGTCGTCGGCGTCGCCGGTCTTGAGATGGACGACATGAATTTCGCGCGCCGGCTCGTCCATCGGCTTGTCGAGTTCCGCGATGAGCCGCTCGACCGTCTGGATGTCGCTGGCCGACCCGCTGACGATCACGCTGTTGGTGCGGGGGTCGGCGCTGACGGCCGTGGAAACGGACGATTGCTCGCGGCTGTAGCCGGATCGGCTTGGGCCGCGGAGGGCGTTCAAGATGACGCCGGCCACCTGCTGGGCGTCGGCCACCTTCAGGCGGAACACCTTCATGCCGCCCACCTCTTCGCTGGCCTTATCGAGGGTCTGGATAAGGTCCGCGATGCGGGCCATCTGGTCGGGCGGGGCCGTCACGATGAGGCGGTTGGTGTTCTTGTCGGCGACGACGCGGGTCTCGGTCTCGGAGGACCGGCTGTGCGAGGACGACGACCGATCGGAGGAACTGCGGGTCGAGAGCAGTTGCTGGATGGTATTGGCCAGGTCCTCGGCCCGGGCGTTCTTCAGGTCGAAGACGCGCATGTCGCCCGCTTCCCCAGACGAGACGGCGTCGAGTTGCTCGATGACCTGCTCGGCCATGGCGATCTTCTCGCTGGCCCCCGCCAGGAACAGCGTGTTGGTCCGCGAATCGGAGGTGGTCGTAAGCCGCTCCGACTTCGACGTCTCCTTGTAGTCCGGGTTGCGGATCATGCGGCCCTCTTTGTCGCGGATGTACTTCAGATCCATTTGGCTGGACGACGCACCGAACAGGTCGCTGATGACCTTGGCCACGTCGGCCGCGGGGGCGTGCTTCAGGCGGTACGTCTTCACGACGCCCTCGGCCGACAGCGTGCCGGTGTCGAGTTCGTCGAGGACCACGCGGAGGCGTTTGAGGTTCTGAACACGGTCGGTGACGATGATGCCTCGGCCGGTGCCCAGCGGCGCCACGCTGCCGAACGTCGACACGACCGGCATGAGCACACGGACGGCGTCCTCGGCACTCATGAACTTCAGCGGCAACATCATGGTGACCATCTCGCCCGGCCGCAGGTCATCCGCCTCGTCCCATCCCCGCACGATCGGCAGCGGCGATTTCGTCGCCTCCTTGACCGGCACCACGGTCAGGTACCGGTCGGTCTCGACGGCCATGAACCCGCGCATGGCCAGGAGCAGGTTCAGCGTGTCGAACGCCTCTTCGGGACCGTACGGCTTCGGGTCGAAGAACGTGAGCGTGCCTTCGACATGGTATTCGCCCAGGATCGGCTTGTTCCGCATCTGGGCGAAGCGGCGGATGACATCGTCGTATGGAATGCCGTCGAACTGAAACCGGACCTCGGTGGGCGTGGCGGGCGCCGACGGTTCGGCCGGCTGGGGCTTTTCCTCGGGCTTCTCCTGCGATTGAGCGGGCGCGTCGGCCGCCGGCTTCTCCTCGGGCGGCTGCTCGGCGAGCGTCCCTGGGGTCTTGGCGGGCTCGGCCGGCGGGCTGGTTTCGGGCTCCTTGTCCTCGGGCGTCTCCTGGGGCTTCTCCTCCGGTTTCTCGGCGGGCTGCGCGGGCGTCTCGGGTGTTTCGCTGCCGGTCGACGGCGCGGTGTCCTGGGCGGTCTCGGCGCTCTTGTCGTCGGCGGGCTTCTCGTCGCCCGAGCCGGGCGCTTCCTGGGACGGCCGCTGGGCATCGGGTTGTGAGGCGAGGTCCTTCTGGGGCGCGGCCTCGGCCGGGGCCGGGGCGGGCGCCACGTCGGCCTCCTTCGAGGCGGCCGGCGCGTCGGCGGCCGGGGGCTGCTCGCCCCAGGCCGGCACGACCGCCACGACGCCCAGCAGCAGAACGGTCGCCCCTACAAGTCGCCACATCGTATTGGACGTGCCCATCACCATCCTCCTCGCAGCCGGGCGAATCCCCGGCCGGGTAGTAAGCCTAGTCCCGAGCCTCGGCCTGGCCACCGGCGTCCGGCCCCGGCGGTGCACCGTCGGGGTCGGCAGCCCGTGGCAGATCGGGCGGCAACTGGTCGTCACGGAGTTTGTACTTCTGCGCCAGGTAGGTCCCCAGTTCCACGGCATAATACTCGGAGCCGACGCGCAACACCACCCGGCTTCCGGAGAGAATCTCGGGCTTGTCGGGCATCGGCATGGGCCGGTAATCGACGATGACGATGGTGCCGCCACCCAGGCTGTCGCCCGGCTTGTAGCGGACGACGTTGCCGCTGCTGGAGTCGCGGATGTAGATATCGGGCTGATCGGCGAACGTTGCCAGGCCCACCACGCGGTAGCGGCCGGTCGGCACTTCGGGCGGCCTGGGCGGCGACGGCGCCGAGGGCGTGGGCGGCGGCCGCGTCGGCTCCGGCTTCTTGGCCGGCATGTACGGACGGAACAGCGCCCGCGACGCGATCAGGTCGTACTGGTCGCGGTCCGGCGTCTCGAGCGCCTTGTGGTCGAGGTCGGCGCCAACGGTGTTGACCTCCAGGTTCTCCGCCGCCTGCGCCAGCAGCACCAGCGTGCCGTACTTGGCCTGGACCTCCACCTCGCTCGAGCCGCGCACCGGCGAGAGGACGAGGTTGTCCAGGCGATGGAGGTGCGGCTCGCGGGTCACCAGGTACAGGAAATTGACGACCTGCTCCAACTGGCCACGCACCTGGACCAGCCAGCCGACCTCCTTGTAGATGCCCTGCACCTGGGCCCCGACGACGGGCTTCAAGGTCAGCCGCTCGGTGCTCAGGCCGCTCATGCCCAGCAGTTCGGTGATGCGCGACCGGACCTGTTCGCTGACGCGCAGCGGGTCCGTGCCGTAGGCCCGGCCGGCCAGTTCCTTCAGGCGGGCCTGGTACACCTTCTCCTTGTCCTTCTCGGCGCGGGCGCGTTCGATCTCCTCTATCAGGTCGCTGGCGCGGTTGAAGCGCTGGGCGGCGGGCATGAGGAAGACGCGGTCGACGGCCAGGTACGTGATGAAGAGCACGGCGGCAATGCCGGTGACGGCGGCCAGGATTTTCTCACGTGTGTTCATAAGAGTGGACCCGGGTTCCGGCCGTCAGCGGCGTGCCGCAGGATGACGGGTGTTCTGCTCGCTCTGGGAACCGCTGCCTGTGCTCGGCCGCTGCTTCGTCAGTTCGTCGACCTGACGTTGCCATTCCTCGTACTTCTTGGGCTCCTTGCCGCGGTCGGGCCGGTGCTTGTAGAGTTCTCTCAGTTTGTCGCGCCAGGCCTCGTAGGGATCGACATCGCCGCGCGACTCGGACGGCCTTTCGCTCGACGATCGCTCACTGGACGACTTCTCGCCGGACGGTTTCTCGCCGGACGACTTCTCGCCGGACGGTTTCTCGCTCGACGATCGCTCGGGCGAAGACCCCTCGCCCGACGGCCGCTCGCTTGACGGCCGGCCGCTGGAGGACCTGTCGCCCGAACCGCCGTCGAACCGCTCGGCCGAGACATCGTCGTCCGGCCGGGGGACCGACGCCAGGTCGGCCAGCGCCAGCGCCATGTCGGCCTCGACGAGCACCTGCACGCTCGTCGCATAGTCGTAGCCGTAGGGGTCCGACGCCGTCGTGACCTGGCCCGGCTTGAAGCCATAGCCCGCCTTGGCGAGGCGCAGGCCCAAGTCGTCGATGGCGCCGTTGTTGCGGGCCTTGACGGCCAGGCTGACGGACCCCTCGCCGGCGGCCTTGAGGCTTGTCACGTAGACGTCGCGGCAGGAGGGGAACGTGGCGCTCAGGTAGGCCCACTGGTCGAGCCAGTTGCGGCCCTCGTTGAGCCAGGCCTCGATGGCCCCGACGCGTTTGGCCAGCGCCTGCACCTTCTTGTTGTCTTTGCGGAGTTCGTTGAGGATCTTCTCCTGCGCCTCCACCTCGGCGCCGGCCCGGTACAGATGGATGGCTGCCCCGGCAAAGGCCGACACGACCACCAGGACGACGGCGCCGGCGGCGGCCAGGGCGGCCATGCGGGCGACGTTCCGGCGGACAACCGGCTGCTTGGGATTCAGGAAGTCGAACTGGGGAGCGTCGGCGTCGCCCTGCCCCACCGCCAGGCCCAGCGCCGAGATAAACGCCGACGCGTCGGCCGGCGATTCTCGCAGGCGCAGCGCGCCCGACGGGTCGAAGACCTCGCAAGGCGCCCCCAGCCTGGGGCCGAGCATCTTGGCCAGCTCCGCCTCGATGCCCGTCCCGCCGGCCACCAGGACGCGGTCGATGCTGCGGTCGCGTTCGACGGCCAGGTAACTCTGGAGGCTTCGCGCCACCTCCTGGACGACGCCCATGACGACCGCGGTGCGATTGGCGGCGTCGGCGTCGGCGGCGGGCAGCGCCAGGTCGGCGGCCCGGCTGAACGTCAGCCCGCCCTGCTCGATGACGTCGACCTCGGCTTCGCCGACGGTCAGGTGGACGATGGCCAGCCGACCCTGGTCGGCGCCGGCGTACGCCTCGGCACAGCGCATGTTGGCGTAGGGCCTGAGGCCCAGGCGCAGCAGCCGCACGCCGGCGGCCTCGGCCACCTGGCGGTAGTAGTCGACGACCGGCTTCTGGACCGCGGCGGCGAGGACGTGCTGGCCGCCGGGCGTTTCGTCGGGCGCCGGCTCAAGGCCGTAGTGCGCCTCGAGCGTGAAATCGATCACCGCCTCCTCGGGACGGAACGACAGTTCCTTCTGCGCCTGGAAGCGGACCATGTTGGCCAGTTCCGAGTCGTCCGCGGTGGGCGGGAGGACAAGCGGCCGGAAGATGGCCTTGGCGCGCGGCACGCTCATCAGGACGGGGACGCCCGCCAGGCCGAGGCGGCCCATCGCCCCGCCGAGAAACACACCGACGGCGGCGGCGTCGGTGTCGTCGAGGTCGTCCGGCATGTCGACCGTCGTGAGGCGCTCGATGCGGGCCCGCCCGCCGGCGACGTCCGCCAGGGCCAGCCGCAGCCGGCGGCCGTCGAAATCCAGCGCGCACACGCGGCCGACCTTGCGTCCGGCGAGCCGCTTGAACAACCAGGGTCGTTTCATCGTGTCCGCTCCAGGCTTTCCGGATCCAGGGCAAAGGGCAGGCCCAGCCGGGTCAGGTCGCGCAGGTACGCAATCCGCGGGGTCGACCCCGACAGGTCCACCACCGCCTCCAAGACCCGAAACCGTCCACATGGTACGCCGAAACCGACGCATCGGACCAGGAACTGCCTGCTGTCGGCCATCAGCAACGGCGCTACCTCCTTAAACGCGTCAGCGTCGACCAGGTTCTGCGTATACAGCCAGGCAATCGTGCTCTTGGTCTCGGGGGACAGCCCCATCCGCACATCCACAATATCCTGGGCCCGGTTGATGTCCAGCCCCGGCAGGGCGGCCAGCACCTCGGGCCGGGCCGTGTTGACATTCACCAGGCCGCGCAGGGTCCGCTGGTTGCCGACCGTCAGGCGGTCCACGACCGTGGGCAACTCGTCCGGGCCCACGCCCGACTCAATCGTGTCGCCCGGCCGGACGTCGCGGTACCGCTGGTTCGCCCGCTGCACGCGGTACTGCATCTCCAAGAGTTGACTGGGGTGCGTGAAGCGGTTGCCTTCGGAGAGGTAAATCTCGATGAAGCGGACGGTGTCCTGGGACAGGCCCAGGTTGCGCGGCGGCCCGGCGTTGATGTCGGTGCGGCGGCGGCCCTCGCGGTCCACGTTCGGCACGGCGGAGTACACCGTCAGGAGGTCGCGCAGGCCGGGGTCGAGACGGCCGTCGCGGTTGTCGGGCGGCATGGACTCGTCGCCGTCGTCCTCGTTCGGGTCCAGCAGGCCGTTGAAGTTGGCGTCCTCGCCGTAGACTACCTCGGCATTAAACCCCTTGACCATGAAGAGTTCCTCGACCGTGGCGAACGGCCCGTTGGGGATGAGGTACGGGTACAGCAGGTTGTCGTAGTAGTCTTGTTCGGCCCCGCCACGGCGGACCTCGTCGTCTCGGTCGCGGTAATCGAGGAGGCAGTCGCGGAGATCATCGGTGAGGATCTGCAGGCGCACCAGGGCCTCTTCGGAGACGGTGTTGAGGTTCAGTTTGCCGCCCTCGTCAATGACCCCGTAGCGGACCGTCTCTTCCTGCTGGTCGACATAGGCGGCGTAGACGGAGAAGTACCACGAGTCGGCGCCGTCGTCGGCCACGTGCTGGGCCTGGAAGACCTCGGGGTCATCGTACCAGACCTGCATGTCCTGGCGATAGTACTGAAGGACGGCGACGGCGTGCTGGATGCCGCTGACGGCGGCGGCGTGGGCCTGCTCGCCGCGCGCGTCGCCGGCGGAGGCGGCCACCTCGGCCCGAGCCACGAACATCAGGCCGACGGCGATCATGGCGGTCATCGCCGCCACGACCAGCACCACCACCAGGATAATACCGGGACGTTTCATCGTTGTCCCATCCCCGACCCGCCGCCGAGCCCCCGGATGATCGTGCCCTGCTGGCCCTGCCCGGCCGCCGGAATCGCCACTACCCGCCGGTGCACGGGATACGGGTACTCGATCGGCTCGGCATCCTCCGGCAGGGGCCGCTCGCCGAGGCAGATCTCCACGGCCTGCGGCAGGTCGTCGCCCTGCCACGCCTCCTGCCATGCCGTCCCGTCCCAGTACCGGAGGCGCAGGAACTTGACGTAGGGCGTGAGGAACTCGACGTCGATCTCCTCGCCCTCCTCGGCCTCGCGCGCGGTCAGGATGCGCTGGCACGCGCGATCCAGGCCGGCCACCACGATGTCGCCGTCCTCGGTCTCGACGTAGCGCAGCCGGTAGCCGACGATCTGGAGGTCCCGCTCCGGTGGCAGGGGATTCGTCTCGGTCAGGCTCTGCTCCACCCAGACGACGGCCGAGGGCAGGCGGACCGTCGCGAACATCATCTGCATGTCGGCCCCCTCCAGCCCCTGACCCAGGAACCGGACCACGAAGGCCGACCGCAGTTCCTCCGTCAGCAGGCGCATGACCGACCGGAAAGCGGCCACGCGCTCGACCTCCTCCGACACAGCAGCCCGCACGCGCACGGCGTGCTGGTAGAAGCCGAACATGGCGGCCAGGAGCCCCAGCGCGAGCGACACCGCCAGGACGACCTCCAGCAGCGAGAAGGCGCGTTTGGCCCGCCGGGTCGTCATTCCATGGTCTCCCCGCCGCCCACCTCCATCGGCTCAACGCCCAGAAGATAGTTCAGGCGGTACGTGTAGTTATATACGGTATTGCGGATGGTGATTTCGACGCGGTTGACTTCGAGTTCGGCCAGTTCCGTCATGATCGGCACGACGGCGACCTGCCACGTCCACTCCTGGAGGGTCTCGTCCTCGTAGACTTCGGGTCCGGCGTCCTCGACGGGCAGCAGGTCCAACTGGAGTTCCGACAGGAGCGTGACGGCCAGGTCGGTGGCCTGCGCCTCCAGCCCCACGTGGCGGGCCGACTTCAGGCAGGTACTCAGGCCGCCCAGGACGGCCATCGCCATGCCGACGAACACCGCCACCGCCAGGACCACTTCCAGGAGGACGGCGCCGCGGCGGGCCGCCGTCTGCGACCCCGCGCAGGGCGGACTGCCCGGATTGGGGACGGCGGCTCTCATGGCGCCTCCATGGCCATCTCGAGGACGTCGAGTTCCTCCAGCGTCAGGACGTTCCAGTCGACGATGCCCGTCACACCGTTCAGTGCGATGCGGGCGCGCGGCCCGTCGGGCGCCTCGGCCGCCACCAGGAGGACGACCACCGAATCGCTGGAGCCGTTCGGCTCGAACGTGATGGTGGCCAGGTCGGACTCCTGGGCCAGTTCGCCGGCCACCCCAGCGTCCACCAGCGCGCGGTACATGCTATCGCCGGTGAAGTCGCAGCGCTCGACCCAGACGCCCTCGACCTTCAGGAATCGTTGCCACCCGCAGGCGGTGAACAGGACGAACTCGCCCGGTGCGGTCAGCGGCTCGGGTTCCCAAAGGACGAGCGGGTCATAAGTGTCGGGGTCGAAGGCCAGGCGGATGCGCCGGCCGCGGTTGGCGGCGTCGGCCCGGGCCATGCGCAGGCCCGTGGCGAAGCGCCGGCCCCCTTCGTCGAGGATCCGGCTGCTGCGAAACGCCGGCACGTTCACCAGGACGACGCCTGCGAGCATCGCCACAATCCCCAGCACCAGGACCAGTTCCATAAGCGTGAAGCCCCGGGGCGCCCACGGGGCCTCATCCGCCTGCCTGCCGACTACGGCTGAACCGGCCGGGCTAGAACGTTCCAGACTCGTCCTCGGACCAGTAGTTGATATCATCTTCCGTGTCGCTCATGAGGTCGGGGCCGTTCGACCACAGCCGGTACGGAGGCTCCGTCGAGTCAGTTGTCGTCGCCACGCGGATCTCGTAACTCAGGGGGTTGCTCCACGCGTCCACGGGGGCCTTCTTCAGATAAGGCCCGGACCACTTGTCGGCCAGTTGATCGGTGTCGAAGGCAGGCCTGACGCGCAAGGCGTCGAGGTTGCCTTCCTCCTCGCTGGGATAGTGGCCGACGTGCAACTGATACGTGTCGAGCGCGTTGGCGACGGTTTCGAGGATGGCCTTGGTCGTGTCGACCCGCGCGCGTTTGCCGATGCCGCCGATGGCGAAGATCGTGACGCCGGCCAGCATGCCGATGATCGTCAGGACGAGCAGAATCTCGATGAGCGTGAACCCGCGCCGACTTCTCCTGCGATTCTTCATTCCTTGACTCCTTCATCGTTCTTGCGTTCGTACCGATTGTCCCGGCCCGGTCCGGCCGGGCCAGGTCCACTGTACCCCTATTGGATGGAACCCGCCATACTGAAAATCGGGTACACCAGCGCCACGGCGAAAACGCCGATGCCGGCGGCCAGCATGACGAGGATCATCGGCTCGATCAGCCGCACGCCCAGGTCCACCTGCCGGTTCGTCCGCCGCTCGACGGTGTCGGCAATCTGGAGCAGGGTGCGTTCGAGTTGGTTCGACTCTTCGGCCACGGCGATCATTTCGAGAATCTCCGCCGGGAAATAGCCGCTCTCTCCCAGCGGGGCGGCCAGCGTCTCGCCGGCCCGGACGTTCTCTGTGGCCTCGCCGATGGTCTCTGCCAGCACCAGCGAGCCGGTCGCGTCCTTGGCGATGGTCAGCGCGTCCAGGAGCGGCACACCGCCTTCGAGCATCATGCCGAGGATGCGGCAGAAGCGCGTGATGGCCACCAGCCGAAGGATGCGGCCCAGGACAGGCATCTTCAGCCGCCACACGTCCCACGCCCGCCGGCCGCGATCGCTCCGCACGAAGCCCCAAACGGCCGAGGCGCCGATCAGGACCACCAGCAGCATCAGCGGCCAGAAATTCGCGAACACGTCGCTGACGCGGAACAGCATGCGCGTGGGCAGCGGCACGGTCAGCCCCTCGAAGAACGCCTTGAACTGCGGCACGAGGAAGATCAGCAGTGCCGTGCCGATGACGAGGCCTACCGTCATCACCAGCAGCGGGTACACCATGGCCCCCAGGACCTTGTTCCGCAGTTCGTCCTGGCGTTCGAGGAACGCCGACAGGTTCGCCAGGACCTGCTCCAGGAACCCGCCCTGCTCGCCGGCGCGGACCATGGCCACGTGAAGGGTCGTGAAAACGTCGGGCTGCTGGGCCATGGCGTCGGCGAGACTTGCGCCGGCCGCCACGCGCTCGCGGATCTGCCGGACCAGCGCCGCCAGCCGCTTGTTCACGATGGACCGGCCCAGGGTGTCGAGCGCCCGGAGCGCCGGCACGCCCGCCCCCAGCAGGTCCGACAGTTGCCCGTACAGGATGCTCAGGTCCTTGGCGCCGATGCGCCGGCGGCCGAGGGCGCCGCGCGGCGCCTCCTGCTCGTTCACCTTGACGGGAAAGAGGTTGCGTTCGTCGAGCGCGCGGACCACGGCCGCGGGGTTGTCGGCCTGCATGGCGCCGGCCACTTCCTCGCCGGACGCCTTTCGCGCGACATACTTATACGTGGCCACGGGTTCCCTTGCTGTCCTTAAGCCTTAGCGGTCTCGCCCGGGCGGGCGGTCGCCGAGGCGGTCAGAGTTTGGTCGCGCGCATGACTTCGTCGGGCGTCGTGATGCCGTGGCGCACCTTCATCCAGCCGTCTTCGCGGAGGAGCCTCAGTCCGCCCGCCAACCCGGCCTTCATGATGTCGGTGGACGAGGCGCGTTCCATGATGCATTCGCGGACGCCATCGTCGGCGAGCATCAGTTCAAAGAGGCCCGTCCGGCCGCGGAACCCGGTTCCCCGGCATTCGCGGCATCCGGCGCCGCGCCAGAGTTTCTGTCCCGGCTCCACTTGGAAGTCGGGCGGCAGGCGGTCGCGGTCAGGCTCGCAAGTCTCCTTGCAGTGCGAGCAGATGGTCCGGACCAGCCGCTGGGCCATCGCCCCCGCCAGCGTGCTGGTGACCAGGAACGGCTCGACGCCCATGTCGAGCAACCGTGTGGCCGCCGACGATGCGTCGTTGGTGTGAAGCGTCGACAGGACCAGGTGCCCGGTCAGGGCGGCCTGGATGGCGGCCTCGGCCGTCTCGAGGTCGCGGATCTCGCCGATCATCACCGAGTCCGGGTCGTGCCGCAGCACCGACCTCAGGCCCCGCGCGAACGTCAGGCCCGTCTTGGTCGACACCTGGATCTGGTTGACGCCGTCCAGGTGATACTCCACCGGGTCCTCGATCGTGATGACCTTGACCTCCGGCCTGACCATGTCCTGCAAGGCCGCATAGAGTGTGGTCGTCTTGCCGCTGCCCGTCGGCCCGGTCACCAGCAGAATGCCGTACGGGCGGGCGATGATCTCGCGGAATACCCCGAAGGTGTCCTCGGCCATGCCGAGTTCGGGCAGCGAGTAGAGGACGGTGGCGGTGTCCAGGAGACGCATCACGATACCTTCGCCGAAGAGCATCGGGATGACGCTGACGCGGACGTCGATCTGCCGGTCGCCCACGCGGAACTTGATGCGGCCGTCCTGCGGCAGGCGCTTCTCGGCGATGTTGAGATTCGCAAGAATCTTGATGCGGCTGATAATCGCCGCCTGGAACCGCTGAATCTGCGGCGGCATCGAGGCCTCGTGCAGCACGCCGTCGACCCGGTACCGCACCACCATCCGGTGCTCGTACGGCTCGACGTGGATGTCGCTGGCCCGCTCGTTCAGCGCCTCCAGGAAGACCTCGTTGACGAGTTTGATGACGCTGGCCTCCTGCGCCATCTCCAGCAGGTCTTCGCTCTCGGCACTCCTCTCGCCGATCACTTCCAGCTCGTCGGCGCTGATCATGTCGTCGATCGTGTCGCCGCCCACGCCGTAATGCGCCTTGATGATCTTGGCGATTTCCTCTTCGGGCGCCAGAGCCGGCTGGATGCTCAGGCCCGTCAGCAGCCTCAGTTCGTCGAACATGTACAGGTCGTACGGGTCGCTCGTGGCCACGGTCAGCGTGCCGTCGGTCCGCGAAATGGGCACGAGGTTCTTGCGGTAGACGAGTTTGGCCGGCAGGCTCCGGAGCATCTCGACGTCGACCTCGACCGTCGAGAGGTCGACCAGGGGGATGGCCAACTGCTCGCTCATGATCTCCAGGAGCGTCTGCTCCGGGATGTGGCCCAGGCGGACCAGGGCGCGGTCCAGGCGCACACCTTCGGCCTTGCGGAGTTCGACGGCCTCGGCCAGGTGTTCGGGCCGAATAAGGCCGCGTTCCAGAAGTACTTCGATGATGCTCATGCAGCGTGTCCACCCCATCAGGCCGGCGGCATGGCCGGCCGCGCATTTCCCCTGCCCCACCTATTCTAACCCCTGCCCGAACGTGTAGTTCCGACTTTCCTTGAACGGTTCAGGCCGGCACCTATTGCACCAGAAACGCCGTCGCCCGTGCGGGCCGTCGGCACCGCCCGCGCCCTGCGGCAATGGCCGAGGCGTCTTTTTCGCTTGAACGCCGCCATCGCCCCGCGTATCGTTTCCCGGTTCAACCATCGGCTTCGGGCAGGGAACACCATGCAGACAACGGGCGTGGCCGTCATCGGCTTCGGGACCGTCGGCACCGGCGTGGTCGGGCTGCTCCTGGAGGACGGCGACCGGCTGGCTCACGCCGCCGGATGCCGCCTCGTGCTGCGCCGCGTGTGCGACGTGGACCTGGACAGGCCGCGCGACGTCTCGGTCCCCGCCGACCTCCTCACGACCCGCGCCGAAGACTGCCTGAACGATCCCGACGTGCAGGTGATCGTCGAGACTGTCGGCGGCACCACGTTCGCCGTCGACCTGATGAAGCAGGCCCTGGCGGCCGGCAAGCACGTGGTCACCGCGAACAAGGCGGCGCTGGCCGAGCGCGGCCCGGAACTTTTTCGGGCGGCCCATGCGGCCGGCCGAAGCATCAGTTTCGAAGCCTCCTGCGCTGCGGGCATTCCCATCATCCGGGCCATCCGCGACGGCCTCATCGCCAATCGCATCTCGGGCCTCACGGCCATCCTGAACGGCACGTGCAATTACATTCTCACGCGCATGTCCTCCACCGGAGCTGCCTATGGCGACGCCCTGGCGGAAGCCCAGGCCAAGGGCTACGCCGAGGCCGACCCCACGCTGGACGTCAGCGGCGAGGACGCACGCCACAAACTCGCCATCCTCGGCGCCCTGGCGTTCGGAACCCACGTCGACCTGGCCAACGTCTACGTCGAAGGCATCCGCGGCATCAGCCCGCAGGACATCACGTTCGGCGCCCAACTCGGCTACGTGCTTAAACTGTTGGCCATTGGTCGATTTCAGGACGGGGGCCTGAGCCTGCGGGTCCATCCCACGTTCATCCCGGCCGAGA
Source organism: Planctomycetota bacterium (assembly GCA_016782785.1). GTDB lineage: Bacteria > Planctomycetota > Phycisphaerae > FEN-1346 > FEN-1346 > BS750m-G62. Next base: position 2,168 of record JADHXV010000049.1, on the reverse strand, counting down.
ACCCGCTCGCCACCGTCACCGGGGCCGACAACGCGGTGCTCCTGACCGGCCACGCCGTCGGCGACACGTTCTACGAGGGCCCCGGCGCCGGCCGGATGCCGACCGCCAGCAGCATCGTGGCCGACCTCGTCGACGTGGCGCTCGGGCGGGCCCAGTTGACGTTCCAGCACATCGCCTGGCTGGCGGGCCGGAGCCCGTCGGTCGCGATGCAACCCATCGCCGGCGTCCGCAGCCGCACTTACTTGCGGTTCGACGTGGCCGATGAGACGGGGGTGCTGGCGGCCGTCGCCGGCGCACTCGGGCGGCACGACATCAGCGTGGCGTCGGTCCTCCAGCGCGAGCCCACCCGGCCGGACTCGGTCCCCCTGGTCATCACCACGCACGAGGCGCGCGAAGGCAACGTGGCCGACGCCCTGGCCGAGATCCAGAACCTCCCGTTCATGAACTGCCCGGCCGTCCGCATCCGCATGCTCGACCGTCACCACGAGGATGCCCCGTGAAGTATGCCATCGTCATTCCGGACGGGGCGGCCGACCGCCCCACCGAGGCCCTTGGCGGCCGCACGCCGTTCGAGGTGGCCCGCCTGCCGAACATGGACCGCATCGCCTCCGAGGGACGCCTCGGCACCGCCCAGACCGTGCCGCCCGGCATGGCCCCCGGCAGCGACGTCGCCATCCTCAGCCTCCTCGGCTACAACCCCGCGAAGGTGTACACCGGCCGGGCGCCGCTCGAGGCCGCCGCCCAGGGCATCGAGCCGCGACCCGACGACTGGGTCTTCCGCTGCAACCTCGTGACCCTGGCCGAAGGCACGATGGTCGACTACTCCGCCGGCCACATCAAGACGCCCGAGGCCAAGGTCCTCGTCCGCGCCCTCGAAGACCACTTCGGCAGCGACACGCTCCGCTTCTATCCCGGCGTGGGGTACCGGCACCTGCTCGTGATCCGCGGCGAGACGTTCAAGGTCCGCACCACCCCGCCGCACGACATCCTCGGCCTGGCGGTCAGAAAGTACCTGCCCAAGGGCAAAGGCGCGGCTCACTTGCGCGAATTGATGGACGCCTCGCGCGAGATCCTCGACGCCCACCCCGTCAACCAGGTTCGCCGCGACCTCGGCGAGAACCCCGCCACGCAGATCTGGCTCTGGGGCCAGGGCCAGCGCCCGGCCCTGACCTCGTTCCGCAAGCAGTGGGGCCTGTCGGGGGCGGCGATTACGGCCGTAGACCTGGTGCGCGGCATCGCCCGCCTCATCGGGTGGGACGTCATCGACGTCCCCGGCGCCACCGGCTACTACGACACCGACTACAAAGGCAAGGCCGCCGCCGCCGTTGCCGCCCTCGGCGACCACGACCTCGTGGTCGTCCACGTGGAGGCGACCGACGAGGCCGGCCACAACGGCGATGCCCGCGAGAAGGTCCGGGCCCTGGAGAACGTGGACCGCCTCATCGTCGGCCCCCTGCTCCAGGCCCTGGAGGCGACCGGCGAGCCGTGGCGCATCCTCGTCGCGCCCGACCACGAAACGCCGCTCGACCTGCGGACCCACCAATCGAAGCCGGTCCCCTTCGCCATGATGGGCGCGGGCCTGGAACCGTCGCGCGGCGAACCCGCCATGACCGAGGCCCACGCCCGGCGGACCGGCATGCATGTCGCGGTCGGCCACGAGTTGATCGAGTACTTCCTGAAACGGTAGGCGCCGCCGTGGCCGATGCGTCCGACCAGCCCCGTCCTGCCGCTCCCGCCGCCGGGCCGCGCACTGGGTGGCTCCTCTGGCTGCTCCTGGTGTTCGCCTGGCTGTCCGTCGCGTTCTGGGGCTGGCAGGCCGTCGAGCGGCTTCTGCCCGTGCGGATGCCCCGGACCGACCTCCGGCCGCTGGGCGCGTACGACACGGTCGTGGAATGGGTCGGTCCCGTCGCCTGCCGACTGGAAACGCTCGACACGGTTCGCCTGGCGGGGGTGGCGCCTCCGGCCAGCGAGGCCGAGGGCGACCGCGCCCGCGCTCGGCTGGGGGAACTGGCCCCGCCCGGCACGCCGGTGTACGTAGAACCGGAACCGTTCCCGCCGCCCGACGGCGACGCCGCCACGGCCGCCTCGGTCTTTCTGCCGCCGCGTGACGGCGGGTTGGGCGGACCGTTTCCATACGGCGAAGCGTCGCTTCTGGCCGCGGTCCTCGT
>JADHXV010000048.1 GCA_016782785.1 Planctomycetota bacterium | reverse complement strand
AGCCGGCCGGGGCACGCGCGCCGGCCGGGGCACGCGCGCCGGCCGGGGCACGCGCGCCGCCCGGGGCACGCGCGCCGCCCGGGGCACGCGCGCCGCCCGGGCCTCAGCGGCCTTCTACCGTACCCCGCGGGCGCAATCGGGCCAATAAGAAACTGGACAAACGCCTGTCTTTCGCGCATAAGGGGAAAGCATAATCCCGGGAGCCGAACCTCGGAAACGGAGACGACCATGGAACTCGGCGCGTATGATGTCGTAACCTTCCTCATATTCGTGTGCGCGGTCGTGGGCATCTCTCTGTACGCGGGCCGGCACAAGAAGACCGGCAAGGACTACTTCCTGGCGGGCCGATCGCTCACGTGGCCGCTCATCGGTTTCTCGCTCATCGCCTCGAACATCTCGACGGAGCACTTCGTGGGGATGGCGGGGTCGGCGTTCGGACGCGTGGGCTTGGCCATTGCCAGTTACGAGTGGATGTCGGCCATCACGCTGGTCTTCGTGGCGTGGTGGCTCCTGCCGAAGTTCCTGAAGGCCGGCATCTACACCATGCCGGAGTATCTGGAGTACCGCTACGACTCCGGCACCCGCACCATCATGGCCGTATTCCTGCTGGCTGCGTACGTCATCGTCTTCCTTGCGACCGTGGTTTACAGCGGCGCCCTGGCGGTGATCACGATCTTCAATATCCCGGCGATGTTCCAGGAATGGTTCCACCTGGTGCCGGAGGACGCGACGTTCTGGGCCCTGGTGGCCACCATCTGGGTCATCGGCCTCATCGCCGCCTCCGTCACGATCTACGGCGGCCTGAAGTCGGTCGTCTGGGCGGACCTGATCCAGGGCAGCGGCCTGCTCCTGGGCGGGGCGATGGTGGCGGTGATCGCGCTGATGGCCATCGGCAACGACAACTTCTTTGAAGGGATCAAGACGTTCGGCGCCGCCCAGGCCGGCAAACTGCACACCGTCCTGCCCTGGAACGACGAGGACGTGCCCTGGCTGGCCGTCTTCATCGGCGGCCTGTGGATTCCCAACATCTTTTACTGGGGCCTGAACCAGTTCATCACGCAGCGGACCCTGGGCGCCAAGAACCTGGCCGAGGGCCAGAAAGGCATCTTCTTCGCCGCCTGGCTCAAACTGCTCGTCCCGTTCGTCATCGTGATGCCCGGCATCATGGCGTTCCACCTGTACGGCCAGGGCGCGAACCCGGTGGTGACCAATGGCGACCAGGCGTACTCGTACATGATTGCCCACCTGCTGCCGCCGTACCTGCGCGGGGCGATGTTCGCCGCCCTCTGCGGGGCCGTCATCAGTTCGTTCAACTCGGGCCTGAACTCGGCCTCCACGATTCTGACGGTGGACCTGTACGAGAAGTACATCAACCCCAAGGCCAGCGATAAGCGGATCCTGGCCATCGGCCGCATCGCGACGGCCTGTGTGCTCGTGGTCGCCTGCCTGTGGGCCCCCATCATCACCAAGTTCGAGGGCGTCTTCCGGTACATCCAGGAGATCTGGGGCTTTATTACACCCGGTATCGTGGCGGCGTTCCTGGTAGGCATGATCGTGAAGAAGGCGCCGGCCATCGCGGCGAAGACGGCCATGATCGTGGGCATGGCGCTGTACGCCCTGTTCCGCGTGCCCGGATGGGTGCTGAAGGCGCCCGTCGAGGCGGGCGAGATCGCCGAAGGCACCTTCTGGCACACCGTTTACCGGTTCAGCACGATGGCGTTCCTGCACCACATGGCCATCATCTTCCTTATTCTGGCCGGCATCATGCTCATCATCACGTGGCGGAAGCCGCTTATGGTGCCGCGGACCATGCCCGTCTCCGAACTCGACGTCCAGCCGCACAAGCACCGGTACCTGATCGGCGGCATCACCATCGCCGCCACGGTGGTGCTGTACTACATCTTCTGGTAGAGAACACGCGCCCGTACGGGCGGCTACTGAGCCAGGCAAAAGTAATGTCCGCGTTTGTCATTCTGAGGAGCGGCGAAGCCGCGACGAAGAATCTCGCCTCTAGGCTGTTCGAACGGCGAGATTCTTCGGTCCCGCAAGCGGGGCCTCAGAATGACAACCTCGCACGATGAGGACATTACTATTACCAGAAGCAGTAAGTATGGGAGGGGCCACCGGCATGAGCCGACCCGACGCACCGTTCCGCCTGACCCGCCGCCGGGCCCTCCAGGCCGGCGCCGCCGGGGCGGGCGCCCTCCTGGCCGGCTGCGCCCCCGGCGCCACCGCCCGTGAGGCCCGGCAGGCGGACGCGTCTCCAGGCGACGACCGCCCGAACATCCTGCTCATCATCTCCGACCAGTTGGGCCTCGACGCCATCGGCGCCCACGGATGCCCGGACGTCGCCACGCCGCACCTCGACCGCCTCATCCGCGGCGGCACAACCTTCATGGAGTCGCACAGCGCCAGCCCCGTCTGCTCGCCCGCGCGCAGCAGCATCATGACCGGCTTCATGCCCGTGGAGACCGGCGTCGTCAGCAACGGCCGGCCCATCCACGAGAAGCGCAAGAACCTGGGCCAGCACTTCCGCCCCCACGGGTACGAGACGGTCTACTGCGGCAAATGGCATCTGCCGGGCGGGTACCAGGCGGCCATCGACGGCTTCGACGTGCTGCCCGCCGGCAAGGGTCAGGGCGACCTCAACGACACCGCCGTCTCCAACGCCTGCGCCGCCTGGATCAAGCAGCGGCCGAAAGAGAAGCCGTTCTTGATGGTCGCCTCATTCATGCAGCCGCACGATATCTGCTACTGGGGCAACGCCCGGGCCAACCGCATGCCGCCGGACCTGGGGCTGCCGTTCGAGGCCCTCCGGGGCCGTCTGCCCGCGCTGCCGCCCAACCACACCAGCCGCCCGCCGGAGCCCAAAATCCTCGCCAGCCACTTCGTCGGCGACTACTCCGAGGACATGTGGCGGTACTACCTGTGGCTGTACGCCCGGATGATCGAGATGCTCGACGCCGACGTCGGCCGCGTCCTCGACACCCTCGAGGCCGCCGGCCAAGCCGACCGCACCGTCGTCATCCTGACCTCCGACCACGGCGACGGCCGCGGCCGGCACCTCCACGTCTCGAAGTGGTATCCGTACGACGAGGCCATGAAGGTGCCGATGATCCTGGCCTGCCCCGGCCGCATTAAGGCCGGCCAGGCCGACCGGGCGCACCTGGTGACCGGCCTGGACGTGATGGCAACCGCGTGCGACTACGCGGGCATCAAGCCGCCCGCGGGCTCCGGCGGACGCAGCCTCCGGCCGCTGGCCGAGGGACGCGACGTGCCCTGGCGCGATTTCGTCGTCAGCGAGTGGCAGGGCGCCGGACGCATGGTCCGCACCGCCCGCTACAAGTACGCCCGCTACCCCGGCGACCCCGTCGAGATGCTCTTCGACATGCAGGAAGACCCCTGGGAAACGAAGAACCTGTACCAGGAGGCGGCGCTGGCCGACGTCCTCGCGCGGCACCGGACGATGATGGACGACTACCTGGCGGGCCTGGACGTGGTCGATCCTACGGCGAGCAACGAGCGCCCGGCCCGCCCGGCCGCTCCGAAGAAGAAACGCACATAACGCTCATGCGGTAGCGCGGTGGGTCTCCGTACCCCCCGCGCGTCGAGGTTTTGCGAAGGGCGGCGCGGCGGGTGCGGAGACCCGCCGCGCACAAGGTTGCGGTGCAGGAGTGCCATGGAAGCCGACCCGAACGCCGCCGTCGCATCGTATCCGCTCGTCTCGCTCCTGCCCGTGCTCCGCACGTTCGAGCCGCCCGCGGGCGCCTTCAACCCCGCCGGTCCGTGGCGGCAGACGTGGGGCGTGTACACGTTCGCCGGCCGGACCGCCGTGACCGGCCGCGTGGGCCGACTGACGCTCCAGCGGCAGGTCAACGGTGCCGCCGCTCGGCTCGAGGTGACGTACTCGAAGGAACTGACCGGCGGCCGGGAAGAAGTCACCGGCACGCTGGAGGGCCCGGCCGACGCTCCCCTCGCCACGCCCGACCGCTGGACCTTCCGCATCCGGCTCCTCGATGCCCAGGGCAATCCCGTCCCGCACACCGACATCACCCGCAAGGCCGTCCGCGACGGCGGCCAGATTACTATCTCCGACCCGTCCGAGACCCGCCGCCTGGCCGTGCCCGGCCCGTACACGGTCAACTGGTGCCTCTTCGACGCCGTCCAGCGCCTCCCGGGCGAGGACACGAAGCCGCTCGCCTTCACGCTCATCGACCACGCCGACCAGGTGAAGCCCGAGACGACGCTGGCGTTCCGCAAGGCGATGGACGTCCAGGTGGCGGGCGGCAAGACCGTCCGCACGCGCGCCTACGAGCAACTCGGCCGTGGCAACGTGCCGTGGGTCTACTGGACGGACGAGGCCGGCCGGCTCCTGTGGGTGGTGGCGGGCCTGGAGGGGTATGCCCTTGAGGCGGCCGGCGAATCCGCAGCAAAACACGCGCCGGCCCCGTACGGGTCCTCACAAAACAGGGACAAGGCCGGCGGCTAAATGTGGCGCGCGAAAACGCAAGTTTGCCGCGCGAGGCACTTTGCTGTGACGCCATTCACAGACCCCCCTTGAAACCGTCGCCAGGGCCGTTTTCGGGGTGCAGATGCGGTCCGGTTAGGCCTTGCCAAAGCCGCCTTGCCCCCGTATGATTCCACGGGCTCACAGGGGCCCGTCGGCGGCCCGCGTGACCGCCGCGGGGTGCGTGAAACCGCGGTCGGCGCCGAGTAATTTGGGGGAACCTGGGAGAGATTCTCGGTTTCTATACGGCGACGGCGCCGGCCCTGAGCGGGGGCCCTTTCCCGGTCCGATGCAACCCGATGGGAGATTGCCGTCGCCGGCCTGGAGGCACCCGTGGCCCATACCGAAACCCACGAAAAGACCCTCGCCGACAAGATCCTGGAACGCACGGGCGTGGACGTCCGCGAGTGCTACCAGTGCGGCAAGTGCACGGCGGGGTGCCCGATGGTCCAGTTCATGGACCTGACGCCCAGCCAGGTGATGCGGCTGGTGCAGATTGGCGACCGCGAGGCCGTCCAGACGCTCCTTTCGAGCCAGACCCTCTGGAGTTGCGTCGGGTGCCTGACGTGCACCCAGCGGTGCCCGAAAGACCTGGACCCGGCGGCCGTCATGGACGCCCTGCGCGAAATCGCCTACCAGGAAGGCCTGGTGCCCGACGCGCAGCGGAACGTCCTGAAGTTCCACCAGGCGTTCCTGAAGACCGTGGAGCACACCGGCCGGATGAGCGAGGTGCCGCTGACGGCCCTCTACAAGACCCTCAGCCGCGATTTTTTCAGCGACGTCCTGCTGGCCCCGGCGATGCTGCTCCGCGGCAAACTGCCGCTCGTGCCCCGCGTCATCGGCGGCCGCAAGGAGGTCCGACGCATCTTCAAGCGGTGCCTCGACCCGGAGCGCCCCGACCGCGCGGACGAGGAAACGCAGGAGGACCGGCCGTGACGACCCCCATCGGCTACTATCCCGGCTGCTCGCTGCACGGCACCGGCCGCGAACTGGACCAGTCGATCCGGGCGCTGGCCGAGGTGGCGGGCGTCGACCTGCGCGAAATCAAGGACTGGAACTGCTGCGGCGCCACCGCCGCCCACAGCCTGAACCACGACCTGGCGGTCGCCCTGCCCTACCGGACGCTCGCCCTGGCCGAGGACCAAGGCCTGGCGGAGGTCCTCGCGCCGTGCGCAGCGTGCTTCTCGCGCCTGAAGGGCACGGCGGTGCGCCTTGCGCGCGACCCGAAACTCGCCCAGAAGATGACCGAGATCACCGAGCGGCCGTACCGCGGCACCGTCCGCATCCTGAGCATCATCGAGTTTATCAACCGCCTGCTCGACGCGGGCCTGGAGGCGAAACTGACGCACCCGCTGGGCGGCCTGAAGGTGGCCCCGTACTACGGGTGCCTGCTCGCCCGCGGCGAGGACATCGTGGACGACGACCCCGAGCAGCCGAGCGGCATGGAGCGGGCCCTGGTGGCCGCCGGGTGCGAGGTCGTCCCGTGGAACTTCGCCGTCGAGTGCTGCGGCGGCGGCCTCAGCATGTCGAAGACCGAGGCCGTCCTCGACCTCTCCGACGCCATCCTCTCCGACGCCGAGGACGCCCAGGCCGACGCCATCGTCACCGGGTGCCCCATGTGCCACTCGAACCTGGACATGCGGCAGCGGACGATCAACGCGGCCGGCCGCGGGCCCCACGACCTGCCGGTCGTGTACCTGAGCGAGATTCTCGGCCTGGCCGCCGGCATCGAACCCGAGCGGTTGGGCCTCGATCGCCACTTCGTCGACGCCATGCGCGTGGCGGAGCGGATGACCGAAAGGAGCGCGTGACCCATGGCGCGCGTAGGCGTGTTTATCTGCCATTGCGGCGAAAACATCGGACGCACCGTCGACTGCGCCGCCGTCGCCAAGGCGGCCGAGGCGTTCCCCGGCGTCGTCAAGAGCGTCGACTATAAGTACATGTGTTCGGACCCCGGCCAGCAGATGATCAAGGACGCCATCCGCGACGAGCGCCTGACGGGCGTGGTCGTGGGCGCGTGCAGCCCGCGGATGCACGAGCCCACGTTCCGCCGGGCCGCCTTCGAGGCCGGCCTGAACCCGTACCTGCTGGAGATGGCCAACCTGCGCGAGCACTGCTCGTGGGTCCACGAGGACCGGCCCGTGGCCACCGAGAAGGCCATCGACCTGATGCGCGTCATGGTCGAGAAGGTCAAGAAGAACGCCGAACTGCGCCCCATCCGCGTGCCGGTCGAGCCGACGGCCCTGGTCATCGGCGGCGGCATCGCGGGCATCCAGGCGGCGCTCGACATCGCGGGCGGCGGAAAGAAGGTCATCCTCGTCGAGAGAAGCCCGTCGCTGGGCGGCCACATGGCACGACTCAGCGAAACGTTCCCCACGCTCGACTGCTCGCAGTGCATCCTGACGCCCCGCATGGTCGAGGCAGCCAACCACCCCAACATCACGCTCATGACGTACAGCGAAGTGACCAAGGTCGATGGCTTCATCGGCAACTTCGAGGTCACCGTCCGGCAGAAGGCCCGGTACGTGGACCCCGAGAAGTGCACCGGGTGCGGCGCGTGCTTCGAGAAGTGCCCCGCCAAGAAGATTCCGAGCGAGTTCGACGCGGCCCTCGGCAACCGCACCGCCATCTACCGGCCGTTCCCCCAGGCCGTGCCCAACAAGCCCGTCATCGACGCCGAGCACTGCATCATGCTCACCAAGGGCAAGTGCGGCATCTGCGCCAAGGTCTGCCCCACGGGCGCCATCAAGTACGACGACAAGGACCGCGAGGTGATCGTCAAGGTCGGGGCCATCGTGGTCGCCACCGGATTCGAATTGTGGGACCACTCGGCCTACGGCGAGTACGGGGCCGGCCGGCTCGAGGACGTCATCAACGGCTTCCAGTTCGAGCGGCTGGCGTCGGCCTCCGGCCCGACGACCGGCGAAATCCGAAGGCCTTCCGACGGACGCATCGCCGAGTCCGTGGTCTTCATCCAGTGCTGCGGCAGCCGGGACCCGAAACGCGGCGTGCCGTACTGCTCCAAGATCTGCTGCATGTACACCGCCAAGCACGCCATCCTGTATCGGCACAAGGTGCACCATGGCCGGGCGGTGGTCTTCTACATGGACGTGCGGGCCGGCGGGAAGGGCTACGACGAGTTCGTCCGCCGGGCCATCGAGACCGAGGGCGCCGAGTACATCCGCGGACGCGTCAGCCGCATCTACCGCCGCAAGGACGGCCGCCTGGTCGTCAAGGGCGCCGACACGCTGGCCGGCCGGCCCGTCGAGATCGTGGCCGACATGGTCGTCCTGGCCGACGCCATCGTCCCGCAGCCGGGCGCGAGCCGCCTGGCCCAGATGCTCGGCGTCTCGTACGACGAGTACGGCTTCTACTCCGAGGCCCACCCGAAACTGCGGCCGGTCGAGACCGCCAAGGCCGGCGTCTTCCTGGCCGGCGCGTGCCAGGCGCCCAAGGACATTCCCGAGTCGGTCGCCCAGGCGTCGGCGGCGGCCGCGAAGGTCCTGGGCCTCTTCTCGCAGCCGGAACTGGAACGCGAGCCCATCGTCGCCAAGGTCAACGAGGTCACCTGCGTCCATTGCCGCGCGTGCATCCAGGCGTGCCCGTACGGGGCCATCGAGGACAAGGAAATCAAGGACTCGAAGGGCAATCTTATCCGGACCGTCGCCTGCGTCAACGAGGGCGAGTGCCAGGGCTGCGGCACCTGCGTGGCGGTGTGCCGCTCCGGCAGCATCGACCTGGACGGCTTCACGGACGAGGAGGTGCTGGCGGAGATTGCGGCCCTGGAATAAGGCACTTTGGGCCGCGACGCAATACTTAGCCGCCGGGCTTGCCCGGCGCGTGCCGTACCGAGCGCGACAACGAGCGCAATCAGGAGCGCATAACCGACCATGACGCAAACCAGCACCAAGCCCGACGCCGCCACCGGCGCCGACGCGGCAGCCCAGCCCTGGTCGCCCCGCATCGTCGCCTTCGTCTGCAACTGGTGCACGTACGCCGGGGCCGACCTGGCCGGCACCAGCCGACTCCAGTACGCCCCGAACGTCCGCATCATCAAACTGCCATGCACCGGCCGCATCGACCCGCTCTTCATCCTGAAGGCGTTCGAGCAGGGGGCCGACGCGGTCCTCGTCTCGGGCTGCCATCCCGGCGACTGCCATTACACGGCGGGCAATTACCACGCCCGGCGGCGGTGGGGCCTGTTTCGCCGGCTGATGGAATTCACGGGCATCGATGCGAAGCGGCTGTTCTTCAGTTGGGTCTCGGCCGCCGAGGGCCAGAAGTTCGCCGACCTCATCAACGCCGTCACCGATGAGGTCCGCCAGGCCGGACCGTTCGACCCGACGAACCCCGCAAGGAAGCGGCCATGGACCTAGCCAAACTCCGCCAGGACGCCGCCGCCCTGCTCGCCGACGGACGCGCGGGCCTCGTCATCGGCTTCCGCGAACGCGCCGGCGCGTGCGTCCCCGCCTTCGTCACCGATGCCGACCAGGCCGATGCGCTTGTCTATGACGACACCTGCATTGCGAACCTGGCGGCGTATCTGCGGAAACCTGAGATCCGCCAGCGCCGCCCCGTGGCCCTGGTGGCCCGGCCGCACGTGATGCGGAGCCTGATCCTGCTCAAGGCCGAGCACCAACTCCAGGGCGACGACGTCCTCGTCCTGGCTGTCGGCGACGACACGTACCACGGCGTCCTCACGCTCGCGGAGGCGGAGCGGCTGCTGAACGAAACGTACGCGGACCTGGCAACGGACGCGCAGGTGCTGGCCGAGATCGAGCGCCTGGAACAGATGTCGCCCGAGGAGCGGGCCCGCTTCTGGTCCGAACAGTTCGCCAAGTGCACCCGCTGCTACGCCTGCCGGGCCGCCTGCCCGATGTGCTACTGCGAGCGGTGCATCGTCGAGAAGAACGTGCCGCAGTGGATCTCGACCGCCGCCGCCGGCCACGGTAACTACGCATGGAACGTCATCCGGGCGTTCCACCTGGCGGGCCGGTGCATCGAGTGCGGGGCCTGCGAGGCCGCCTGCCCGCAGGGCATCCCGCTGATGCTCCTGAATGCGCTGCTGGCCCGCGAGGCCCGCGACCAGTTCGACGCCCGCCCCGGCTACGACGCCGAGGCCGAGCCGGTCGTCGGCTCGTGGAACAAGGACGACGACGAAGGGTTCATTCGCTAGACCGCACGTTGTCATTCTGCGTACAAGACACAATGTCATTCTGAGGCCCGCTTGCGGGCCGAAGAATCTCGCATGCAGAACAGGATGTCATTCTGAGGGCCGCTTGCGGCCCGAAGAATCTCGCCGTTGCCGTGGCCGTTTGCCTGTTCACACGGCGAGATGCTTCGCTTCGCTCAGCATGACAGATTACAGAGGCGCCTATGAAGATCCTCGATGCATCGAAACTCAGCGACTTGGCCGACACCCTCGCCGGCGCCGGCTACCGCGTCGTCGTCCCCGTCCAGGACGGCGACCGCGTCCGCTACGCCGAGTGGTCGCCCGGGGCCACCATCCGGACCGACGCCTTCCCCGTGAACTCGGCCAAGGATTTCCTGTTCCCGCGGAGCGAGGTCATTGACCGGTATCAACTGGACGGCGACGACTTCACGCCGCTGGAGGTCCGCCCGCCGGCGCCGCGAACCGTGCTGCTGGCCGTCCGGCCGTGCGACGCGGCGTCGCTGGCGATGCTCGACACGATCTTCAACTGGGACTACGAGGACGACCTCTACAACGCCCGCCGGGCCGCCACGACCGTCGTCCCGCTCGTCTGCACGCGAGCCGATGCGCAGTGCTTCTGCACGAGCGTGGGCGGCGCGCCCGACTCCAGCGCCGGCGCCGACGCCCTCCTCCACCCCGCCGACGGCGGGTCGCGGCTCATCCTCGAGCCGCTGACCGACAAGGGCAAGGCGCTGGTCGAAGCGGCGGGCGGCGCGCTCGCCGACGGCAAGGCCGCCCCCGACGCCCCCGCCGACGTCCCCGCCCGCTTCGACCCCGATAAGGTCCGCGCCTGGCTGGCGGACAACTTCGAGGCCGACCTATGGGACCTCCTCAGTTACGCCTGCCTGGGGTGCGGGGCCTGCGCGTACGCCTGCCCCACGTGCCACTGCTTCGACATGCAGGACGAGGCCACGCGGACCGAGAGCGTGCGGCTGCGGAACTGGGACTCGTGCGGCTTCGCCCTCTTTACGAAGCACGCCGGCGGGCACAACCCGCGGCCGGACCAGGCCGCCCGCTGGCGCAATCGTGTTATGCACAAATTCTCCTATATCCCCGAGCGGTTCGACCTGGTGGGGTGCACGGGCTGCGGGCGGTGCGCCCGGCTGTGCCCCGCCGGCATGGCCATGCTCGAGGCCTGCACTCGCATCGAGGAAGAAGCCAGGAAGGCGCCGGCCCATGAGTCCTGACACCGAATCCGCCGCGGCCCCGACGCGCGAGCATCGCAACATCTACCAGCCCATCCCCATGACCGTGGCCGACCGCCGCGACGAAACCGCCGACGTCCGCACCCTCCGCCTCGAGTTCCCCGGCGACGCCGAGCGCACGCGCTTCTTCGAGGCGTATCGCGTGGGCCAGTTCGGCCTGTACGGTATGCCGGGCCAGGGCGAGTGCGTCTTCTGCGTTGCCAGCCCGCCCACGCGCACCGACGCCATCGAGTGCACCTTCCGCCAGGCCGGCCGCGTGACGGCGGCCCTCAGGGACCGCGAGGTGGGCCAGCGCATCACCTTCCGCGGCCCGTACGGCAACCACTTTCCGATCGAGCAGTGGAAGGGCAAGAACCTGCTGTTCGTGGCGGGGGGCATCGCCCTGCCGCCGCTCAGGGCCGTCATCTGGAACATCCTCGACCGCCGCGACGAGTTTGGCAAGGTCGCCATTCTCTACGGCGCCCGCACCGTGGCCGACCTCGTCTACAAGCACGAACTCGCCGAGTGGGACGCGCGCGACAACGTCGACCTCGTCCAAACCGTGGACCCCGGCGGCGAGACCGACGACTGGCGGGGCAAGATCGGCTTCGTGCCCGCCGTCCTCGAAGAGGTCGCCCCCAAACCCGCCGACACGATCGCCCTGGTGTGCGGCCCGCCCATCATGATCAAGTTCACGCTGCCCGTGCTCGCGAAGCTGGGCTTCCCCGCGGCCGACACGTACACCACGCTCGAGAACCGGATGAAGTGCGGCGTCGGCAAGTGCGGCCGGTGCAACGTCGGCCACCTGTACGTCTGCAAGGACGGCCCCGTCTTCACGGTCGAACAACTCAAGGCCATGCCGCACGCCGATATGTAGCCGCGGCCCGCGGGCGCAACAGGAGTTCCGCCGCGCGGAAATCTCAGCAACATTGTCATTCTGAGGAGGCCCGCAGGACCGACGAAGAATCTCGCCGTTGCCGTTGTCGTCTTGCTGTCTGTTCCGTCCTTCGGTTTCCGCTTTCCGATTTCCGGTTTCCGATTTCGGCCTGCCGCCTTTTGTCTGGACGCCGCGACCGCGGACCCGTTACCCTGAAGCCGGTGCACGTTTCGACCGCCCGCGACGCGGAGGCCGCATGGCCAAGAGCCGCTCATCCCGCAAGACCGACACGGCCGCCGACCCTGTCCCCGCCGAGACGGCCGCCGGCGCCGCCGCTCAATCGGCCACCAGCCCCGCCGCCGAGACGGCCGCCGACGTCCCGGCCCACGCCGCCGCCGGCGACGCCAACCGCACGCCCATGCTCTTCGAGGTGGCGTGGGAGGTCTGCCAGCAACTCGGCGGCATCTACACGGTCATCCGCTCGAAGGCCCCCGCCATGGTCGAGCGGTGGGGCGACCGGTATCTGCTGGTCGGCCCGTACGACCCGAAACAGTCGGCCACGGAGTTCGACGAATCGGCCCCGCCCGCCCCGCTGGCCGACGCCGTCGAGGCGCTCCGCCGGCAGGGCCTGGAGGTCCATTACGGCACGTGGCTCGTCACGGGCCGGCCCCAGTGCGTCCTCTTGAACCCGCAGAGCGTTCGCGGGCGCCTCAACGACGTCCGGCACGCCCTGTGGGATCACCATCACATCGGCCTGCCGGGCGACGATTGGCTCGTCAACGACGTGATCCTGTTCGGGCACATGGTGGAGCAGTTCTTCCGGGAAGCCGTGCGGACGGTGACGGCCGAGCGGCCGGCGGTCGCACATTTCCATGAGTGGATGGCCGGGTCGGCGATTCCGGGCCTGCGGCGGGCGGGCCTGCCGCTCGCCATCGTCTTTACGACGCACGCGACCCAGGTGGGCCGGAGCATGGCGGCCGGCGACGCCCACTTCTACGACCGCCTGCCGCAACTCCGGGGCCAGGAGGCCGCCCGCGCATTCGGCGTCGAACCGAAAGCCGCCCTCGAACGCGCCGCCGCCCACGGCGCCCACGTCTTCACGACCGTCAGCGAGATCACCGCCTACGAGTGCGAACACGTGCTCGACCGCCGGCCGGACGTCCTCGTGCCGAACGGCCTGAACATCGAGCGGTTCACCGCCATCCACGAGTTCCAGAATCTCCACCGCCTGTACAAGGAGAAGATCCATCAGTTCGTGATGGCCCACTTCTTCCCCAGTTACACGTTCGACCTCGACCGCACGCTCTACGTCTTCAGCGCCGGCCGCTATGAGCCGCGCAACAAGGGCTACGACCTCGTGATCCGGGCGCTGGCGCGCGTCAACCGCGAACTGAAGCGCACCGGCACCGACCGGACGATCGTGCTCATCCTGGTGACGCAGCGGCCGTTCCGCTCGATCAACGCCGAGGTCCTCCGCAGCCGGGCCGTCATGGAGGAGATGCGGTTCCACGCGAACGAGATCAAGGACCAGTTCGGCCAGCGGCTGTTCCATGCGACGGCGATGGGCCAGCGGCCGGACTTCCATACCCTGGTCGACGACACGCTGCTGCTGCGCCTCCGGCGCGTGGCCCACGCCTGGAAGTCCGGGCGGCTGCCGCTCGTCGTCACGCATGACCTCGTGGACGAGGGCGACGACGCCGTCCTCCGCACCATCCACGAATCTATGCTCTTCAATATCGCCGAGGACCCCGTCAAGGTCGTCTACCACCCGGATTTCATCACCTCCTCCAACCCGCTGTTCGGCATGGACTACGACCAGTTCGTCCGCGGGTGCCACCTGGGCGTGTTCCCCTCGTGGTACGAGCCGTGGGGCTACACGCCCATGGAGTGCGTGGCGCTGGGCGTGCCGGCCGTCACGAGCGACCTGGCGGGCTTCGGCACGTACCTGCAGGAGCACGTCCCGGACTACGCCGACCACGGCCTGGGCCTCGTGCACCGGCGCGGGCGAAGCGACGACCAGGCCGTCGAGGAACTCGCGGGGTACCTGCTTTCGTTCGTGGCGACGGACCGACGCGAACGCATTGCCATGCGTAACCGTGTCGAAAGCCTGTCCGAGCAGTTCGACTGGCGGAACCTGGGCCGGTACTACCACGACGCCCACGAGATGGCCCTGGCCCGGGCGCGGGCATGAGGCGCCGGGAGGAACGCCCATGCACATGATCGTCAGCAACAGCCGGGCGGCCTGCGGCCGGGCCGCGGCCGAATGTGCCGCACAGGCCATCCGCGCGGCCATCGACGCGAACGGCGCCGCCGCCGTCATCCTCGCCACCGGCGCCAGCCAGTTTGATATGCTCGACGCCCTCGTCCGGGCCGACGGCATCGGCTGGCCGAAGGTCACGTGCTTCCATCTGGATGAGTACATCGGACTGCCGGCCGCGCACCCGGCGTCGTTCCGGCGGTACCTGAAGGAGCGGTTCGTGGACCGGCTGCCCGAGCCGCCGCGCGCGTTCCACTACGTCGGCGGCGAGGCCCCGGACCCCGAGGCCGAGTGCCGACGCCTGGGCGATCTTCTCCGCGAGCACACCATCGACGCCGCCATGGTCGGCATCGGCGAGAACGGGCACCTGGCGTTCAACGACCCGCCCGCCGACTTCCGGACCGCCGAGCCGTACCTCGTCGTCGACCTCGACGAGGCGTGCCGCCGCCAGCAACTGGGCGAAGGGTGGTTCGAGACGCTGGACGACGTGCCGCGGCGGGCCATCTCGATGTCGATCCGCCAGATCATGGCCTCGCGCACCATCGTCTGCACGGTGCCCGACCGGCGCAAAGCCGAGGCCGTCCGCGCCGCCGTCGAAGGGCCCGTGACGCCCGACGTGCCGGCCTCGATCCTCCAGGAGCACCCGTCGGCGACGCTCTACCTGGATACCGAGTCGGCGTCGCTCCTGGCGGAGTAGCCCGCCAGTCGCCGGACCCGGGCCGGCCACGCCCCATGTAGGCCGGGACGAAGTCCCGGCAATCTATAGATTGCCGCGGCACGCCGCGGCCTACGTGCTCCCGGCCGGACAAGCCGGCCGGGCCACACGCGCCATAGTGCGCGGCCTACATGCCGACGGCCCGGCGAGGGTTCGTGACGGTCAGCCGATGGGCCTCCTCCTCCGGCAGCCCCACGTGGCGGACCAGGTTCTCCGCGGCCTGTCGCATGGAGATGGCTCCACCCACGAGCGACCCGTCGGGCAGACGGGCGGCGTCGCCCTCGGCCACGCGGACCTCGCTCCGCCCCTGCCGGCAGACGGTCGGCCCCAGGCCCGCCGGGGCGACCGCGTCGGTCACCACGCAGGCCCGCTCCGTCCCCGCGGCCCGCAGCCAGTTGGCGAGCGTGAAGTACGGCACGTGGGCGCCGTCGGCGATGAAACAGAGCCACAGCCGGTCGTGGAGCGCCAGGACCCTCTCAATGATATTGTCATGTCGAGGGATGATATTGGCGCAGCCGTTGCCCAGGTGCGTGAACATCGTAAGGCCCGCGTCGCATGCCGCGCGCAGTTGGTCGAGCGTGGGATCGCAGTGGCCGGCGCTCGC
>JADHXV010000047.1 GCA_016782785.1 Planctomycetota bacterium | reverse complement strand
GGAGGCCAAGTCGGCCCTGAAGCATCCGCCCGTCGCCTTCACGGGCGAGCAGGCCGTGGCCACCGGCCGCGGCTTCGCCCGGGCCGCCAGGGAGAGCGGCTACGCGGTGCACGCCTGCGCCATCTTGCCGGAGCACGTGCACATGGTCCTGGGGCAGAATCCGCGTTCCATCGGCCGCATCGTGGGCCACTTCAAAGGGCGAGCCACGCAGCGGCTGGTCGCCGACGGCCTGTGGCCGGACGCTGAACAGCCCGTGTGGGGGAAGAATTCGTGGAAGGTGTTTCTCGACTCGCCCGAGGATGTGCACCGCGCCGTCGCCTACGTCGAAGCGAACCCCGAAAAGGAAGGCAAACCCCGCCAGCGGTGGTCGTTCGTCAGGCCGTTTTCGCTCGCGACACACGCGCCGAGTGAACTCGGCGGCTAAATGTAAACGGCGCTACATGCGTTCGATGGCGCGCATCACATTTAGCCGCCCGTACGGGCGCGTGTTATGCCGTTCGCGCTCACACCCACGGCGGCTTTTCGGGCAGCATCGTCTCGAACTCGGCCACCAGCGCGGCCTCGTACTCGCGGGTGTACTGGCCCGCGAGAAACTTCGGCCCGGCCTCCTCGACGAACCGCGCCCACGACGCCTCTTCGTGCCCCGGGTTGATGGGGTAGAAGAGGGCGTGGTTGGCCCTGGCGGCCTTCATGTCGCCGGGCGCGTCGCCGATCATGAGGATTTTTTCGGGCGGGACCTTGCCGCCGGCGGCCAGGGCGAGATGTTCGGACTTCTTCCCCATCTCCTGCCCCGCAATGACCGCCATGTACCGCGCCACGCCGTGCTCTTCCCACTCGCGCTCCAGCGCCTCGCCGGGCGTGGCCGAGACGACGATCATGTCGGCCTTCCCTTCCAGCAGGGCCAGGCTCTCGCGCACACCGGGGAACGGCGGCACGTTCCGGACGATCTTCGCCACCATCTCGTTGATCGTCGTCGACCAGTCCAGGCACTGTGCCAGTTCCGGGTTGCCGGTTCTGGCGACCTCGGCCTCGAGGGCGGGGTTCCCGAGTTTCGTCTCGCGCTCCGTCCACGCCTTCAGTTCCGCCAGTTCCGGGATATGGACGCCGCGGGCCCGCACCTCTTTGCGCTCGCGCAGCAGGTCCATGACGTGCTGGAGGGCGTGAAACCGGTTGCACCCGCGCGTCGTCGAGTACAGGTTGACGAAGTCCCACGCCTCGCGGGCGTACTTCGACACGGCCGCCAGGTCCCACTTCCACACGGTCGTCGGGCAGAAGCACTCCTTGTGCTTCGGTTCCATCGTGTCGAACGCGCAGCCGTCAGAATCGATGCCGACGAAGTACTCGCACGTGGGCTCAAACCGTTTCAGGGGGGCTTGGGCGTCGGTCGCTGCCACGATGATTCTCCTTCTGAAATCAGTGTCGGTTGCCGTTGCGCCGTTAGTCGTTGCCGTTCACTCCGCACTCCGCACTCCGCACTCGTTTCACACGCGCCGCGCAAGCGCGGCGGCTAAATGTGATTGCTTAGCGCGCGATGCTTGCCGTTGTTGTTGCTGTTCAATCCGAAATCCGAAATCTGAAATCTGAAATCCCTGCCCCCGCTCCGCTGCGCGTCGCGGCTAAAAGAGTACCGGCCTCGCCGGGCGATGCAAGCAGTTTCGCGCTTGAGCACGCCGCGCCGGACGTTATGATGGCCGTTTCGCCGACCCGCACACAACCGCACAAGGAGACCCCGCGATGGCCGACAACGCGTACCTGGCAGACCTCCTGAACCTCGACGGAAAACGGGCCGCCGTCATCGGCGGCGGCGGCGTCCTCGCGGGGGCCATGGCCTCGGCCCTTGCCCGCGCCGGCGCCAAGGTGGCCATCCTCGACCTCAACCTCGACGCCGCCCGCGCAAGGGCCGACGAAATCACCAAGGCCGGCGGCGAGGCCCTCGCCATCAAGGTCGACGCCGCCTCCAAGGCCGACCTCGTGGCCGCCTGCACGCAAATCGACAAGGCCTGGGGCGGCACCGACATCCTCATCAACGCCCCCGGCCTCAACTCCGCCACCCCGTTCTTCGAGATCACCGAAGAGGAGTGGGAGAAACTCATCGCCGTGGACCTGAAGAGCGTCTTCCTGGCCTGCCAGGTCTTCGGCAAGGGAATGGTGGACCGCAAGAGCGGCAGCGTGATCAATATCTCGAGCGCCTCGAGCGGGCCGCCGCTCTCGAAGGTGTTCACCTACGGCGTGGCGAAGGGCGGCGTGAACCAGATTACGCAGTTCCTGGCCCGCGAATGGGCGCCGGCGGGCGTCCGCGTCAACGCCCTCGTGCCCGGCTTCTTCCCGGCCGAGCAGAACCGCAAACTCCTGACCGAAGAGCGCACCGCCAAGATCTTCGTCCACACGCCCATGGGACGCTTCGGCGAGGCCGACGAACTCCTCGGGGCGGTCCTCTACCTGGCCAGCGACAAGGCGTCCGGCTTCGTTACGGGTATCCTGCTGCGGGTGGACGGCGGCTTTGCGGCCATGACGATTTGATGGCGTGTGGCTGACAACCGCGGCGTGCGACGGCAACCAATGTCCAATGCCGTGACGCATCACGAGGCCGAAACAACACGCGCCGCGCAAGCGCGGCGGCTAACTGGCGTTTACCGTTGCTGTTCGCCGTTGCCTGATGCCTGACCCCTATTGCCTGTTGCCCGTCGCCTGTTGCCTGTTGCCTGTTGCCCGTCGCCTGCCTTTATGCCTTAAAACCCGCCCGGCGGTTGCCAGTCGCGCATGTCGCGCCGCCAGTCATGACCGCCCCCGTCTTTGCCGCGGTCCTTGCCGGGCGTCAGCGCCTGGGCCAGTTCCGCGTAGGCGGCCTGGCGCTTGGCGCTGTCTTCTCGGAGTTTCTGCCCCTCCGGCCAATCGGCAGCCCCCTTGAGGGCGTCCATCGCGGCCGTCAGTGCCTTCTCGGCGGCTATCATCCTCTCGCACATGCTTCGATGCTGGACCATGGCCGCCTCCACCTGCGTGTTGCGGACACGCGACTTCTGCATCGCCTCGAACTCCGCCTGCTTGCTCCCGAGCAAGGCGATCGTCTTCTCGCCCAGGTCCGCCAGACGCATCGCCATCGTCTGCACCGCCGACCGGTCGTGGCTGGCGCTGAGGTCCGGCCACAGGACCCGCAGCCGGCGCAGTTCCTCCACGAGCGGCACGAACCGTTTCATCAGGTCCTCGACCGTCCGGGCGCTCGCCACGGGCTGCAATTTCAGCGGCAGCCCCTCGGCCTGCTTGCGGGCCATGACGGCCAGCGCCTCCGCCAGCACAGCGTCATCGTCCAAGGTCTTCGACGTGTCGCCGCCGTTCGCCTCCGCCAGCGGGTAGTACACCCCGTCCTTCGACGCCCGCAGGATGCCCGCCACCGCGTCGTAGCGGATGTACTCGTCCGACCCCTTGTCGAAACGGTCGCGCAGCGCCAGGTAGGCCGCGAGCGCCCGGCTCCAGTCCTTCTTTTTCCGCTGGGCCTGGGCTACCAGGTGCGTGACCCGCGTCTTCAGGCCCTCGTTCTTGATGGTCCGGACCGACGCCTTGGCCAGGTCGATGGCCTCGTCGTACCGGCCGGCGTCAACCGCCGCCTCGATCCGCGCGACCGTCTCCTGCTCCTCCGGTGACGGGGCCTGGGCCTCGGCCGCCGCTTCCACCGCCTCCATGGCCTTCGCCGCCGCGTCCGCGGCTTCCGCCGCTGCCGCCGAGGCCTGCTTCGGGGCCCGTTCGGCCGCGGGCGCACCGGCCGCCCAGACGCCGAATACCGCGGCTGCGGCTATCGTGCAGCCCATCCGCCTGGCTTGCTTGAGCGTGAGAATCGCCATATCAGACTCCATATCGGCCGGCCTATCGTACCCCCGCGCGCCAACCTCGGCAACCGCCAATTCGCCCACGGACGGCCGGGCCGGCGCGGACGGCGGCGCCGAACGCTTGCTCCGCCCGCGACCGACCCTCTACAATCGATACGACCGAGACGGCCCGCCTGACACACGATTTCGGCAGAATGGACGCCCGCCGAAAGGAATTCGCCCATGCGCACCCTGGTGCTGGACGCCCCCGCCCCCATCGACGATGAGCCGCTCGCCCCCCGCGACGTGCCCGTCCCGCGGCCCGATCGCGGCCAAGTCCGCCTGCGGGTGACCGTGTGCGGCGTGTGAACTTCCCCACCCGGCTCGTGTCGCGGCGGAGGCGATATGTGCTAAAGCATATCGGACCCCGCCCTTCGAGGGGATTTTGGCGCGCCGCGGGGGGCAAATCGGCGTTTTCAAGGCGCCAGAGCCGTCGTCCTGCCAAAATGGCAGGAAACACGCCTCTGAAACGCGCGGAAACTTACCCCTTTTTTACCCCAACTTTTCGGATATTTTCAGTTTTTTTCGGCTTTTTTCGCCTTTTTGCAGGGGCGGATATACGCTTTAGTTTATGCCGATGGAGGGGCAAAGTAGCGGAGTGACGCAGCGACGGAGTGACGTAGTAACGCAGAAAAGGCCGCAAGCCGCGAGCCCCAGGCCGCACGCCAACGGCGAAACGGCAACGGCCGAACAGCGGGCAACAGCCAAACAGCGACGGCCACGGCGAGATGCTTCGTCGCCCTTCGGGCTCCGAGGCATGACAACGCGCGCGCCGCTCAGTCGTCGGCGGGCGGGGGCGGGAGGTTCTTGTCCGAGAGGCCGATCTCGTGGGCGATGTCGCGGAACTCTGCCTTGGTGATCTCTTCGAGGCGTTTGCCGCGGTCGCGGAGTCTCTCGTTGAACTTGACGGCGGTCTCCTGCATGACCTCGTGGGTCTGCTCGCTGCCGCCGAAGAGGCGGAAGTTGTCGCCGCGGGTGATGCGGAGATGGCCATCCTCGTTATCGTGGCCGACGCCGAGGAGCCACGATTTTTTCTCGCGTTCGTTAGGCTGAACCATGCGTCCTCACTGAACCTGGACTCACCCCCCTTGCTCGGTCATGATATGCCCCGGGCCTTCTATCTGCATTATGCCCCACGTTCGGGGCCCCGTCAAGAACGACCTTATTCAGAGTGCGGAGTGCGGAGTGGGGAATGCGGAGTGAACGGCAACGGAACCGATTTCGGCCTGCCCGCCCGCCCGTTGGGCTTTACGGCCAGGGAGCCTTCGGCCGAGCCCTAGGCTCGGACGAACGGCCAGGGATTTCGGATTGACAACAACGGCGCGGGCGGCCTTTTGGCCGCGACGCGAAGCGGAGCGGGTGGGCCCACAGGCCGGAGGCCTTATTGGGCATTTATCATTTGGCATTTATCATTCGCGGCAGCGCCGCGGCAACAGCGAGATTTCTCCGCTCGGTCGAAATGACAAGGGGTCTGGTGGTGCCCTGGCCCCGTGGCGGCGCAAAACAGGCTTGTCTGGCGTTTCAGGGCCTTCTAGAATGGCGGAGCAGTTCCAGGACCCGGGAGCAGGATCATGCCGTACGAACTCCTTATCGGCGACTGTTTCAGCGCCGCCCACAACCTGCGCCAGTACAAGGGCAAGTGCGAGCACCTGCACGGCCACAACTGGCGGGTGGACCTTCGGCTGGCGGGCGAGAAGGTGGGAGACGACGGCATGCTGCTGGACTTCGTCGAGGCGAAGCGGCTGCTGGCCGAGGTGATCGAGGACCTCGACCACGCCTACCTGAACGAGATTCCGCCGTTCGACACGATAAACCCGTCGAGCGAGAACCTGGCCCGCGTCATCGCCGAGCGCGTGGCCGAACGCCTGCCGGCGGGCGTCCGCTTGGCGTCGGTCACGACGTGGGAATCGGACCGGTGCGCGGCCACGTACCGACCCGACGCAACAGCGAAATGACGAAGCCCGAAGGCAAAATGACGAGATCCGAATGACGAATGACGAGAGAATGACGATAGAAGCAATGACGAAGCCCGAATGACGAATGACGAAAGAATGACGATAGAAGCAATGACGAAGCCCGAATGACGAATGACGAAAGAATGACGAGAACGGCAATGACGAATGAACGGGGCGACCCGGGGCTGCGGGCCATTCTCCATTGGTCATTGATTCGTCATTCGGAATTCGTCATTCGTCATTGCCGTCATGATTCGTCATTCGGAATTCGTCATTCGTCATTGCCGTCATGATTCGTCATTCGGAATTCGTCATTCGTCATTTTGCCGTTAGGAGGTTTGCTTTTGGGCGCAACGCTACAACTCGCCCTCGATTTTCTCGACCTCGAACGCGCCCTGCGCGTGGCCGACCTGGCCGTGCCGAGCGGCGTGGACTGGATCGAGGCCGGCACGCCGCTCATCAAGAGCGAGGGCCTGGACGCCGTCCGGGCGCTGCGCGAGCGGTTCCCGGAGAAGAAGATCGTGGCGGACATGAAGACCGCCGACGCCGGCCGCGTGGAGATGGAGGCGGCCGCCAAGGCGGGGGCCGATTACGCCATCGTCCTGGGCGTGGCGAGCGAATCGACCGTGCGCGAGGCCATCGAAGTCGGCCGGAACTTCGGCCTGGGCATCGGCGTGGACATCCTGGGCATGGCCGACCCCGAGCCGCTCGTCCGGCGCCTGGGCGACTGGGGCGCGGCGTTCGTGGCGGTCCACTGCCCCATCGACGTGCAGATGACGGGCGAGGCGGCGGGGTTCGACCTGCTCTCGCGCCTCGCGAAGGTGACCGACCTGCCGCTTGCGGCCGCGGGGGGACTTACGTCCGAGACGGCGCCGCGGGCCGTGGCGGCCGGGGCGGCGATCGTGGTCGTGGGCGGCGCGATCATCAAGGCGAACGATCCGGCCCGTGCGACGGCCGACATCCGCCGGGCCATCGACTCGGGGAAGGCCGTCCGGACCGACCTCTTCCGCCGGGCCGGCGCCGACGAGGTCCGCGAGGTGCTCCTTCGCGTCTCGACGTCCAACCTGAGCGACGCCTGGCACCACCGGCCGTGCCTGGAGGGCCTGGCGGCGATTACGCCCGGGGCGAAACTGGCCGGGCCCGTGCTGACGGTGCGGACGGCGCCCGGCGACTTCGCCAAGAGCGTGGAGGCCATCGACCGGGCCGAGCCGGGCCAGGTCATCGCCATCGACGCGGGGGGCGTGGGGCCGGCCATCTGGGGCGAACTGGCCACCGAAAGCGCGCTCCAGAAGAAAGTGGCGGGCGTGGTCATCGACGGCGGCATCCGCGACGTCGAGGAAATCCGGCGCCTGGGCTTCCCCGCCTTCGCCCGCGTTGTATGCAGCCACGCCGGCTACCCGAAGGGGCTGGGCGAGATCGGCGGGCCCATCCGGCTCGCGGGGCAGGAGGTCCAGCCGGGCGACTGGCTGGTGGGCGACGCCGACGGTGTCATGCATCTGCCGAGGGAGCGCGCGGTGGAACTGGCGAACCGCGCCCAGGACGTGCTGGAGGCCGAGAACCGCATGCGGACCGAGATCCGCGAAGGCCGGACCCTCAGCCAGGTGGCGTACCTGGAGAAATGGGAGACGAAGCGCGGCCGCGGTTGATTATCCGCCGGGCGAGAAGTATCATGAAGTGCCGGCCGACGGCCGATACATAAACAGCCTCACGCCTTCGGGCATTCCGGGATGATCCCATGCTGTGTCAGCGCTGCAAGAAACAGCAGGCCACGGTCCACCTGACCGAGATCATCCATAACGAGAAGCGCGAGCGGCACCTGTGCGAAGACTGCGCCCGCGAGGAAGGCGTGGCCATCAAGGCCCAGATCAACCTCCAGGACGTGCTCTCGGGCATGCTGGAGGCCCACCAGAGCGCCGGCAAGGAGGCGGGCCTGGCGTGCCCGGATTGCGGGATGACGTACGGCGAGTTCCGCAGCCAGGGCCGGCTGGGCTGCCCGAACGATTACGAGGCGTTCGCCGAACCGCTGCACGAACTGCTGGAGAAGGTCCACGGGGGCGCCGAGCACCTCGGCAAGGTGCCGAGGCGCGCGGGCGCCGACCAGCAGGCCGGCCGGGAACTGATGCAACTGAGGCGCCGGCTCCAGGAGTCCGTCGACCACGAACAGTACGAAGAGGCCGCCCGCCTGCGCGACCTGATCCAGGAAAAGGAAGCCGGCGCGTGACGCTCGAGGAGATCATCACGTCGCCGAGCCCGTGGCTGAAACACGGCGGCCCGCATGGCGACATCGTATTATCGACACGCGTGCGGCTGGCGCGCAACGTGGCCGGCCGGCCGTTCCTTTCACGCCTCCAGGCGGCCGAGCAGGGGGAAATCGAGTCCGCCTTGCGCGACGCCATCGTCGCCGCCGCCGATCCGGGCGATTTCACCTGGTTCGACCTGGAGGAACTCTCCGACATCGACCGCCAGTGCCTGCTGGAGCGGCACGTGATCAGCCGCGAGCACGCCGCCGGAGAAGGCCCCCGAGGCGTGGCCGTCAGCCGCGACCAGCGCGTCGCCGTCATGGTCAACGAAGAGGACCACCTGCGGCTCCAGGTGTACTCGGCGGGGCTTCAACTCCAGGACACCTGGGCCGAGGCCGACGCCCTCGACGACCGCATCGAGGAGCGGGTCACCTACACCTTCTCGCCCGAACTGGGGTACCTGACGGCCTGCCCGACGAACGTCGGCACGGGCATGCGCCTGAGCGTCATGCTCCACCTGCCCGCCCTGGTGCTGACGAAGCAGATCGAGAAGGTCTTCCACGCGGTGGCCCGCATGCGCCTGGCCGTGCGGGGCATCTACGGCGAAGGCACACAGGCGGTCGGCGACATCTACCAGATCTCGAACCAGGCGTCGCTCGGGCGGTCGGAAGAGGACATCCTGAAGAACCTCGACGCGGTCATTCCGCAGATCCTCGCGTACGAGCAGCAGGCCCGGGGCGTCCTGGCCGACGAGAGCCCCGTCGCCCTCGACGACCGCGTGTACCGCTCGTGGGCCCTGCTGACGCACGCTCGGACGATCTCCAGCGAAGAAACGCTGATGCTGCTCTCGGCTGTCCGGCTGGGCATCCACCTGGGCCGGCTGGACGGCGTGGACATCGGGGCCGTCAACGACCTGTTCCTGCTGACGCGGCGGGGGCACATCCAGCGCCTCCGGGGCGCCGCGCTGGACGAGTCGCAGCGCGACGCGGCCCGGGCCGACTTCATCCGAAAGCGCCTCGCGGCGAACGGCTGACCATGCCCAACCTCCCACTCGGCGCCGTCATAGCTATCGATTTCGATAAATGGGACGTGGACGAGGAAATCGCCCTCATCCAGGAGGCGGGCATCCGCCGCGTCCAGATTTACCGCAACGTCGCCCGGGGCCGTCCGGCCGCCGACATCCGCGCCCGTCTCGACGGCGCCGGCCTCGTCGCCGACAGCATGCACGGGTACATCGAACTCGAGATCCTGGACGGCCCGGCGTTCGACCTCTCGGCCGAGACGGCGGCCGCCCGGGACGCCGCCCTCGAGATTGCGCGCCGCGAGACGGCATTCGCCCACGGCCTGGGCTGCCGCGACATCATCGTCCACCCCGTCGGCCCCGGCGACACGGAGGCGGACACGTTCCGCGAGGGCGCGCTGGCCTCGAGCGCCGAGCGCCTGGCTCGCATCGCCGAGGAGACCGACGCCCGCTTCCTGGTCGAGAACATGCCGCCGCCCATGTTCGGTTCCGACGGACGCCTGCTCCGGCGCATCGTGGACGCCGTCCGCAGCCCGCACCTGGGCCTGGCGTACGACGCCGGCCACGCGAACGTGGTGGGGCGGCCTGTTGACACCATCCGCGACATGGGGCCGCAACTGTGGGGCGTCCACCTGCACGACAACGACGGTTCCGACGACGACCACCTGCTGCCCGGCATGGGCACCGTGCCGTTCGAAGCGGTGGCCCGGGCCCTGGCCCGGGTCAACTTCGGCGGCACGTTCATGCTCGAGATTTACCGCGAGACGGCCGAGGTGCGGCGCGACCTGACGCCCGCGCGCCTGGCGTTCATCGACCGCCTGCGCCGCCTGGCGTCGGGCCTGGAACGCTGAAGCGTTTAGTCCAAAGTCGAAAGTCGAAAGTCCAAAGTCGAAAGTCCAAAGTCGAAAGTCCAAAGTCGAAAGTCCAAAGTCGAAAGTCCAAAGTCGAAAGTCCAACGCTACTTCCGCGCCGCGGCCAACAGGCCCGCCAGGAACCGGTCGCGGCACGCCGGGTCGGCCAGGCACCGCTCGTCCTCGACGGGCAGGTGGCCGAACCGCGCGAGCACGGCCTCGCCAAAAAAACCTTCGCCGCGGGCCAGCGGCTGGTCGCGGTCCGGGCCGCCGTAGATCTTCACGTCCTTGATGCCGCAGGACGGCGACCGGCTCTTGAGGAGAAAGCCGTCCACGTCGCCCATGGCATCCAGTGCTTGCGATGCGTAGGCGCGCATCTCGGCGGAGACATCGCGCCCGGTGGCCGGCTGCACCAGGCGCCGCTCGCCGTCCGCGAGGACGACTCGGATCGGGTCGCGCGGGCAGCCCAGGCCGATCTCCATCTCCGGGCACACGGCGCAGAACGTCACGTGGTCGGCCAGCCGGCGAACGAACGCGTCGGAAATCGCCGCGCCGTTCCATCGGCACGCGGCAAAGCCGAGGCACTTGCTGACGACCACGCGGGGCCGGGCGAACGTTGGCATGGCAGGGCACCTCGCGATGGTTGACCCGGGGATTCGTTGACGCTCATCCCCGGGCTTTGCGATCATCCCCGCTCAGCCCAGGACCACCCAGGCCGCCACACTGTGGGCGCCGAGGACGAGGGCCGGCAAGAGAAACGAGCGGACAGCCTTGGCCGGCCGTTCGGTTTCGAGTTGGCCGAACTCGCCCACGCGGACCGCGCCCGGGATGTCGTCCAGCAGGACCGCGTACGACGGGTCGACCGGGTCATACAGCAGGAACTCGCCGCGCGGGTCGGAGAGGCGATCAACGTCGTGCGTCTTCGCCTTGGCCTCGTGGGTCCGGCGATCGTCGGCGACGAACTCGAACGTGAACTCATACACGGTGCGGTCGTTGATGCAGGTGTTCGTCGGGCGCCGCGCCTTCAACCGGCCGAGCGTCAAGAGGCCTGACCGCAGCATCCGGTTCGCCTTCAACCCCTTGCGGACGCCCACCGTCAACATCACGACGCCGACCACCGAGAAGACGGCCAGCATGCCGACCATGAGCAGGCCGCCCCAGCCTTCCACGCCGAACGGCCTTCGCCGCATGCCCCGGATGCGGGCCACGGACGGGGCGCCGGGCGCGACCTCGACCGTGACCTCCTGCTCCGGGTCGAGCCGCCGGCCGGTAGCGAACGATTCGCCGGTCCGCTCGACGCCGTCGGGCCCGGTGAATCGGAACGTATGGCCATATACGCGGACGTCGTTCTCCATGCAGTTCGTTTCGCGCGAGGCCGTGACGACGCCGGGCGCCGTCGCCGTCTCGCCGCCGAAGTGCCAGAGGCCCGCGACGTCGGCGTTCGGCACAAAGACCCACAGAAACACGCCGGTCAGCCCCAGCCACAGCCACGCGAACTGGTTGTAGAACCCGCCCAGGAGGTTCGACGAGCGGACGAGAACGGGCACGTCGCGCGGCGGGTCGGCCATCGCCGGCAGCGGCTTCGGCGGCCCCTGCGCGGGTGCGTACGGCGCACCCGGCGCTTGCGCGTGGGGCGGACCCGGCACCCGGCCCTCGTATGGGCACGGCGGGACCGAGTCGTCGGGCCAGTCGGCGGTCACTTCGGCCTCCCGACGCACGCGGCATAGACGACGGCCTCGTCGTCGCCGTCGACGCCCACGAGGTCGTTCATGGCATCGTCAAGGAAGGCGCCGATCATGCAGGCGCCCAGGCCCAGCGCCGTGGCCGCCAGGTGCAGGTTCTCGGCCAGGTGGCCGGCGTCCAGGTACACGTACCGCAAGGCACGGTCGCCGTACTTCTGCCCGCTGCGGGCCCAGACGGCGGACCAGACGAACGTGGCCGCCGCCTGGCTGACCATGTCCTGTCCCAGGCAGGCCGACCGGGCGGCCGCGGAGACGTCGTTGCGGCCCGCGACCAGCGCCAGCCGCCCTTCCGGCAACTCCCAGTGATAGACGCCGGGGCGGATGCCCTCGACGCGGGCGGCACAGACGTACGTCTCGACCGGGTACAGCGCCCCGGCCGACGGGGCCGTGCGGAACGGCCACGGTCCCGGCTGCGTGATGCCCTGGGCCGCCCAGAGGAGCAGCATGAGGTCCTGCTGCGCAAGCGGCCCCTCGGCGAAGCGGCGATGGCTTCGCCGCGCGCCGAGCGTCTCCCACAGGTCGGCCTTCGGCCAAGTGGACGGGCGCTGGAGCGCCAGGACCCGCGCGCCGCCCTCGGCGTACGACTTGAAGGGTCCCACGCCCTGCTGCCAGTGGGGGTCTTTCGCCGGCAATCCCTCGCGCCGGTAAGCCGTGCCGTTCTGGTACTCGTGCAGGAGTGTCATCGGGACCGCCCTCCCCTCCCCCCGACGTTCAGGCGTGATCCGATTGGCCAACTTCCGCGCGGTGGCCTCACCCGCCTCGCCTCAGCGCGCTCCGCTGCGCGTCGCGGCTAAAAGGGCGCGTCTATGCCGCGCGGCACGCTGCTTCCCGCGCGGCGGGTCTCCGTACCCGCCGCGATCCAGGCGACCGATGCGCGGTCCGTCAGGAGACCGACCGCGCGGGATACTCCTGCGCTGCGCTACGGGGCGCGGCCGGGGTCGGCCGGCGTGCGGCCTTGCCAGCGCAACCGGTCGAAGTCGATGCGGTTCAACCGGCTGGGCACCACGCCCTCGAGGCCCGGGCGGACCAGGAATGCACTCGTATAATAATAGATAGGCATGATGGGCACCTCGCGCAGGAGGATCCGCTCGGCCTGCCGGAAGAGGTCCTTGCGTCGCGTCAGGTCGGCCTCGCGGGCCGCGGCCTCGATCAGGGCATCGTACTCGCCGTTGGACCAGCCGGTCTCGTTGTTGCCGCCCCCCGTTACGAACATATCGAGAAACGTGTTCGGGTCAAGATAATCGCCGAACCAGCCCGCCCGGGCGATCTGGTACTCCAGCTTGTGGATCACGTCGAGAAAGACCTTCCACTCGACCTGTTCAACCCGCACGTTAAGGCCCAGGTTCTTCTTCCACTGTTCCATGAGGACCTGGGCGATAGGGACGTGGTCGGAGCCGCGGTTCACGAGGATCGCAAGTTCGTCCATGCCCTTGCCGCCGGGGTAGCCGGCCTCGGCCAGGAGGCGGCGAGCCTGTTCGACGTCCTCGGGGACACCCTCGGGCGGCACATAGCCGCGCATGCCGGGGGGGACGAAGGCGTAGGCCGGCTTCTGGTCGCCGCGGGCCGCCCGGTCGATGATGGGCCGGCGGTCGATGGCCAGCACCAGCGCCCGCCGGACCCGCGCGTCCTTCAGCGGCCCGAATTTGCAGTTGAACCGATAGAAATACGTGCCAAGCCGCGGACCGAACAGCACGTCGCTGCGGCGGCCCGACCGCTGCGCTTCCAGCAGCGGCTGGATCGAGAGGCTCGGCACCTCCGTGGTCAGGTCCACCACGCCCGTCTCGTACGCCAGCAGCGCGGTGTTCGACTGCTCGTACACGCGCACTTCGATGCGGCCCAGCGCCACGTTGTCTGCGTTCCAGTAATGCGGGTTCTTCTCCCAGACCATGCGGCTGCGGAACGTCCACGACAGGAGCCGATACGCCCCGTTCGACACGATATGGGGCGGCAGGGTCCAGCGGTCGCCGTGCGTCTCGACCGCCTCGCGCGGCACAGGCATGTACGTATGAAAGGCCGTCAGGTCCAGGAAGTACGCGCAGGGCTGCTCCAATCCCACGACCAGGCGGTGCGGCCCCTCGACGCGGATGCCCACCTGCGACCAATCGGCCGACGCCGGGTCCTTGACGGCGGCCTCGTAGTACGCCTTGGCCCCGCGGATCGGATACAGCATGTAGGCGTACTCGGCGGCCGTCTCGGGGCTCAGCACCCGCCGCCACGACCACGCGAAGTCGTCGGCCGTCACGGGCCGGCCGTTGCTCCACCGCGCCTCGGGCCGAAGGTGGAACGTGTACGTCAGGCTGTCGGCGGAGATGTCCCACCGGTGAGCCACGCCGGGCCGCGGCTGGAGGGTGTCGGCATCCAGGACGGCGAGGCCCTCGAACAGGGCGCCTGCCACCCGGCCGTCATTCAGCGCGGTCATGGTGCCGGGGTCGAGCGTGGTGACTTCGGTGCCCCCCGTCCAGACCAGGTCGGGCGGCGGCCCCTGGGACCGGTAGGCGAGCAGGGTGGCCCCCATCACGGCGGCGGCAGCCAGGGCCATCGATAAGGTCAGCGTGCGCATTGGGGTTCGTCTGCCGGGACGCGTTCAGGCCGCCGGGTGCGCGGGCGTGGATCGTCGCGGCCCTGGGCGCAGGTTCCGTCGACGGCCGGCTAGGCGCCGGCGGCCTTGCCGGGCGCGACCTCGCGCTTGACGGCCTCTTCGATGGCCGGCGGCAGGTCGGGGCGCTTCGTGATGCGCTTGTCGCGGATGAGCCGCTCGATCCACTCCATCAGGGCCAGTTTCTGGAGGCGGGGGGGATCGCGCGGCGAGTAGCCGGCATCGGCGCCGGTCAGTTTCATGAGCGTGGCGTTGAGTTCCGTCGTCAGGCGCGGATCGTCCTCCGCCGGCTCGAGCCAGGCGCACATCGTCACCAGGGCGAAGAGAAGCCCCTGCTTGGCCTCCGGACGTACTTCGTGCTCGTACGCCCGCTCGACCGACTTGATGACGTCGCTCTGCAGCCGCGCGATGACCGGCTCCGCGGCGTTGGTGGTCTTCACCAGGAAGACGGCGCCGTCGGCCAGGACGTCGTGGGCCTGCTCGTGGTCGAACCGGCCCAGCGCGTCGAACAACTGGGCCAGCACGAACGGCGAGGTCTGGGGCTTCAGGACCTTCTTGATGCTGTCGGCGATCTCGGCCTCCAGCCTGGGCGCAACGCTCTCCACGATCTTCGGCGCCAAGAGCGCCAGCCCCCGGGCGGCCCAGTATTGCGACGCCGGGTACGGGTCGTTCTCCAGCGACGAACGCAGCAGCGGCGCCGCGTCCAGCAGGCCCAGTTGGGCGGCCACCATGAGGAAGTTCACGCGGGCGGCCAGGCTGACGGCCTTCTTGGTGTTCTCTTTCAAAACCTCCAGGGTCACTTCGGCAAACGCCTGGCGGAACGCCTGCGTGCTGACGCCGGCGCGAAGCGCCTCCGACAGCAGCCGCTGCCGGCCGGCGATCATCCCGCTCCGGTCCTCGCTGGTATCGGTCAGCATCTTGCGGACCAGTTCTTCCACGAACCTGCGGATGGTGTCCCGGTCGCCTTGGCTGATAAAGTCGCGCTGCCGGATCTCGTTGAGGTTCGGCACCACTTGCGCCTGCACCAACACGGGCAACAGCAGGAGGACGGCGATGGCCATCAGAGCAGGTCGCGTCATACACGGCTCCTTCCAGAGACGGCCCTCAGCACCGCGGCGGCGCCGTCGCCCCTTCTTCGGCAGGTGTGACCCAGCGCACGGACCGCCGGCCCCTGCGTCGGATAACCGTAACGTAATCCGTGCGCCGGGACGTGTCAAGCCTTTTGCCGGACCTGTCGCCGCAAAGTGATAATGTCCGGTTTCCGCAAAGTAGAATTGTCCTCTTTTCGGGCCCAGGTCCGGGAAGGGGACGAGGATGGAACTGCGGATGAGCCGGAAGGAACGGGATCGACTGAAGGTCATGGCGGCATTGGCCGAGCGTCGTCTGAGGCAGTCGGACGCGGCGTGGCGGCTGGGGCTGAGCGAGCGGCAGGTGCGGCGGATCCTCGGGCGGTATCGGGCCGAGGGCGACGCCGGCCTGGTGCACCGGGCGCGGGGTCGGCCGTCGAACCGGCGGCTCCCGGCGAAGACGCGTGAGCGTGCCCTGG
>JADHXV010000046.1 GCA_016782785.1 Planctomycetota bacterium | reverse complement strand
ACGTCCGGGCATCGGCGGCAAAGGGCCTCCGCCACCGCCAGCCCCGGGTACAGATGGCCGCCGGTGCCGCCGCCTGCCAGAAAGATGCGTCGGCCGGTTTCGCGCATGGTTATCGTGACCTTCCCCGTGCGGCCCGTACGGGCCGGGCCACACATCATTTCCGCCGCGCGGAAAACACGCGACGACCAAGGTCGTCGGCTAACTGTGCCCCGCTACGTGCCCCGTGAGGCGGGCACGTGGACGAGCGACGAGCCGCGCTCCCGGCCCGTACGGGCCGGGCCACACATCATTTCCGCCGCGCGGAAAACACGCGACGACCAAGGTCGTCGGCTAACTGTGCCCCGCTACGTGCCCCGTGAGGCGGGCACATGGACGAGCGGCGAGCCGCGCTCGCCCGCCCGGGCCACCGACGCCAGCAGCCCCGCCGCGAAACTCATCATCACCAGCCCCGACCCGCCGTAACTGACGAACGGCAAACTGATGCCCTTGGCCGGCAGGGCGCTCGTGACCACGCCGATGTTCATGGCCGCCTGGAGCGCAATCACCAGCAGGATGCCCGACGCCAGCAGGAAGCCGAACCGGTCGGGCGCCCTTCGGATCACTTTCCCGCCGCGCCAGACCAGGACGGCAAAGAGGCCGATGACCAGGATACCGCCCAGAATGCCCATCTCCTCGCACAGGACGGCAAAGATGAAGTCGGTCGTGTTCTCGGGGATGTAGAGTTTCTGGATGCCGGCGCCCGGCCCGACGCCGAGCAGGCCGCCGCGGCCGATGGCCATCAGACTCTGACAGACGTGCCAGCCGGCGTCCTGCGCGTGCTGCCACGGGTCCAGCCACACTTCCATCCGCTCGCGACGGTACGGAACGAGCCAGACCGCGGCATAGAACCCGGCCACCGCCGGCGCCGCCAGGAGCAGCGGGTACCACCGTCGCCATCCGGCGATCAGGCACAGGAGCACCGCCACGGCGCCGATGAGGGCGGCGGTGCCGAAGTCGGCCTTGACAATGAGCACGGCGACCAGCGCCAGGACACCCATCGGCACCAGGAAGCCGCCGAGCAGGCTCGCCGGCCGGGCACTCCGCCGGCTGAACCACCACGCCAGAAAGATGACGACGGCAAACTTGGCGAACTCCGACGGCTGAAAGTGCAGCCCCATCGGCAGATTCAGAAACCGCCGGACGCCACCCCGCCCCATCCCGATAAAGAGGACCAGCACCAGCAGGCCCACCGCCGCCAGCAGGACGCCGACGGCCACCGGCCACCGGCTCAGCCAGCGGTACGGGAAGATCGCCCCGAGCACAAAGGCCACCAGCCCCACCACCGCGAAGTACGCCTGCCGCGGAAAGTGCGGGTTCGCGGTGCCGGGCTCGGTCGTCTGGCTGGCGCTGTAGACCATCATGACGCCCACCGTCACCAGGGCCAGGACCACGAGGAACAGGATGTGGGCCTCGCTGAGCGGCCGGCCGGCCGAGGTGCCGGCGGCCACCGAGCGGTCGGGCGTGGCAACGGTGGTGGTCATGCTGCTCCTCCCTTGTTCAGCGTCATCGACCGAGCCGCCATCGCAAGATGGCGGGTACGTTCGCGCGTCGACGAACGTCACCCGCGATGGCACGTACCCGCGACCTTACGGTCGCGGCTCGGTTACCGCAGTTTCAGCGACGCCAGCGCGAGGGCGGCAAACATCGCGCCCAGCAGCCAGAACCGGACGACGGTCTGGGTCTCGGTCCACCCGCCCAACTGAAAGTGGTAGTGGATGGGCGACATCCGCAGCACCCGCTTGCCGCCGGTCAGTTTGAAAACGCCGACCTGGAGGATGACGCTGAGGGCCTCCACCACGAACACGCCCCCCGCGATCAGCAGCATCACCTCCTGCCGGGTCGCCAGGGCGACGTACCCGATGGCCCCGCCCAGGGCCAGGCTGCCCGTGTCGCCCATGAACATCTGGGCCGGCGAGCAGTTGTACCACAGGAACCCCAGGCACGCCCCCAGCAGCGCGCCGCAGAACACCGACAGTTCCCCCACGCCGCGCACGTACGGCACGTACAGATAATCGGAATAGATGCTGTTTCCCGCGATGTAACTCAGCACCAGGAAGACCAGCGTGGGCGGCACCATGCTGCCCACCGCCAGGCCGTCCATCCCGTCGGTCAGGTTGACGGCGTTCGACGTCCCCGCCACCACCAGGATGGCAATGACCGCGAACGCCCACAGCGACAACGCGATGGGGAACTTGTAGAACGGCAGGTTCAGCGCGATGCCCGTGCCGTTCTCGGGCAGCACGATCTCGTGCCGCATCTGGTACAGAAACAGGGCCAGCAGCACCGCCAGGCCGATCTGGAACAGCAGTTTCTCCCACATCCGGAGGCCCGTGCGGCTGCGGGCGGCCATGTTCAGGTAGTCGTCCACGCCGCCCAGCACGCCCAGCCAGGCGACCGTCACGAGGCCCAGGACGACGTAGAAGTTCAGCAGGTCCGCCCACAGGACGGTCGCCAGGAGCACCGCCGGCACGACCAGCACGCCGCCCATCGTCGGCGTCGAGGCCCGCGAGGCGTAAATCTGGTCCACCGTCTTGTTGCCGAAGTCGGTCCCGCCGTGCACCTTCAGATGCTTCAGCACCCGGATGACCGACGGCGCCAGCGCCATCAGCAGGAAGAAACTCGTCACGATCGCGAACATCATCCGGAACGTCTGGTACCGGAAGACGTTGGCGTACCGCCAGAGCCCGACTTCCTGGAGAAATTCCTGGAAGTAGAAAACCAGGCGGTAGATCATAGTGCGGCTCCCTCATCCCACCGGGCCCTCGGGATCGTGAGCGTGCGTGACCCAGGTTGTCGCCGCCCGTCCCGAGGGCCCTTTTTCTTACCCGCCCGCGCCAGGGCGGGTCCGGAGGACCACCCTCCGCTCGTGGGATGTAATCTATTCGGTCACGCGGGCCCCGCGCGAGGCCAGAATCATCTCGGCTACGCGCTCCAGACCGATGGCCCGCGATCCTTTCACCAGAACAACGTCGCCCGTCTCGACCATGCGGACGGCCATGTCGGCCGCGGCGACGGCGTCGCCGACGGTGGCGACCTGGTCGGCGTCGAGGCCGGCCTGCCGGGCGGCCTCGGCCGTGGCCCGCGACTCCGGCCCCACGCACACGAGCCGGGCGACCTTCGCCTCGGCGACCTCGCGGCCGAGGGCCTCGTGCGCCGGCCGGCTCGCGGCGCCCAGTTCGCGCATGTCGCCGCAGAAGAAGACCTTCCGCCGGTCCGGCCAGAGGGCCAGCAGCGCCAGGGCCGCCGTCATGCTGGCCGGGTTGGCGTTGTAAGAATCGTTCAGGACGACCACGCCGCCGGCCTCCGCCGGCGACAGCCGCATCGGTGGCGGGCGGAAGTCGCGCAGCGCCTCGGCCGACGCCTCCACCGTGATGCCCAGTTCCCGCGCCGCCGCCGTCGCCGCCAGCGCCAGCACCGCCTGGTGCGTGCCCAGGACCGGCACCTCGAACCCGGCCGACCCGCTGGTCGTGAAGCACAGGGCCCGGTCGGTCTGGACCACGTGCCCGGCCTGGAGGTCGGCCTCCCACGTCGTGCCGACCGTGACGACGCGGCCACGGCACCGCTCGGCCATGCGGGCGACGCGCGGGTCGTCGGCGTTCAGGATGGCCACGCCGTCGGAAGGGATGGCGTCGACCAGCGCCGCCTTCTCCTCGGCCACGCCGTCGACCGAGCCCAGGCCTTCCAGGTGCGTCGCGGCAACGAGCGTCACGATGCCGATGGTCGGGCGAGCGATGCCGGCCAGGCGGGCGATCTCGCCCGGCGCGTTCGTCCCGAACTCGCACAGGACGAACTGGTCGTCCGGCTCGGCCGCCAGCAGCGTCAGCGGCACGCCGACCAGGTTGTTGTAACTGGCGGGCGGCACCCGGCCGCGAAGATGCCGCGCCAGAATGTGCCCCAGCATCTCCTTCACCGTCGTCTTGCCGCAGGAGCCGGTGACCGCGATGACCGGGCAGATGAGGCGGCCGCGGGCGGCCCGGCCGAGGTCCGCCAGCGCCGCGAGCGTGTCGTCGACCACGACGACCGCCACGCCCCGCTTTCGGGCGGCCGCGGGCACGGCGTCGGCCTGGTGAACGACCAGGCAGGCCGCGCCCGATCGGACGGCCTCGTCCAGGAAGGCGTGACCGTTGAACGTTTCGCCCTCCAGCGCCAGGAACGTCTGGCCGGCTGCCAGGTGGCGCGTGTCGGTCGAGACCGTGCCGGCGCCCGAGTCGGCCGGGCCCGCCAGGAGCCGGCCGGCGGTGGCCTCCAGGATGTCGGCTACGGTGAAGTTCATGGCCTTTTCCTGCGCGGCCCGTACGGGCCGCGCGGCGCATTTACGACGTCCTGTCTCGCGATTCCAGGTCGCGAAGGACATCGGCGGCCACCTCGCGGTCGTCGAACGGCCGGGTCACGCCGCCGATGATCTGGTACGTCTCGTGCCCCTTGCCGGCGATGATGACGACGTCGCCGTGGCGGGCCTCGCCCAGGGCCTGCGCGATGGCGCCGGCGCGGTCGAGGTCCACGGTCACCTTTTCGAGCGAGGCGAAGCCGGCCAGGATTTCGTCGGCGATGGCCTGCGGCTCTTCGCTGCGCGGGTTGTCGTTGGTGACGACGATGCGGTCGGCCAGGCGTTCGGCGACGCGGGCCATGGCCGGCCGCTTCTGCCGGTCGCGGTCGCCGCCGCAGCCGAAGACCACAATCAGCCGGCCGCCGCCGCGGACCAGTTCCCGCACGGTGGTCAGGGCGTGCTCCAGCGCGTCGGTCTTGTGGGCGTAGTCGACGAGGACGCGGAAGGCAAGGTCGGTCGGCACAGGTTCGAGCCGGCCACGGACCACCCGGACGGCCTCGATTCCGGCCACGATTGTCTCTATCGGCAGCCCGACGGCCTCGGCGATGGCCGCCGCCGTCAGGCCATTATACACGTTGTGCGTGCCGAGCAAACCCGTCCGGACCTCCGCCCGGCCGCGCGGCGTCACCAGCGTAAACCGGCTGCCCGCGGTGTCGGACCGGACGTTCTCGGCGGTCACATCGGCCCGGCCCTTCAGGCCGTACCAGAGGACGCCGGCCCGGGTGGCCTCGGCGAACGAGCGGCTGGCGGGCTCGTCGGCGTTGAGGACGGCGTGCGCGTCCTCGGCCAGGCCCGCGAACAGCATGCCCTTGGCCTCGCGGTACGAAATCATATCTTGATGATAATCCAGGTGCTCGGCCGAGAGGTTCGTGAACGCCCCGACGTCGAAGGCGATGCCGGCCGTCCGCCGTTGGTGCAGGGCGTGGCTCGAAACCTCCATAACGGCGGCCACAAGGCCCGCCTCGACCATCTCGGCGAAGTACTGCGCCAACTCGTCGGCATCCGGCGTGGTCAGGCGGCTCGGAATCTCGCGCCGGCCGATCAGGGTCCCGATCGTGCCGATCACGCCCGTCGGCCGGCCCGCCTCCTCGAAGATGCTCCGCGCCAGGTACGTCGTCGTGGTCTTGCCGGTGGTGCCGGTGATGCCGCAGACCGTCAGCCGGTGCGTGGGGTCGCCGGCCAGGGCATGGGCGCACAGGCCGAGGGCCTCGCGGGCGTCGGGCACGACGAGCATCGGGTGCGGTCCCGGCAGGTCCACCTCGCGCTGGACGACCGCGGCGGCGGCCCCCGCCTCCAGCGCCGGCTGGACGAAACGGTGCCCGTCCGTCTGCGTGCCCTCGAGCGCGATGAAGAGGTCCCCCGGACGGACCTGGCGCGAGTCGTGCACCGCCCGGCGCACCTCGACTTCGCCGGGCCCGATGAGCCGGGCGCCGGGGATCCGTTCTGCCAGGTCGGCCAGTTTCATGACGGGACCATCTCCCAGGACCGCATCCGCCGCCGGGCGGGCAAGCCTCAGTCACCAACGTCCTGCTGAACCAGATGGGTGCGGCCGGAGGCGGGCGGGACAGGTTCCGTCGCCGGCACGCCCAGGTACGGCAAGGCGGCCTCCAGAATCTGCTTGGCCACCGGCGCCGCCACCGTGCCCCCGTAGTACCCGATGGACCGGTCGGGCTCGTTGACGGCCACGGCGATGACGATGCGCGGGTCCTCGGCCGGGGCGCCCGCCAGGAACCACGACACGTACCGCGAGTGGCTGACGGCCTTCGTCTCAGGGTCGATCTTCTGGGCCGTGCCCGTCTTGCCGAAGACACGATAGCCGGGCACGCGGCCGCGCTTGCCGGTGCCCTCTTCAATCACCCCGACCAGGGTCCGGTCGATCATCTGTCGCGCGGTCTCGGGCCGCATCGCCTGACCCACAACCTCCGGCTCGGTCAGGCGGGCGACGACGCGCCCGCGGCCGTCCAGGACGCCCCGCAGGATCCGCGGCCGGAGCACCTTGCCGCCGTTGCCGAACGCCGAGAACGCCACCGCCATCTGGAGCGTCGTGGCGGCGTACTCCTGCCCGAACGGGATGCGCGTCGTGCTCAGCCGCGTCCATCGCCTCAGCGGAAACACCAGCCCCGGCGCCTCGCCGGGCACCCAGATGCCGCTCTGCCGGCCGAAGCCGAAGTCCATCAGCGCCGTGTGCAGCCGCTCGTTGCCGAGCCGCAGGCCCAGTTTCGCCATCATGATGTTGCTGGACTTCACGATGCCCTGCTCGAACGTCAGGTTGCCGTAGGCGTGACCCGCGTCGTGCAGCCGCGCCTCGGGC
This sequence comes from Planctomycetota bacterium, assembly GCA_016782785.1. GTDB lineage: Bacteria > Planctomycetota > Phycisphaerae > FEN-1346 > FEN-1346 > BS750m-G62. Next base: position 9,286 of record JADHXV010000046.1, on the reverse strand, counting down.
CAGTAGCCGTTCTCGCAGAAGATGACCTCGCCGAAGCGCGTGACGCCCGCCTCCAGCGCCTTGGCCGCCACGAACGGTTTGCCGCTCGACCCCGGCGGAAACGTATCGGTCACCGCCCGGTTGCGGCGGGCGTCGACCGCAAACGCGCCGTACCGGGCAGGGTCGTACGTCGGGACGTTCGCCATCGCCAGCACCTCGCCCGTCCTGGGGTCCATCGCCACCACCGACGCGCTGGTGGCGTGGAACTCGCGGCACGCTTCTTCCAGGGCCTTCTCGGCGGCCGCCTGGATGAAGGCGTCGATCGTCAGGACCAGGTGCTGGCCGTCTTCCGACGGCGTGAACTGGTCCGGCTGCATCCAGATGGGGTGACGGTTGCGGTCGGCCAGGGCGTAGGCCTCGCCGGGCCGGCCGCTGAGGCGCTCGTCGAACAGGCATTCCAGCCCTTCCAGGCCCTGCTCATCCACGCCCACGCAGCCGATGACGTGGGCCGCCAGCGCGCCGTTCGGATACGTGCGCGTGCCTTCGGTCACGAGGCCGACGCCCGCGATGCCCAGCCGGCGGACGGCCTCGGCCGTCGCCGCCGGCACGCGGCGCTTCAGCCAGACGAACCGGCTGTCGGGGCGCTCGGCGAGTTGGCGGTACAGGGTCACGTGGTCCAGGCCGAGGACCTCGGCCATCTGGCGGGCGGCCTTGGCGGGGTCCTCCACGATCTTCGGGTCCGCGAAGACGCTCTCGCACGCCTGGCTGCCCGCCAGGACGCGCAGGCGCGCGTCGAGAATGCGGCCGCGGGTCGCCGGAATCGGGTACCGCATGTGGTGCTGCCGCGTCGCCCGCGCCGAAAGACCCTCCGACGACTCGGCGAAGATGTACACGAGGTGCCCCGCCAGGGCGACGAACAGGACGGACAGCGAGACCGTCAGTACGAGCGCCGTTCGATGTTGGCGTGTCGGCGATACCATGAAACGTGTCTTCCCCTCATCACGTCATCCGCGCGGCACTGCCGGACGCCGGGGCGGACCGGCGGGCGCCCGACCAGGAACGGGCCGGGCGCCGCCGGACGCCTCGAGGGCCGAAGGGTTGGGTTCGGTCGTGTCGTCGACGGCGCGGCGGAGAGACGCGGCGTGGTCGTGCATCCGATCCTGGCTCCGCAGCCGGGCCACCTCCAGTTCCAGCCGGCAGCACTGCCGTTCCAGGTCGCGCTTCTCGCGGAACAGCGCGTGCAGACGGTTGCCGCTCTGGTGCACGTCGGTCCGAAGGGCGATCAGGCCGATGGCCACCGCCACCAGCAGACCGGCCAGCACCGCCAACCGCACGCACAGTCTCATCGCTGGGCCACCGCCACGTTGGACCCCGGGTCGGATTGGGACACCGGCTTGACGTCCGCCAGCAGGACGAGTTCCTGGCCCACGCGCAGTTTCCGCGGGTCCGCGACCGTCTTGCGGTTCTCCTCGGCCAGGTCCTTGGCCAGCCGCTCGTCGCCGTACATGTCGCGGGCGATGCTGTAGAACGTGTCGCCCTTGCGGACGGTGTACGAGGCGGGCCGGGCGGGGGCCGGGTCGGTCACCTCCAGGCGAACGCGGAACCGGTCCGCCAAGTCGGCCAGGCCGACCGCGGGCACGGTGCCGGGCGCGCCGTCGGCGCGGGCGATTTGGCCGGCCGTCGGCCGCGGAGCCACCGGCACCCCGGGGATGACGAGTTCCTTGCCCAGGACCAGGCGGTCCGGGTCGGGAAGCGCCGCCTTGTTGGCCTCCCAGATGCGCCGCCACAGGCGCGGCCCGTCCACCTGGCCGTAGTACCGGCAGGCGATCGTGGTGAGCGTGTCGCCCTTGGCGACGACGTGCACCCGTCGGGCGGACGGCGGGCGTAGCGCCTCTGCCTCGGGCGCCGTGCCGTCGTCGCGTGCGACCTCACGGCCGCCGCGGTCGGCCGGAGCAGGATCGTCCGCCACGGGCGGCGGCATCGGCGTCCGGACGGTCGCCGGCCCGAAGGCCAGCCGGCCGATGGTATCGGGCTCGGCCGGCGCGGGATCCACCGGCGCCGGGACCGGACCGTCGGCCTCGCCGACTGCGGGTGCGTCCCGCAGGGGCAGGCGTTCCTCGACCGGGGCGTTGACCGCCGGGCGAACCCGCCCGGGCGACGACGGGTCGTCGAGCATCAGCGGACCCCCGCCGTCGCGGAACGGGTCCACCGCGCTGCCGATGGCGTTGGCGATAACGTCGTAGCCACGGCTGTCGCCCACCGGCAACGGCGCGTGCTCGTGCGCCGACGTGCCGACCCGGCCTCCCAGAATGACTCCGAACAGAACAATGAACACGACACCGACGAGCAGACCGAACTTGGTTTCTTTCCCCACGGTAATACCCCTACGGCTGTGCTGCGTTGTCCCTGCCTCATCCCAAGCGCTTCGGCGGGCGCGGGGCGGACCCCACGTGCGCGCCGCCGCACCGATATCATGAACCGGCGGTGGGAAGGCGCTCGGCCACCCGCAGCCGCGCGCTGCGAGCCCGCGGGTTGGCCTGGACCTCCACCGGCGTCGGCCGGACCGGCTTGACGACCGGCAGGCGAACCACGCCTGCCCGGGCCGCCGCCCGGAACCGATGCTTGACGATCCGATCCTCGCCGCTGTGGAACGACAGGATCGCCACCCGACCGCCGGGGCTCACGGAACCAAAAATCTTGTCAAGGAACGTTTCCAGGCTGCCGAACTCGTCGTTGACGGCGATGCGGACGGCCTGAAAGACCCGCGTCGCCGGGTGAATCGTCTGCTGCCGCCGCCACCGCCCCGGCACCGCCGACGCGACCACCTCGGCCAACGCGTCGGTCCGGCGGACGGGACGGGCCTCGACAATCGCCCGGGCAATCCGCCCCGCGAACGGCTGGTCGCCGTACTCGCGGAACACCTGCGCCAGCCGCTCGGCCGGCCAGGTATTGACCACCTCCTCCGCCGTCAGGTCCTCGGACCGGTCGAACCGCATGTCGAGCGGCCCCGGCCGGTCGAAACTGAAGCCCCGGTCGGCCTCGGCCAGTTGCAGGCTCGAGACGCCCAGGTCCAGCAGGGCGCCGTCGACATAGCGGTAGCCGGCCTGGTCCAGGGCCTGGTCGAAATCGCAGTAGTTGGCGTGGAAGAAACGGGCGTTGCCCCGGCGTCCGAGTCGGGCTTTCAGGCGCTCCAGGGCCTCACGATCGCGGTCCAGCAACAACAGACATCCGTCCGGCTCCAATCGCCGGAGAATCTCGGCCGCGTGTCCGCCGCCACCGGCCGTGCCGTCCAGAACGACCTGACCGGGGTGCGGCGACAGATGCTCGATCACCTCATCGAGCATGACCGGGACATGCCCGGCGTCGTGGTCCACGCGGTCCTCGCCTCGCGGCTCATGCTAGTGCACGTAGGTGCTCAGGGTGGCGCCGGCTTCGAGCCGGGCCAGCAAGGCGCCGACGTGCTCGGACAGTTCGACGTCCCGATACCGGCCGCCGTGCTGACGGGCGCGCTCCAGGCGTGTCCGCAGCCGGTCCACCTCGCGGTGAACCCGGCCGGCCGACAGATACGCCTCGGCGTTCGGGGCGTTCATCATGTCGCGGACCAGTTCCCAGTCTTGAGCGTTTGGATCACGTCCCACGGTGCACCTCCCGCCTCTCGTGTGCCCGGCGTCCCTGGCAGCAGCCTTGCGGAGCGGACCGTCGCGGCGCCGTGCCCGGCTTGGCCGCGGCCCTGCCCCACCCCGCATTGGATGTGATGTCCGGCATCGTTTGTCCAAGCCGCCTGGGCGGACGGCGCCTGCCCGGACGGCCCCACGGGGACTAGGTTGAATCCTCGCCCGGCTCCGCCGCGCCATTCGCGCCGGCGGGCTGGGCAAGGGCCATGGCCCGCTCGGCCAACTGGTCGTGCTGGGCCAGCCGTTCGCGGATGAACGTCTGCCAGCGCTCCCGGTCCCAGATTTCGAGGTGGTCGCGGACACCGATGACCGCCACCTCCCGCGACAGGCCGCACTGCTCCCGGATGTATTCCGGGATCAGGACCCGGCCGAGCCGATCCACCTCCAGTTGCTCCGCCAGGCCGTACGTCAGGCGCTCGTAATCGCGCACGTCCTTCTTGGTGTGCAGCGCCGAACCGAACTGCGGGGCCACGGCCCTGTACGTCTCGGGCGGATACAGGTAGAGAACCCCGTCGAAGCCGTGGACCGCCACGAAGCCGTAGCCCTGGGCGGACGGGTCGATCTGCTCGCGAAGTTTGGCCGGGATGGTCAGCCGCGACTTCGCGTCGATCGCGTGAAAGTATTGGCCGGTGAAAACTCGCACCCCACACCCCGCTGCCGACGTGTCCCACTTTTCCCCACTTCTGTGGTCTGTTATCGGCTCGTTGCACCACTTCATACCACCCCAAACCACCCTGTCAACACAAATTCGCCGGTTCCCGGCGGTTACAACGGAAGCGAACCGTCCTTGGACACCCAACGGAGTGGGGGGCAACGTCCGATAAACACAAGCCCTTGGGGCACATGAGAAGGGAGGAACAAAGGCGGAAAAAACTTCCGGCGAACGGAAGATTTGTCTGCACACGCCGGCCTGCCCACCGCCGCGCCCCGCCGCCCTGCTCCGCGCAGGCGGCGGCAGCCGGGGCCCCGCGCTACGCGGAACGGTCGAGTCAACAGGTAGGTCGGGTCAACAGACCCGACATCCGCCTACGCGGAACCGTCGAGGGGCCGGCTGCGGCGGGTGTCGACGACCAACGTCCGGCCCAAGCGGTCGCCGAGGCGCTGCGGCTTCGGGCTGACGATGATGTGCATCAGGCCAAACAGATAAAGACCCGGCAATTCATCGATAGGACGCAAGGCCGTCCGCACCAGCACCTGCCGGAAGGTCGCCTGGCGGCCGGTCTCGGACCGGACCTCGATGCCGAGGAGCGTCTTGCCGATCGTCCGCCCGAAGAGCCCCTCGGTCAAGGCGAAGTAGACCAGCAGGACCGCCTGGCGAACGGCCTCGAACCTCAGGAGGTGCTCGTACCCGAGGCGTTCGCCATCGAGCAGCCGGCCCATCGCGTCGGGAAACAGGAGCGCAAAGAGCGGCAGCACGAACACCACGCCAAGCAGCAGGTAATCGATGGCCACGGCCGCGCCCCGCCGGGCCAGCGACGCCGGCACGAGCACCCTGCCCTCGCCGGGCTCGCCCACGGGCAGCGGCTCCCTCACCATGCCGCGCGCCCGCCGCAGGCCGACCATGAGCAGCATGAACGCCACGCCGGCCGTCACCACCAGGATGATGGAGAACAGGTCGTCGGCCGGCTCGGCGTCGGTGCGCTCCGGGGCCACCGCCTCGGCCGGTTCCACCTGCCGCGTGCCGACGTCGAGCCGGGCCACGATCGGCCGGCCGCCGTCCAGCGTGGCGACGAAGAAATCGTCGCCGGCCCGCGCCAGCGCCACCTCGCCCTCGGGCACGGGGCCCTCGACCCGGCCGGTCTCGTGCCAGTCCTCGTCGGCGGTGGCGTAGGTCGCCAGGAACCAGGGCTCGGAGCCGCCGGACGGGTCCACCTTGCGGAAGAGGCAGATCATGGTGTCGCCAGCGGCGGCAACGTGGGCGGCCGACCCCACCCGCAGCCGCGACAACAGCGGCCCCTGCCACTTGCCGCCGTCCCGGCCGGTCAGGAACCGCAGCCGATACGGCGCCCCGGCGCCGGGAAAGTCCTGGACCTCTTCGCGCCAAACGATGAACAGCCGGTCGCCGAACCGCACGATCTGGGGCGCGAGCATGCGGTCGCGCTCCAGGCCGGTCGGCATCTCCGGCTCGGACCATGTGCCGTTCTCGTATCGCAGCACAACGGCGTCGCCCGCCGAAAGGAAGCCGAAGACGACGGCCGCCAGCCCGTCCTCGCAGGCCGCAGCGGGTTTCCAGGCGGACAGCGGCGCCGGCTCGACGTCGGGCCGGCCCAGGCCGAAGCGGCCGCACCGGCCGGTCGGAAAGAAGACCATCAGGTGCTCGCGCCAGGCGGCGACGGCGGCGGGCGCCCCGAGGGCGGGCTCGCCCGCGTGCCACGTCCCCAGCGCGTCGCGCTGGTAGAACCGGAACCCCGGTTCGCCGTCGACCTGGGCCGTCACGCCCGCGTACAGGTTGTTCTGGTTGCCGGCGGCAAAGACGCGGGGCGACTCGGCGGGCGACGCCGACCCGCCGGGCTCACAGCCCGCGGCCAGCAAAGCGGCCAGCGCCAAAGAGAGCAGTGCATGTCGCATGCGATCAGCACCCGGAAAGACAACCCGCCGTCGGGTCCGGCGGGCGTGCGTTTGGTGAAAGGTCCCGCGCGGCCATGCGGGTCGGGCTTTCCTCCCGGCCGGACAAGCCGGCCGGGCCACACAGGCTCGCTCGCCGCGCGGAAGCGCGCGTCGGCAGCTACCAGCGTTTCATGAGCATCAGGCCACCAGCGTCGCGCCCGCCGAACGGCAGGACCTGGAACCCGGCCACCTCCGGCAGTTCGCCGTGCGCCACGCTGTGACCGATGACGAGCCCCAGCGCCGCGCCGAACACGAGGTCCGACAGGTCGTGCTCGCGGTCCTCCAGGCGCGTGGCCGCCGAGTACCCCGCCAGCAGGTACAGCGGCACGCCGGCCTCCCATCCGTAATAGGCGTGCATCACGGAGGCGAAACACATGCTGGAGGAGGTGTGGCCGGACGGCCAGCCCCACTTCTCGCCGTTCGGCGACTCGTCGCCCATCGGCACCTTCAGCGCCACCGTCGAGATACCGTTGACGAGCAGGGCCTGGATCATCGTGCGGCTCTTGGCGTACTGGGCGTCGTCCTGGCCGCGGACCGACGCCAGGTACCACGCCCCGGCGATGCCGAAATGCAGCGCGGGGTTGCCGACGACCGAGCCGAAGTCGCCGGTCTCGGCCATGCTGGTGCGGTCGTGGCGGAGGTCGTCGCGAATCTCGCCGTCCAGGTTGTAGCGGACGATGCGGTCGGCGCCAAAGGCGGCCGCCAGGATGATCAGGTTCTCGGGCTTGGCGTACGCGTGTTTGAAGCCGCGGCCGACGCTGCGGGGAAGGTCTTTGACGTCGTCCAGCATGACGTCGCACATCGCCCTGCCCTTGATGGACGCGAACGGATCGGCGGCGGCCGGCGCGGGGGCGGGCGTGTCCGGAACGGCGGCGGACGCGTCGCCGACGACGAGCGGGGCGAGCAGGTCGGCCTCGGCGCCAGCCGGCGACGCCGCCGGCGCGGGCGGCGCAAAGAAGAACGTCTGCGTCAGCGACGGTTCCCGGGCCGACGGGGCCTCGGCGGCCGGCGCCCGGCGTTCGGCCTCGGCGGCGATCGTCGCACACGTCTGCTGCGCCTGGCGCGAGAGAACGAAGCCCGTGCCGCATCCCGGCGCGACAATAAGAAGCACGAGGGCCAACAGCCCCAGTCGCCCGTATCGCATGCACGTCTCCCTATGATGGCGCATCCTGCGGCGCGCTCCGCTGCGCGTCGCGGCTAAAAGTGCTACGGCCCGCGGAGCCGATCGAGGACCTCGCGTGCGTACTCGTCCTCGGCCACGCGGCCGCGGCGCTCGGCGTACTTGCGTTCGGCGATATCGGTGACCCGCCGGATGCGGTCCTCGTCGGCCGACACTTGGCGCAAACACGCCGCCATATGGTTCGGATTATAGCCGGCGGCAGCGAGGTAATCCAGTGCCAGGGCGTCGGCCTCGCGCTCGGCCTCGGCCGAATACGCGGACGCCCGGACCGCCTCGACGAGGCGCGCGACGTCCTCCTTCGGCGGCGGCTTTCCCGGCGGCACCTCGCCCGCCGCGGCCACACGCCGCAGCGCCGCCAGGTCCACCTTCTCCATCAATGCGGCCTTCACGTGCCCGGCGTTGATGTGAGCCAGTTGCCTGCCCAGGGCCGCCGCCAACTGCGCCTCGGACCCGAGCCGTTCGAGCAGCCCGCGCGTGATGAACACCACGCCGCCCGGCAGCGCGTAGCCGCGCGGCACACCGTCGTCGAGCACCACGAAGCGGTACGGCAGGTCGGGCTGCGGCGTAGACCGGCCCACCGTCTGCCCGATGGTGCGGACGTAGGCCTGGACGGCCAAGTCGCCCAGGCGGCCGCCGAGCGCCTCTTCGACCGCCGGCGCGAGGGCTCGCCCCAGAGCCACCTCGGCGTCGAGGCCCAGCCGGTCGGCCGGGGCCGAGGCCTCGCGCGGCTGCGTCTCGCCGCAGCCGGCGACGGCAGCGACCAGCAGCAACACCAGAGCGATGGTCAAGGAGAGATGCCGCGTCACGCTGGCCTCCGCCGAAGAGCCACGCAGAAACGCTTTCCTCCCGGCCGGACAAGCCGGCCGGGCCACACAAGCACGCCTTCTCGCGCGGCCCGTACGCCCCGCGCCGCGCGGGTCACGACGCCGCAGCCACGTACGCCATCCGCAACTCGTACAGGTACCGGTCCAGCAGCCGCTTCTCCTCGTCGGTCAGGTTGCCGCGGGTCTTCTCCTCCAGCACGCTGAGCATATCGATGTTGTGCTTGGCGAGGCCGAGGTTCCGCAGCGACCGGCCGGTCTGCGGGTCGCGCTCGTCGGAGAGGAAGATGAGCGCCTGCGTGGCAAGCATCTGGATGAGCCCCGCGAACGACACCGCCGGCACGCCGCGGGCCCGGGCGGCGCGCGGACCGGCGGCCGCTGTCCCGGGGGCCGGGCCGGCTTCGGCGCGGGCAGGCTCGGCTTCGCGGGCGAGCCGCTCCTTCTCGGCGCGGGCCTGGGCCTTCCAGTCGGTGTCGACGTGGATTTTCGACCCCCCGGCCGCTGCCTGTTTCGGCTGCGCGTCTCCGGGCGTCTGCCGGCCCGGCGGCGCGTCCTTCGAACCGTGCTCCGGCTGCGGCGCCGGCTTGCGCTGGTCGGGCGACGGCGTGGCGGTCTCGTCTGCCATGGCATGTTACCTCCGTGAAGGCTCGGCCTCGACGGGCCCGACGGCGCTGCGGCCGAGGGCGGCAGCCACCAGGCCCAGGTAGAACGGCGACGGCCGAAGCGGCCGGCTCGTGAATTCCGGGTGCGACTGCGTGGCCACGAAGTACGGATGGTCCGGCAACTCCAGAATCTGCATGATCGGCTGGCCCGGGGCCTTGCCGGAGAAGACCATGCCGGCGGCCATCAGGCGGTCGATGTACTCCGGGTTCACCTCGTACCGGTGGCGGAATCGCAGGCGGGCGCTGGCGGCCCCGTTGAACATGCGAGACGCCAGCGTGTCCGGGGCGATCTCGACGTCCTTGCCGCCCAGCCGCATCGTGCCGCCCAGGCCCTCGATCTCGTACTGCTCGGGCAGCAGGCAG
>JADHXV010000045.1 GCA_016782785.1 Planctomycetota bacterium | reverse complement strand
CGACCCTGAACGGAGGGTCGTCCGATGACCGCGTTCCGCCTGTTCCTGATCATTCTGATTTTCTGCACCGTGAGCGTCGCGTGGTTGATTCTGGGCAGCACCGTCGAATACCGCACCCGCGACCTGACGGAGCGCATGGGCCAAGAGGTCAACGCCCTGTGGGGGCCCAGCGGCCTCGTTCAGGACGCCCCCGTTCCCGACCCCCTCAAGAGCGACATCCAGGTCGTCTTCCATCACGAGCAGCGGTACAAAGGTCTCGTCTGGTTCAGCACCTACACCGTGGAGTTCACCGGGACGTACACGGTGGAAGGCCCGGCCAATGAGGGTTCGGCCGGCGAGTTCGTTTTCCCGCTCCCCAACGGTGCGCCTGACTTCGAGAACCTGACCGTCAAGGTGAACGGCGACGCACTGGACGTGGCGCCGATCAAGGCCGGCGGCCGACTGATGATCCCCTTGCCCGCCGCACAGGGGCCGCACACCGTGGCGGTCACCTACCGGACGTACGGTCGGGACCGCTGGGTGTACGATTTGAGTCGCGGCGGCGAGTTTACGACCATGGTCCGCGACTTCCGGCTGGCCGCCGTCACCGACTTCACGGCCATCGACTATCCGAAAGGGTCGGTCAGCCCCACGCCGGAGCCGGCCCAAGCCATCGAGGGCGGGATGCAGGCCGAGTGGAAGTTCGAGAACCGCAGCACTCGCCGCCAGATCGGCATCGAGATGCCCAGCCGCCAGAACGCCGGCGCGGTGGCCGGCCGCATGGCCTTCGCCGCACCCGTCAGTTTGTTCTTCTTCTTCACGGTCCTGTTTACGGTCATCATTCTGAAGAAGGTGACCCTTCACCCGATGCACTACCTGTTCATTTCGGCGGGTTTCTTTGCGTTCCACATCCTGATGGCGTACCTGGTGGACCGCATTCCGCTGGACTATGTATTCTGGATCTGTGCGGTCGTCAGCGTCCTGCTGGTGGTCTCGTACATGCGGCTGGTGGCGGGCGTGACGTTCGCGGTCCTCTACGTGGGCCTGGCCCAACTGGTGTACCTGGTAGGCTTCAGTTACGCGTTCACGTGGCAGGGGAACACGGGCCTGACGATCACAATCGCCGCCATCGCCACCCTGTTCGTCCTGATGCAGGCGACGGGCCGGCTGGACTGGAACGAGGTGTTCAAGAAGCCGCCGGCGCCGCCCCGGCAGCCGCCCGCGGCCGCGGCACCCGCGCCGTCCGGCACCCAGGGAGAACCGCCCCCGGCCCCGCTGCCGTGACAACTGGCCCGCCCGGTGTCCGGCGCCTTCTCGGCTGTTGGAGAAGGTGCCTGACACCTTTCACACACGCGTCGTAAAGGCTGGACACCCGCCCATCCGGCCGTAAAATGGGAACCTTGAGAACACGGCCGAAGGGGAGGTCTGCATGTTCAAGGGAACGCTTGTCGCCCTGGTCACGCCGTTTGCGGACGGCAAGGTGGACTATGCCGCCATCCAACGGCTCGTGGACTGGCATATCGAGCAGGGCACCGAGGGCCTGGTGCCCGTGGGGACGACCGGCGAAAGCCCCACCGTCAACGTCGAGGAGCACGAGAAGATCATCCAAACGGTGGTCAAGCAAGCCGCCGGCCGCGTGCCCGTGGTGGCGGGCACAGGCGGCAACGCCACGGCCGAGGCGATTGAACTGACTTGCTTCGCCAGGGACGTGGGCGCCGACGCCTCGCTCCAGGTCTGCCCCTATTACAACAAGCCCACGCAGGAGGGGCTGTACCGGCACTTTGCGGCCATCGCCGAGGCCTGCGACCTGCCGATGGTCCTGTACAACATCCCCGGCCGGACGGCCGTCTCGATGGCCCCGGCCACGGTGGCCCGGCTGGCGGAACTGGACCAAGTGGTCGCCATCAAGGAGGCCACCGGCTCGATGGACCAGACGAGCGAGATCCTCGCGCTCTCGGACATCACGGTCCTTTCGGGCGACGACAGCCTGACACTGCCGCTGATGGCCCTCGGCGCCCGGGGCGCCATCAGCGTGGTCGCCAACCTCGTGCCGAAGGACGTGAAACGCCTGACCGACGCCATGCTGGCGGGCGACGTGGCGACCGCTCGCGCGGTCCACCGCCGGCTCTTCCCCCTCTGCCGCGCGATGTTCGTCGAGACCAACCCGATCCCGATCAAGACGGCCATGCTGTGGACGGGCCTGCTGGAATCGGACGAGAAGCGGCTGCCGCTGGCCGACCTGGCCCCCGCCTCGGCCGACGTGCTCCGCCAGGCGATGACCGAGTACGGCTTGCTCTAGGCTCTGTCTGAAGGCGCACCAAAGCCGATGTGCGGGTGCCACCGGCGGCAAGGCTGCCGGGCAAGTTGGTCCGGGGTACGGACGTATGGCCAAACGACGGTCCGAGAAGACCACCCTGGAGCGGAAGAGCCGCCTCATTTTCGGCCTGCTCATCCTGCTCACGGTGGGCGTCTGCCTCGGGTGGCCCTGGTGGCAGATGGGGCGGCTGGCCCGCGCCAGCGACCCGGCTCGGGCCGAGGCCACCGCCCGGGCCTACCTCCAGCACCTGCACGCCGTCCGCTTTGCCGCCAACCCCGAAAGCGCCAAGCAACTGAAACGCTTCGGGACGGCCGAGGGCGAACCGGAACCGCGGCTCATCCGCCTGCCGCCGGCGCCGCCCGGCCAGCCCCAGGAGGCGCCTAAGGGCCTCAAGGGCCTCGAGCAGGAGGCCGTCGACATCTTCCTGAAGCATCCGAAGGAAGTGCGGCTGTGGCGGACCGAGGGCGACACGTTCCGCTACGTCCACGCGCTGCGGTCCACGCAGGAATGCCTGGCCTGCCACGAGCAGTACCAGCAGGGCGAGTTGCTCGGGGCCATCGCGCTGGACCTCGACATCCAGGACAGCCAGAACGCCCTGCTGGCGAACCGGCTGATCCTGGTGGGGGCCGGGGCGGTAGTCGTGGCCGTGTCGATAGCCGTCTTCTACGCCATCTTCCGCACCATGGTCGTCCGGCCGGTCAAGCACCTCAAGGACGTGACCGACCGAGTCAGCGAGGGCGACATCCAGGTCCGCAGCGAAATCGACACGGGTAACGAACTGGAGGTCCTGAGCGACGCCCTCAACCACATGCTCGACACGCTGGCGAAGGTCCAGGCCGACCTCCGGGCCGCCACCGACGCCCGCGACGCCAAACTTGACGAACTCGCCCGGGCCAACGTCGCCCTGTTCGAGGCCAACCAGGTCAAGAACAAGTTCGTCGCCACCATGAGCCACGAACTCCGCACGCCCCTGAACTCGATCCTCGGCTTCGCCGAAATCCTGCTGAAGGCCACCGCCGTCAAGGACGACCCGAAACTCGCCCGGTACGCCCAGAACATTCAATCGAGCGGCCGGATGCTGCTGGAGATGATCAACGACCTGCTGGACCTCGCGACCATCGAGTCCGGCCGCATCCAGGTCCGCTGCGAGAAGGTCTCGCCGACCGACCTGGCCGACATCGCCTGCAACATGGTCCGCCCGATGCTCCGCGAGTCCACCGTCCGCCTGGCCTGCGAGGTCGACCCCGACACGCCGCTCATGCGGACCGACGGCACCAAGGTCCAGCAGATTCTCTACAACCTCCTGTCGAACGCGGTGAAGTTCACCGAAGAGGGGGCCATTAGGCTGACGGTCCGGCCGGTCCAGAACGACCGCGTGGCCTTCGCCGTCACCGACACCGGGCCCGGCATCGCCCGCGACCAGCAACTGAGGATCTTCGACCGGTTCACGCAACTGGACTCCAGTTTCACCCGCCGGTATCGTGGTACGGGCCTCGGCCTTTCAATCGTAAAAGAGTTGACGGACCTGCTGGGCGGCACGGTGTCGGTCGAGAGCAAGCCCGGCCAAGGCTCGACGTTCACCGTCATCCTGCCGGTGGACTCGAGCCGCGCCGAGGGCCGGACGCCCGACGACGCCGATGCCGACGAGCCGGCCGAACGCTCCGCAGACACCGCCCGTTCCACCGAGACGGGCCGACCCTGACGAGGAGAGCGCGATGTCGATTCTGTTCCGATGCCCCTGCGGCCGAAGCATGGTGGTGGAATCCGACAAGGCAGGCGCCGTGGTCATGTGCCCGAACTGCCGGCGCAGGCTCCGCGTACCGAGCGGCAAAGGCCGCGGCGTCGAGATTCAGGCCACCCAGGCCACCGCCGCCCGCACCTCGCGCCGGTGCCCCCGATGCCGCAAGGACGTGCCGGTCGACAGCCAGATGTGCCCCCACTGCCAGACTATCCTGATGGACGAGGCCCCCAAGCAGGCCGAGCCCGTCGACAAGGACCAGCGCATGCTGTCCGCCTTGGCGACCGCCCGCACTAGCCAGAGCACCGGGGGCATCGTCTACGGCGGCGCCCGAGGCAGTTGGTTCACCCGGCTCACGCCCGGCGGAAGGGCCGGCGTCCTCATCGGCGGCGGGGTGTTCGTCCTCCTCCTCTTCATCATCTTCCTGGTCATGGGCCTGACGTGGACAAGCGGCCAGATAGAAAAGGCCCGCGAGCAGTGCCGCGACGCCATCGCCAAGGGCCGCGTCCTCGAAACCCAGGGCCTGTTCCAGGAGGCGTACGATCTCTATAGCGTTCCGACGGACATGATCGACGCCCTCAGGGAAAGCGGCGAACCCGGCGATGCCGAACTCGCCGCCGCCCTCAACCGCCGCGCCACCGGCCTCCAATACGTCGTGCCCCGGGCCAAGGTCTTCGGCTCCGTGTACTGGAAGCCCACGAGCCAGGCCGAGTTCGACGAGGCGATGACCCACCTGCGGGCCTCGTACCCCGCCTATCGCCAGTTGTGCCTGAACATCGCCGACGCCGGTCTGGCCGCCGTCAAGGCCGGCAAAGAAGACGGCCGCCAGCCCGAGTTCCAGGCCAAGGTCACTGAGACGGTCGAGGCCTACATGCGCCTCATCGACCAGACCACCGAGCAGCAGCGCTCGCAGTTCACCTTCCGGACGCTCACGCAGAGCCTCGCGGAACTTGGCGCCGCCAACCGACACTGGAACGACAACGAACGCACCGTCCGCCTTAACGGGGCCGAGCAGTACCTGCTTGCCCTGAAGGAACGCGTCTCGAAGCCCGACTACCCCGACGCGATCTGGTGATGCAGCCGCGCGGCGGCCTTCCATTTCGGAATTCGGATTGACACAACGAGCCGCGCGCGGGAGCACGCGGGGATGTGAAATCCGCTCTCGGCGCTTGGAGGCGTTACGTCTCCTCCGGATAATTCATGAGACTGTAGTTGGGCGACTCGCGGGTAATGGCGATGTCGTGCGGGTGCCCCTCGATGGCGCCCGCCTGGCTGATCCGCATGAACGTCGATCGCGTCCGCAGGTCGTCGATGGTCGGGCACCCGCAGTACCCCATGCCGGCCCGCACGCCGCCCACCAACTGGTAGATGAAGTCGGCCAGGGGGCCTCGATACGGCACGCGGCCTTCGACGCCTTCGGGGACGAGTTTGTCACCGCGGCGGCGTTCCACGTCCTGGCTGTAGCGGTCGGCCGACCCGCTGACCATGGCCCCGAGCGACCCCATGCCGCGGTATTGTTTGAACGTGCGGCCCTTGTAGATGATGACCTCGCCCGGGGCCTCTTCCAGTCCGGCCAGGAGGCTGCCGAGCATGACGCTGGAGGCGCCGGCGGCCAGGGCCTTTGTGATGTCGCCGCTGTGCCGCACCCCGCCGTCGGCGATGATCGGCACGTCGTGCTTGTCGGCCTCCTTGGCGCACGCGGCCACGGCGGAGACTTGCGGCACGCCCACGCCGCTGACGACCCGGGTCGTGCAGATCGAGCCCGGCCCGATGCCGACCTTGACGCCCTGGGCGCCGGCCTTGACGAGGTCGGCCACCGCCTCGGCGGTGGCCACGTTGCCGGCGATGACCTCGATCTCGAAGTTCTTCCGCAGTTCCCGCACGGTTTCGATGACGTTGGCCGAGTGGCCGTGGGCCGTATCGACCACCAGCACGTCCACGTCCTGCCGGATGAGCCGCTCGGCCCGCTCGTAGTCGTGGACGCCGACGGCAGCGCCGACGCGCAGGCGACCGCGTTCGTCGCGGCAGGCGAGCGGGAACCGCTGCAATTTCTCGATATCCTTGATCGTGATGAGGCCGGCCAAGCGGCCGTCGTCGTAGACGAGCGGCAGTTTTTCGACCTTCTTCCGAAGGAGGATGCGCTCGGCCGCCTCCAGGTCGGTGCCGGCGGGAGCCGTCACGAGGTTCTCGTGGGTCATGACCTCGGCGATAGCGACCTCGGGGTTCTCCAGGAACTTCATGTCGCGCCGCGTCAGGATGCCGACCAGCCGGCCGTCCTCGATAATCGGAATGCCCGAGATGTTGTTCTCGTCCATCACCGCCTGGGCGGTGGCGCACCGCTCCTGCGGGCCCAGCGTGACGGGGTCCGGGATGACGCCGTTGGCGCTGCGTTTGACCTTCTCGACCTCGCGGCACTGGGCGGTGACGGAAAGGTTCTTGTGAATGATGCCGATGCCGCCCTCCTGCACCAGGGCGATGGCCAGCGCCGCCTCGGTCACCGTGTCCATGGCGGCCGAGACGATGGGGATGTTGATGTGAATGCGCCGCGTGAGGCGCGTGGAGGTGTCGGCGTCGCGGGGCACGACCTCGCTGTAGGCGGGGACGAGCAGGACGTCGTCGAACGTGATGCCTTCGGCGATGATGCGGTCATGGATCGGCATAGGCCATCGGTCTCCTGCGGCCGCGCGGTGGTGCCGGGGCGGCGGCCGGCGGCCGCCCCGTCGCGGGCCAAGAGACCAGGCCCGGCCGCTCAGGCCTTCGTCACCAGGGCCTTGGCCCGCCGACAGATTGCATCCAGGTCCATGCCGACGTACGCGAGCACGTCGTCGGCCGTCTTGCCGGACTTCGGCATCCGCGCCGGCGTCACGGCGTCGAGCCGGACGTTGCCGACGCGTCCCGCGG
Source organism: Planctomycetota bacterium (assembly GCA_016782785.1). Classification (GTDB taxonomy): domain Bacteria; phylum Planctomycetota; class Phycisphaerae; order FEN-1346; family FEN-1346; genus BS750m-G62. The sequence continues at coordinate 9,229 of JADHXV010000045.1, read as the reverse complement.
CGACGGCCACGGCCGCGCCCAGGCCGCCGGCGTAGTTGTCCTCAAGCACCAGCACCGGCGCGCCGTCGCCCAGCCCGGCCGCCTGGGCGAACTTCTCGGCCAGCGGCAGGCTGTAAGCGTCGACGAGGCGGCAGGCGATGCCGTCGGAGGCCAGCCGCTCGGCCACCTTCCGCGCCTCGTGCACCATGTAGCCCCAGGCCACGAGGGTCAGGTCGTCGCCGTCGGCCAGCACCTTCTGGCCGACCAGGTCGAACGTCTCGCCCGGCTTGTACAGGATCGTCGTGGCCGGCCGCAGCGTCCGCATGTACACCAGGCCGTCGTGGTTGGCCATGGCGACGGACAGCCGGTACGCCGAGACGGCGTCGCACGGATTCAGGACGACCGCGCCCGGCTGGCCCTTGGGCGTCGTGACGCTGGCAAGCGACCCGAAGAACGCCGTGTCGACCACGCCCATCTGGCTCGGCCCGTCGGCGCCCAGGCTGACGCCCGAGTGGCTGCCCACGATCTTGACGTTGGCGCAGGTGTTGGCCGCCATCTCGATCTGGTCATAGGCGCGGACGAGGAACTTGGCGAAGGAGTTGGCGAACGGGATCTTGCCCGCCGCCGCCAGCCCCGCCGCCGTCGAGCACATGTTCTGCTCGGCGATGCGGCACTCGAAGTACCGGTCGGGGAACCGTTTCGCGAAGAACTCCGAGAAGGTCGAGTTCGAGACGTCGGCGTCGAGCGCGACGATCCGGTCGGACGCCTCGCCCAGCGCCCGCAGCGTCAGGCCGTAGGCGTGCCGCGTGGCGAGTTTGCCCTTCGCGGCGCTCTGGGCCAGTTTCGGCTGGTCCGCCGCCAGGGTCGCCCAGTCCGGGTCGGGCATCGCGATGGGCCCGCGGTCGGCCTTGGGGATCTCGCCCTTCGGCATGGCGGGGCAAAGTTCCATGTCGGGCGTCGCGGCGGGCGGCGCCAGTTCCGCCAGCGCCTGCTCCACGTCCTTGGCGGAGAGCGGCTTGCCGTGGTACCCCACCTGCTGAAGTTCCGACACGCCCCAGCCCTTGATGGTCTTGGCGATGACGACCACGGGCTTGCCGTCGGGCGGCGCCAGCGACAGGGCTTTCGAGACGGCCCCGGGGTCGTGGCCGTCGATCACCTCGGCGTGAAGGCCGTAGGCCTCGACCTTGCGGGCGAGGGTCTCGGGGCTCTGTTGCGTGCTGACATAATCGCTCTGGCCCATGCCGTTGGCGTTGAAGATGACGCGGACGTTCGTCAGGCCGTGGTCGGCGATGAAGTCGAGGGCCTCCCAGATTTGCCCCTCGCGGCTCTCGCCGTCGCCGCAGATCACATAGACGGTGCGGTCGCTCGCGTCGAGCCGGGCGGCGAGGCCCAGGCCGCACGCCACGCTGATGCCCTGCCCCAGCGAGCCGGTGGCGGCGTCGAAGAACGGGAAGCCGACGGCCGGGTTCGGATGACCGTCGAGCGCGCTATCGATGTCGCGGAGGGTCCAGAGGTCATCGATCGTGAGTTTGCGGGCGTGGGCGGGGTCGGCGCCGAAGACGCCGCCCAGGTCGGCGTAGGCGGCGTAGATAATCGGGACGGCGTGGCCCTCCGACAACACCAGGCGGTCGCTGCGCGGGTTCCACGGGTTCGCCAGGTCGTACCGCATCTTGTGATACATAAGGACGACCGTGAGGTGGGCCAGGCTGGTGCCGGTGCTCGGATGGCCGGACTCGGCCTCGGTGGTCATCCGGACGACGTGCCGGCAGAGTTCCCTGGCTTTCGCGTCGACGGCGTCGGCAAAACTCATGCCCCATCTCCTCCACATGGCCGGCGTGAGGGCCCGATAAACACGCCGGGCAAACCCCGGCGTGCCGAAGGTTTGCCCGCTCCGCCGGTAACCTTGTCTACTGGAATCGGCCGGCGGCGTCAACAAGATTTTCGGTATGGCCCCGGGGGTGGCTAACAAAGCAGTGCCGGCGCACATTGTCATTCCGAGCGAGCGCAGCAAGCCGAGGAATCTCGCCGTTGTCGTGTGGTTCGAAAGACGAGATTTCTCCGCTCGGGCCCTTCGGGCCCTCGGTCGAAATGACACACGGTGCTTAGCGGACCCCGAGAGGTCATCCGACGGCCTTGGCGTCGGTCTTGACGGGACCGCCGAGGGCTTGGAGGCGGCGGCGGGCCTCGTCGCGGTGGGCGTCTTCCGGGTAATCCTCGACGGCGGTCTGGAGCATAAGCCGGGCCTTCTCGCGGTCGCCCTTGGTCACGTAGCACTCGGCCGAGACGATGAGCAGCCGCACGGCGTACGGGCTGTGCGGGTTGGCGGCGACGAGGTCGAGGACCTCGCGGAGGGCGTCGTCGGTCCGGCCCATGGCGGTGAGCATGTTGGCCCGCAGGAGCGACCAGTGCCCGTCGAGTTTCGCCAGGGGGAACTCCCAGGCCCAGTCGTCGAGGAACTTGCCGGCCCATTCCCAGTCGCGTTCACGGGTGTACTCCTCGACGTAGCGTGCGAGGGTGCCGACGCGGACGGCGGCCACGTTGGGCGGCTGGGCGTCCATCTTGACGGCGTCGGCCTGCTGGTAGGCCTCGCGGGCCTTGTCGCCGTTGCCGCGGTGCCGCCAGATGTCGCCCAAGCCGATGTGCACCCGCCTCAGTTCCCAGGCCACGCCGGCGTCACCATACTCCTTCAGGACCCGCTGGTAGGCGCGTTCGGCGGCGTCGTACTGGTAGCGGTCGCCCAGGAGCGTCTCGCCAATCTGGATGGCGGCGATGGCCTGGCGGTCGCAGCGGCCGAGGCGTTTCTCCAGCCGCTCGTAGGCGCGGACGGCCTCGTCGTACTTCTTTTCGGCCCGCAGGGTTTCGCCCAGGAGGAGGCCGACGCGGAGCACCTCCTTGTCATCGAGGCCCTTGCGCGCGAAGGCCATTTCGGTGGCAGCGGCGATGAGCGGCTCGCGCAGCCCTTCGTGCTCGAACAGGCTGACCGCCAGGGCGAGGTTCGCCTCGCCCAGCTTGGCGAGGTCGTACCGCGCCACCTCGCGGGCGTACTGAACGGCCGGGTCGATCTTCTCCGCCGTCTGCCGGCTCCAGTCGCGGTCCACGTGAACCGTGGTCTGGAACGTGTTCGAGGCCGAGCCGCGGCCGGCCTGGAGCGCGACCTTGTAGTTGCCGGGCAAAAGATAGACGTGGGTCGGTTCGGCCTCGGCGGAGGTCTGGCCGTCGCCGAAGTCCCACTGGAACGCCCCGCCGTAGCGTTCGCTGACGCCCCTGGAGAGGTTGCGGAAGTGCAGGCGGACGGCGTACTGGTCGGGCCACCAGGTTTCGCCGGCGTGTTCGGGGAAGAAGTCGGCCACGAGCGTCTCGCCCCTCAGGTCGACCTCGACGAGTTTGGCGCGGACGACCGGGAGAAACACCTCAGCCGGGAGCGGCACGTAGCGTTTGTCGTCTGGCCTCTTGACGGCGGCCACGGCGACGGTGGCGCCGCCGTGCGAGATGTTCCAGTAGTCGATGCGGTGCAGGCCCGGCTTCAGGTCAACATCCTTGGTTCGGTGGGCCTGCCGCGTGGGCCCGTGCGTGCCGGGCCAGTCCACCACCAGTTGGCCGTCGATCGCCAGCCACGAACCGCCGTGGCTGTTGGTGGCGAACGAGTAGGTGCCCGGCGCCGTCGGGACGAACCAGCCAACGAAGTGCAGCATGGCCGTCCGGTTGCTGTCGGCCAGGGGGTTGTGGCCAAAGGAGATGTTCGGCACGACGTCGGCCGCAACGGGCCTGGCCTTGCGCCAGGCCTCTTGAACCTGGTCGAGTTTGTCAGGCTGGGGCCCGCCCTGCCAGGAGCGGACCTCGAGCAGCACGCCGCGCTTGATTTCGAGCGCCTCGTCCGCCGCCGCCTTCGGGTTGCCGTAGTAGACGTAGTAGCGGTCGAGCGAGGGCAGGACCTCGAACGCGACGCGAACGAGGTCGCCCGGGCCCGCCTGGAGGACGCGGTGCTTCACGAGGCGCCGCCCCTGGACGGCGACGCGGACGTCGGCGGCCCCTGGCCGGGCCATGCCGCCGGTGTAGAACGTGGCGACGGCCACCTCGTCGCCCGCCTGGCCCGCGGGCTTGGCCGCGGCGTCGACGACGCGGCGGACGGTCCAGGCGGCGTCGAACCAGGGGGCCTGGTCCGCCCGCGCCGATGCCGACAGGATCGCAGACAGGGACGCCGCCAGGGCGACGACCGGCCACAGCCGAAGACGCAGCATGGGACGCCTCCTCGAAGTGCCTCGGGGCGCATCCACGGAAATAAACCGACCCGGCGGCAGAAAGTGTCGGCCGCCGGGCCGGGGCGTTGCGTACATCGGAAGCGCCGGCATCAGCCGGCTGCGCCGGACGCTTTCTTCTTCGCGGCGTACTGGTCGTTGAGCAACTTGAGCACTTCCTGGGTCAGGTCCTCGGGGTTGGTGGGATAGAGGACGCGCTGGCCCACGATGCGTTTCTTCAGGTCCTCCAGGCCGGTCGACTCGGCCACGTTGATCTGCGGGGGCTCCAGGAACGCCCGCGTGAAGACGAGGTCGAGCCCCTTCTGCTTCACGACGCGGTCGACCACCTCGACGATCTCGCGGTACATGTCGAGCAGGACCTCGGTGTGCTTCCGCTCGATCTGGATGCGCCGTAGCGTGATCCAGTTGCGCACTTCGATCTGTTTCTTGAGGATATCGGCGTCGAGGTTCTTCCACTCGCCGGTGCCGCGGTTGAAGCCGTCGCGTTTGAGCCGGAGGTCCTCGATCTCCTTGACCTTCGGCTCGCTCTCCTGCTGCAGGTTGGCCTGCTCAACCTGGAGGTCGGCACTGGCATCCTTGGTGCGATCATAGTTGTTGGTGACCTCGACGAGGTCCACCACACCAACCTTGAGGGCCGCCTGGGCCGTCGCCGGCGCCAACAGGCCGGCCATGGTCACAATCGTCATCACTACGCCTAGCCTACGCATGAATGGCTCCTTTTCCCGGGATATGCATCGTTCCAGTGGCACAATCATTATCGGATAAACGCGGGCTTTTCGCCACAGAAAACCCCGCCGACCGGCTATTCGGGGCGGGTGGCATGGTCGCGCCCGCCTTTTCGGAATTCGGAATTCGGCTTTCGGACTGGCGCGACGAGCCGCGTGCGAGAGCACGCGGAGACGCGAAATCCGCAGCCGCCCCTTGACACGCCGTGACACAGGGTCACTCCCTGCGAGGGATGCCCATGCCACCCGGCCACGGGCACGGCAGGCCATGCCCCTACGACTCCCCTAGACGCCCGAGAAGCCCTTCTATTGGCCGAAAAAAACCGGGCGCCGCAGAGCGCCCCTAGAAGGTGGTGCCGATCGAGAACGAGAACACCTCTTCCTCGTCGTCCCCGTGTTTGGAAATGGGCACGCCGAAGTCCAGCGCGAACGGCACCGGGCCGAAGAACGGCACGGTAAAGCGGATGCCGGCGCCGACCGACGCCCGCCACGTCGTCAACTCGAACGTCTTCTCCACGGTGCCGGTATCGAGGAACAGGACGCCCGCCAGGGTCTTGCCGAAGATCGGGAACGAATACTCGGCCGAGGCCAGGGCAAGGAAGTCGCCGCCGAGCGCCGTGTCGAACTGGCGCGGCCCGACGCCGCGGAACTCGAACCCGCGGAGACTCCCCTGGCCGCCCGCAAAGAACCGCTCGAAGATCGGGGCGTCGCCCGCGATGAACCCCAGCCGGCCGCGAACCGCCAGGACGCTCTTGCGCCCGAGCACGTCGCGCGTCACGGTCCAGTACCGCCGGCCGTCAACTGTGAAGCGGGTGAACGTGTAACTGCCGCCCAGCGCCCCCGCCTGCTCGACCGACCCGGTCAGGCGGTAGCCCTCGCTCGGAAAGAGGAAACTGTCGGTCGTGTCCTTCCTCAGGCCGACCTCGACGCTCGTGAGGTTCGACGACCCCTCGACGTCAAGCACGTCCTGGGGCACGACGGTGTCGAGGTCGCGGATGTTGATGTTCTCGAGCCGCAGGTTCAGGAACGCCGCCAGGTCTTCCCGCAGTTCCCTCCCGAAGCCGACCCGGCCGCCTATGCGCCGCTCGTCGTACGCGTCGCGCAGCCGGTCGAAGTAGAACAGGCTGCTCGAGAAACTGTACTCGGTGTCAAAAACGTGCGGGTCGCTGAAGTCCACGCGGTACCGCTGCAACTCGGTGCCGGGCTCGAGCACGATCTGAAAGGTCTGGCCGGCCCCGCGGAACGCCTCGCCGCGCCAGAACTCTTCGTTGGACTCGGGCCAGTCGGTGGCGTCAAAGTTGCGCTGGACGAGCGAGATGTTGCCCAGCACGCCGCTGTTCGAGGAGACGCCGGCCCCGAGCATGAGGTTGGCGGTCTCGGTCTCCTCGACGCGGATGAGGAGGTCGGCCACGCCGGGTTCGTCGGTCGGTATCGGCGTAATCGCGACCGAGTCCGGCTGGAACAGGCCGGTGCCCGCGAGCCGCCTTTCCGCCCGGTCGATGAGTTTCGTGTTGACCGGCTCTTCGGGGTAGAACCGCAGTTCGCGGCGGACGACCTTGTCCTGGGTCAGGCGGTTGCCCTCGATGCGGATCTCGCCGATCCGCACCGGCCGCCCCTCCTCCACCTGCACCGTCACGTCCACCTGGCCGGGCTCTTCCGTGAAGTCGATGACCGGCCTGACGGCCACGTGGATGTACCCCACCTCGCCGTACGTGTCGCGGATCATCTCGACGTCGTTGCGGATGAGGTCGGCCGTGTACGGCGTGCCCGGGGCCAGGTCCATCTGCTTCTGGAGGTACGACGGGCTGAACCGCTCGACGCCCGCCATCGCCAGCGACCGGACCTGGTACCGCGGCCCCTCGTCCACGATCATGCGGACCGTGAGTTTGGTTTTGTCGGGGCTGAACTCCAGTTCCCGGCCTACCTGCACGTCCAGGAACCCCTGCTCCACATAGTAGTTGCGGACGCTGATGACGTCGCGGTCCAGCCGCTCTTCGTCAAAGAGGCCCGGCACCAGGAACGGGAACCACGTCTTGGTTTCCATCCGCTGCGTCAGTTCGCCCTCGGTCACCGAGTGGTTGCCCTCGAAGACGACCGTGCGGACGCGGACGCGCGGCCCTTCCGTGATGGTATACCGCGCGATCTGCTTCTGGCCCAGGAGGGTGTCGTCGAGGTCCACCGAGACGAAGTAGTAGCCGGCGTCCTGGTACTTGCGTTCGATGGCCCGGACGCCGCGGGAGATCTTGTGGCGGTCGATGAGGTTCCCGGCCGACACGCCGAGCGTTTCGGCCAGGTCCTTATCCGAGAAGGCCCGGTTGCCCTCGAACTCCAGGCCCTCGAGCACCGGCCGCTCGACCACCTCGACAATCAGCGAAAGGCCTTCGGGCCCGCGTTCGGGGCGGATGACGACGTTGTCGAACTCGCCCAGGCCGTAGATGCGCTTGAGGTCGTCGTCGACGGCCCCGGGGCTGTACTGGCTGCCTTCACGGAGCCTCATCTGCCCAAGGATGCGATGGGTGCTGACGCGGTGATTGCCCTGGACAACCACGTGGACAATCCGCGACCCGGCGGGTTCCGGCTCGGCCGCCGCCAGGCCGCCCGCCAGCACAGCGGCCGCCATCAGGCAGACAAGGGCACCCGGCAGACGTTCCGTCCGTCGATGCGACCTTTCGCCGGTGCCCTGTGGGTGCCTCATCCTGGCGTTTCGACTCCCGGACCCCTGGAGCGCTCGGAGCACGTTGGGCGGTATTCTACAGGGCGCCGGCGACCGGTGTCATCAAGAAAACGCGAGGATTCCGCTACGGGCCCGCGTCGGGGCCGCCCTCGCCTTGCCGATCCTCCTGCACGGGCCGAAAGGTGAGAAGCGGCCAAAGGAGCGGGAACAGCGTGGCCATCGGCAGCAGCAGGCCCGCCATCGCCGCCGTGGTATCGGATCGCGCCTCGGACACAAACTCGTGCTTGATGAACCATACCAGCCCCAGCGCCAGCATAACGGCGTTGGCAATGAGGAACGCCCGCCGGGCCCAGAGCACGCCGGCGAGGTACTTCACGCCCACCACCACCGCCCCGCCGAAACACGCCGCCGTCGCCACAATCACCAGGCAGAACGCCGCCCACAGGTTCGATTCAGAGGCCAGCCCTAGCCGCAAAAGCACCTGGTACACGTACGGACCAGAGAGGACGTAGAAGCAGACCGTCAGGGCGACCACCTCGGTGGCGACCAGTAGGATCGCCAGCCGCCGCCGCACCTTCGTGTCGCGTTGCCAGCGTGCCATGGCCTTCTCCGCCGTCCTGCGCGTTCCGCGCGGCGGCCTTCAGCGCCAGGTGCCACTGGCGGCTTGACCGCCAGTGCGTCCCGACATCCCGAGGCCACTAGCTGACAAGCCGCCAGCGGCGCCCGCCATTTCAAACGTGACCGAACACCCTTACGCTTCCTCGAACGTCGGGCCCACCAGCACGTCGAAGGCGTCGATGGTCGAGCGGTCGCCGCTCGCGGCGAGCCGCAGGTGATGCTCGCACCGCCAGACGGCCCGTCGGATGAACCGCTTCGCCGAGACGGCCTTCGCCTTCGAGTGCCGCGCCATCTCCATCCACAGATATGCCAGGTACACGTCGATGGCCGTGTCGACCAGCGGCCGGGCCACCAGGTCGACGTAATCGGCCGACGCGTCCCGTTTCAGTTCATCGACCGTTTGGACGAATTTCTTTCGTATTCGCTGGAGACGGCGTGCCTCTCCCTTGAAGCCGCGGGGGGGTTCGGCCTCCGCGAGTTCCGCAAACCGCTTCTCGGCCGTCCCGCTCGTGACGCCGCGGACGGCCGCTACGATCTGGAGTTGGCTGGTCCCCTCGTAGATGGTCGTGATGCGGGCGTCGCGGTAGAGTTGCTCCAGCGGGTAATCCTGCATGTAGCCCGACCCGCCCAGAACGCTCATGGCCTCGTAGGCCACGCGATTACACATTTCGCTGAGCCAGTACTTGGCCACCGGCGTCAGGAACGCCGCCAGGCGCTTGTACTTCTTCTGCTGCTTGTTCAGGTCCGAGCGGCACTGGGCGTCGGCCTCGCGTTCCTTGGCCTCGTCCAGGGCGTACTCGTAGTCGGCGGAGAGGGTGGCCTCGTACAGAAGGGCTCGGCCGGACTCGATCGCCAGTTTCATCTCGGCCAGCAGGTCGGCCACGGCCGGGAACCGGTCGATGGGCCGGCCGAACTGGACGCGCGCGGCCGCGTAGTTCCGGGCCTCGCGGAACGCCGCCTCGGCAATGCCCAGGCTC
>JADHXV010000044.1 GCA_016782785.1 Planctomycetota bacterium | reverse complement strand
GACGTGGAGGCCACGCTGCACCTGGGTGTCCTGGCGGCCCGTTCCGGCCGGCGGGCCGCAGCCGAGCGGTATCTGCGGCGGGCCCGGTTCCTGGACGACGCCGGCCGCTGGGATTTCCGGATTCAGCGGGAACTGGCGGCCATGGGGGAGCAGGCAGAACCGACCCGCGAGCGGTAGCCGGCGGCCCGTCTGTTGCACGCGATTCGGCTGCGGCGCGGCTTCCGGCCCGGTTTTCGCTGGGATGGTTTTTCCGATTCTGACGATAGAACAGAGGCGGTTGCCGTACGTCCAAGAGGTGAGGTTCGCTCCGCGATGGCGGGGCCGCCCTTCGCCCACGAGAATCGGGCCAGGGTTGAACCCCGTTGCCCGGTGGGCTACAATAGGGGCGAACGGATAGATTGGGTGCGTTCGGGTGTGTGCCTGCCGCCCTCTCGCCCCCGCAACACGATGTGAGGCAAACGCATGTTCGAGCGATTCACCGACCGCGCCCGCAAGGTCATGGCCCTGGCCAACCAGGAGGCCCAGCGGTTCAACCACGAATACGTGGGCACCGAACACGTGCTGCTCGGCCTGGTGAAGGAAGGGCAGGGCGTGGCGGCCAACGTGCTGCACAACCTCCAGGTGGACCTGAAGAAGATCCGTTTGGAGGTCGAGAAGATCGTCAAGAGCGGTCCGGCCATGGTCACGATGGGCAAACTGCCCCAGACGCCCCGGGCCAAGAAGGTCATCGAGTTCGCCATTGAAGAGGCCCGGAACCTCGGCCACAACTACGTGGGCACCGAGCACCTGCTGCTGGGCCTGTTGCGCGAACACGACGGCGTGGCCGCCCAGGTCCTTATGAACCTGGGGCTGAAACTCGACGACGTCCGGGCCGAGGTCCTCAACATCCTCGGCGCCAGCATGGAGGCCGAGGGCGAGACCGCCGAAGCCGAAGGCCGCCGAGGCAAGTCCAAGACGCCCGCCCTCGATTCCTTCGGACGCGACCTGACGGAACTGGCCGCCGAGGGCAAACTCGACCCCGTCATCGGACGCTTCAAGGAAATCGAACGCGTCGTCCAGGTCCTCTGCCGCCGCACCAAGAACAACCCGGTGCTGCTGGGCGAGGCGGGTGTCGGCAAGACCGCCATCGTCGAGGGCCTCGCGCAGCAGATCATGAGCAACGAGGTGCCGGAACTCCTCATGGGCCGCCGCATCGTCGTCATGGACCTGGCGATGATGGTGGCCGGCACGAAGTACCGCGGCCAGTTCGAGGAACGCATCAAGGCCGTCATGAACGAGGTCCGACGGGCCGGCAACATCATCCTCTTTATCGACGAGTTGCACACGCTCGTGGGCGCCGGCGGGGCCGAGGGCGCCATCGACGCCGCCAACGTCCTGAAGCCCGCCTTGTCGCGCGGCGAAATCCAGTGCATCGGCGCCACCACGCTTGACGAGTACCGCAAGCACGTCGAGAAGGACGGCGCCCTGGAACGCCGGTTCCAGACCATCATCGTGGACCCGCCGTCGGCCGACGAAACGGTCGATATCCTCAAGGGCCTCCGCGACCGGTACGAGGCCCACCACCGTGTGCAGATCACCGACGGGGCCATCGGGATGGCTGTCAGCCTCGCGCAGCGGTACATCTCCGGCCGGTACCTGCCCGACAAAGCCATCGACGTGATCGACGAGGCGGGCGCGCGGGTCCGGCTGCGGGCGATGACCCGGCCGCCCGACGTCACCGCCATCGAGCAGGAAATCGAACGCCTCAACCAGGACAAGGAAGAGGCCGTGGTCGCCTCGGACTACGAGAGCGCCGCGGTGCTCCGGAACCGCGTGGAGGAACTGGGCGTCAAGAAGGCCCAACTGCTGGCCCAGTGGCGCGAGGAAGGCCACGAGGTCGAGGGCATCGTCGACGAGGAGGTCGTGGCCGAGGTCGTCAGCCGCATGACCGGCGTGCCGCTCCAGCGCCTCGAAAGCGAAGAGATGGAGCGGCTGCTGCGGATGGAGGACGAACTGCACAAGCGCGTGGTGAGCCAGCACGAGGCGATCTCGGCCATCTCGCGCAGCCTCCGGCGCAGCCGAAGCGGCCTGAAGGACCCGCGCCGGCCGATGGGGTCGTTCATCTTCCTGGGGCCCACGGGCGTCGGCAAGACGCTGCTGGCCAAGGCCCTGGCCGAGTTCATGTTCGGTAACGAGGACGCCCTCATCCAGATTGACATGTCCGAATACATGGAGAAGCACAACGTGTCGCGCCTGGTGGGCGCCCCGCCCGGGTACGTGGGCTACGAAGAGGGCGGCCAGTTGACCGAACGCATCCGACGCCGCCCCTACAGCGTCCTGCTGCTCGACGAAATCGAAAAGGCCCACGCCGACGTCTACAACATGCTCCTCCAGATCATGGAGGAAGGGAACCTGACCGATTCGTTCGGCCGGCGCGTCGACTTCCGCAACACGGTCCTCATCATGACCTCGAACATCGGCTCCGACATCATCAAGAACCAGGCCGGCCTGGGCTTCCGCAAAAAGACCGCCGAGGCCACCTACGAGCAGGCCAAGGAAACCCTGATGAAGGAAGTGGAGCGGCACTTCCGGCCCGAGTTCCTGAACCGCGTCGACGACGTCATCATGTTCCGCCAGTTGACGAGGGACGACCTGAAGAGCATCGTCGACATCGAACTCGAGAAGGTCCGCGGCCGCCTCAAGAGCCAGAGCCTGGCCCTCGTCCTGACGGACGAGGCCAAGGAGTTCATCATCAACCAGGGCTTCAACCCGGACTTCGGCGCCCGGCCGCTCAGGCGGGCCATCGAGCACCTCATCGAGGACCACATCTCCGAGGAACTCCTCCGCGGCGCCTACAAGGGCAAGAACACCATCACCGTCAGCGTCAAGGAAGGCCACCTGTACTTCGAGGCGTCCGAATCGGGCACCGAGAAGCCCGTCGGCGTCCACAACGGGACGTAGCATGTGAGAGCAGATGAGTTCCGCGCGGCCGTACGGGCCGCGCCCGAGCCCGCTTCGTAAGAAGCGGGGTGCGTGCAAGCGGGCGCGCCAACGTTGCGTCGCTGTTCGACCGTACCCGCGACCTCACGGTCGCGGCTCGGAAAGGCTGACCTCGTCGCGCAGCGGGTCATCCGGCCCGCTGCGCTTTTCTTGCGCCTGAATCGGCTAATTCAGGAGGAACCTTTCCTCTTCCCCCCGCGACGGGGTATAATTAGGGAAGGAAAGCCGAGGCCGGATGTCGATAGAGTAGACGATCCACGTTGCACCCGCCCTGTCGGCGGGGGGAGGTGACTTATGAAACGCCTGACCGTTGTCGTGACCGCCGCGGCCCTGGTGGCCGGCGTTTTCGCCGTCCAGGCCGCCCACGGCCAGTACTACACGCCGCTCCGCTACGACCTGCGGTATACAAGCCCCACGTACATCCCAAGCGGGGCCCTTCGCTACGGCCCGCCGCAGCAGGCGGACCCGTACCGGTACGGCGCGCCGCTTCCCGGGAACCTCGGGGTGACGGGGAACCTGCGGCTGGGCAAGTCGTTCCACGGGTCCTCGCCGTACGGCGCCACGGGCAGCCAGTTGTCGGAGTCGCTGCCGTCGGCCCGGCTGAGCAACTTCCAGCGCGACTCGTTCGGCGTGGCAGACCTCGGCACGAACCTGGAGTACGGGTACACGGCGCCGTACTTCTCCGAGACCGAGAGCGTGACCACGGCGCAGACCGCGGGACTCCGGTTCCGGTACCCGCGGACCGAGGATCAGATTCGCCGCGTCTCCCCCAACTACAACGTCATCCCGTACACCGAGCCGCTCCAGGCCCCGGGCAACATCTTCACCGGGCCCGGCGGCTGGACCGGCGTCACGCCCGAAATAGTGCGGAGGCTGGCGGCGCTCGAAACGGCCGCCCCGGCGTTCAACACCGGCTACGCCGAGACGCCGCTGGGCATCACCGACATGCGTCGGCTGGAGGGCCTCGGCCTGCCGGAACCGCCGCGCCACGAGGAAGAGGCCGCCGCCGCTGCCGCCGCCGAAGAGGCCGACCGCCTCGAAAGCCCGTACGACGCCTTCAAGAAGCAGTTCCGGACCGACCCGATGAACCTCTTCCGCACCGACCAGGACTCTGGCCAGCCGCCCGAAGCGGCCGGGCTCGACGAAGCCTACCGGCTCGAGTACGGGCTGGACACGGGCCCCGAGCGGCCGGAGCCCTGGCTGCCTCAGGACGAGGACGAGTTCGCCGCCCAGCAGCCGTTCGGCCTCGGCGCCGCCGAGACGCTGCCTGCCGCCGGCTTGCCGCCGTGGGCCGATGTCGCCTTGCCCGGCGAGGAGGGCGACGAACCGCCACTGCCCGAACGGCGGGAGCTGCCGCTCCCCGTGCCGACCCGGCCGGAGTCGGGCTACGCGGCCTACGTCCTTCGCGCTCACGATGCCATGAAACGCGGCGTGTACGGCCAGGCCGAGGCCCTCTATGCCGCCGGCGTGGCCCTGGAGCCGGACCGGCCCGCCGCCTTCTTCGGCCGCATCAACGCCCTGCTGGCCGGCCGGATGTACCTTCAGGCGGCCCTGGTGCTTCGGCGCGGCCTGGGCGAGCATCCCGACTGGGCCAAGCATGCGCCCGACCCCAAGGCCGTCTTCTCCGATGTGGAGATGGTCCGCCGCATCTACACGGACGTGAAACGCGAGGCCGGCCGGGGCGCCCGGGGCCACGAGTACACGTTCCTGATGGGGTACCTCGAATTCGTCGCCGGCAACTTCGACGCCGCGCGCCCGCTGCTCATGGGTTCGGCCGGCTCGCGAACCGGCCAGTCCGACGCCGAACGCGCCCTCATGGAAGCCATGTCTGCCGAGTAAGACGACGGCAGAGGCCCGAATGCTACGGCGGCCGGAAGCCGACGCGGCGAACGGCTTCCGGCCCGCTCTTTTGCCCGCCCGCCCGAAACCATTGAACCTGCCGCCTCAACCCGCTACAATTGCCCGCTCCTGACCCTTGAACCCGTTGAACTTGGCGCGCCCGACATCGGGCGCCGAGGTATACGTGACCGATATGGACGAGAAACTGATTCCTTCGGATGCGCCCGCCGACGCCGCCGCGCCGCCCGAGCCGCCCTCCGGCCCGGCCGCCGGCGAGGCGCCGCCCGACCCCGACAACGCCTCCGCTGCGGATGAAGCCGCGCCGGACCAGCCGGCCGATGCGCCGGCACCGGCCGATGCGTCTGGCGCCGAGGGCGCTGCCGCCGAAGGTCAACCGGTCGCCGAAGGTCAACCGGCCGACGAAGGTCAACCGGTCGCCGAAGGTCAACCGGCCGACGAAGGTCAACCGGCCGGCGAGGGTCAACCGGTCGCCGAAGGTCAACCGGCCGACGAAGGTCAACCGGCCGACGAAGGCCAGCCGGCGGCCCAGACTGCCCAAGCCAAGGTGGAGCGGCCCACCCTGGTCATCCGCTACGGCCAGATGGGGCTGCTCGGGCGGTTCGCCTACACGCTCGGGCGGTGGCGTCGCGGCCAGCGGGCCGTGGTCCGGTCGGACCGCGGCATCGAGATCGGCACGATCGTCTGCCGGTGGCTCGACCGCGACGACGCGCACGGCGGCACCGGCGACCTCCAGTTCCGCGGCGAGGTGCTCCGCCTGGTCACCCACGCCGACGAGATCGACGAGCGGCACCTGGAGCAGGACGCCGAACGCGAGTTCGACTTCTGCCGGCAGAAGATCGCCGAACGCAAGTTGCCCATGAAACTTGTGGGCGTCGAGCACCTGTTCGGCGGCGACCGCATCATCTTCTTCTTCGTGGCCGAGACGCGGGTCGACTTCCGGGCCCTGGTCCGCGACCTGGCCCGCGAGTTCCAGACACGAATCGAGATGCGGCAAATCGGCGTCCGCGACGAGGCCCGTCTCCTGGGCGACTACGAGCGCTGCGGCCGGCCCCTCTGCTGCCGCGCGTTCATGCGCGAACTCGAACCGGTCTCGATGAAGATGGCCAAGGTCCAGAAGGCCACGCTCGACCCGGCCAAGATCTCCGGCCGCTGCGGACGCCTCATGTGCTGCCTCCGCTTCGAGCACAACACGTACAAGGAACTGGCCAAGAACCTGCCGCGACGCAACACCGAGGTCGGCACGCCCGCCGGCAAGGGCAAGGTCGTCGACACCGACATCGTCACGCAGATCGTCGGCGTCCTGCTCGATTCCGGCACGCGCGTCAACGTGCCCGTCGAGAGCCTCATGCCGCCCGAGGAGGCGCCCGATCCGGCCGCGGCCGCACGCGCCGCCCGCGCCGCCCGCGACGCCGGCAAGGCCTCGCTCGCCCCGGCCCCCGAACGCGAAACGCCCAAGCCCGATCGCCCCGAGGCCGCCAAGCCCGATCGCCCCGAGGCCGCCAAGCCCGACGCCGACCGGAAGGGCGACGCGGCCGAAGGTGCCTCGGGACGCTCGAAACGCAGCCGCCGCGGCCGGCGACGCTCACGCAACAAGGGCCGCGGACCGGGGGGCGGCGGCGAGTCCGCCGGCCAATCCGGCACCGGCCGGCCGGCGGGCGCGTAGCCGGAACCCGGACGACAGGCGCCGACGGACACGCAGCATGGGAACTCCATGAGCAGGCACATCCTCATCACCGCCGCCCTGCCGTACGCCAACGGTCCCATTCACATCGGCCACCTTGTGGAATATCTGCAGGCCGATATCTGGGCCCGCTACCACAAGTCGTGCGGACGCGACTGCCGGTACATGTGCGCCATCGACACGCACGGCACGCCGATCATGCTCCGCGCCCAGGCCGAGGGCGTGGCCCCCGAGGAACTTATCCAGCGGTTCCACGGCGAGCACGCCCGCGACTTCGCCGACTTCGACGTCGGCTTCGACAACTTCTACACCACGCACTCCGACGAGAACCGCGCCCTGGCCGAGACGTTCTTCCACCGCCTGCGCGACAAGGGCCATATCCAGACCCGCACCGTCGAGCAGGCGTACTGCGACGAGTGCCGCCTCTTCCTGCCCGACCGGTACATCCGCGGCACGTGCCCGCGCTGCGGCGCCAAGGACCAGTACGGCGATAGTTGCGAGGTCTGCGGCTCGGCGTACAGCCCGGTCGACATGGCCGACCCGCGGTGCGCGCAGTGCGGCCGGCCGGCGTCGCGGCGCTCCAGCGAGCACTACTTCTTCCTCGTCACGGCCTACGAGGAGATGCTCCGCCGGTGGGTCAGCCCGGACCACCTGCACCCCCACGTGGTCGCCAAACTCCAGGAGTGGTTCAAGGAAGGGCTGCTGGACTGGGACTTCACGCGCGACGCCCCGTACTGGGGCTTCAAGATTCCCGGCACCGAAGACAAATATTTCTACGTGTGGTGGGACGCCCCCATCGGCTACATCGCCAGCACCGAGAACTGGTGCAAGCGCGAAGGCCGCCGCCTGGACGACTACTGGGTCTCCGACGAGGCGGAACTCTATCACTTCATCGGCAAGGACATCCTCTACTTCCACGCCCTGTACTGGCCGGCCATGCTGGCGGGCGCGTCCTTCCGCATGCCCAACCGCATCTGGGTCCACGGTTTCCTGACCGTGGATGGCACCAAGATGAGCAAGAGCCGCGGCACCTTCATCAACGCACGCACGTACCTGGCCCACCTGGACCCGCAGTTCCTGCGGTACTATTACGCGTGCAAACTGGGGCCGGGCACCGAGGACCTCGACCTCTCCCTCCAGGACTTCATCGCCCGCGTCAACAAGGACCTGGTGGGCAACTTCGCCAACCTGCCCAGCCGAAGCGCGGGCCTCCTGGCGAAGCGGCTCGAGAACCGCCTGGGCCGCCTCGACTCGGGCGCCCGGACCATGCTCGCCGCCATCCAGGCCGCCGCCGGACCCATCGGCGACGCCTACGAGGCCTGCGAGTACGCCTCGGCCGTCCGCGCCATCACCGCCGAGGCCGACCGCCTCAACCAGTACACCGAAGCCACCCGGCCCTGGGAGACCGCCAAGGCCGACCCCGAGAGCGCCCGCACGGCGCTGACGGCCGTCCTGAACGGCGTCCGCCTGCTGGCGGCGTACCTGGGCCCCATCCTGCCGCGGTACCCCGAGAAGGTGGCCCGGCTGCTCGGCTGCCCGACGCCGGACTTCACGAACCTGGCCGAGCGCGTCGAAGACCGCGCCATCGGCCAGTACGATCGGATTGCCGAACGCGTGGAAGCGGCCGCCGTCGAGGCCATGATCGACCAGACCAAGGCCCTCCAGGCCGACCACGCGGCGGCGGAGGAGTAGGGGCCCTTGTGTGGCCCGGCCCGTACGGGCCGCGCGGGAGCAGTCTGCCATGCCCGAACGCAAATCGCCCGACGAGTTGCTCGACAGAATCCTGGCCGCCGACCGGCGCTACGCCCGCGACGCCTACATCTTCGTCAGCGAGGCCCTCGGGTACACCGTCCAGCGGGCCGGCCGCGTGGGCCACGTCAGCGGGCCGGAACTGTGCGAGGGCATGGCCGAGTTCGCGCTCGGCCAGTTCGGCCGACTGGCCCGGGCGGTCCTCGACAGTTGGGGCATCCGCTCCAGCGAGGACATCGGCGCGATCGTCTTCAACATGGTCGAGGTGGGCCTGCTGCACAAGACCGACGAGGACCGCCGCGAGGATTTCGTCGACGCCCTCGACTTCGACGAGGCGTTCGACCGCGGCTTCGAGTTGCACCTGACCCGGAGCGACGACGATGCCTCCGACCCCGAAGGTTGAGCCTGGCCTGTGGCAGCGATACCGGACCGAGGTCCTCATCGCCGTCGGCGCCGTCGTGCTCGTGGCGCTGGCGCTCGGGTTCCGCGCGATTCTCGCGCCCCTGGCGGTGGCGCTGGCCATCGCCTACGTCCTGAACCCCGTCATGCGGTGGGCCGAGCGGCGCCGGATCCCGCGCGGGCTGGCGGCCACGCTCATCTTCCTGATTCTGGTCGCGATGTTCGTGGTGATCGCCCTCTTTGCCGTGCCGCCGCTCCTGGCCCAGTTGTACGATTTCGGCGTCACGGTCATCGGCGAGCCCGCCAGCGAGTCGCCGCCCGGCTTTACGGACCTCAACAACAACGGCGAGTGGGACCGCGGGTACGTGCCGGCCCTGGTGGAGTGGGTGCGCGGCATGTCGGAGCGGCTCCAGACGGGCGAGAGCACGTGGGTCGATCGCCTGGTTTCGGGCATCGGCGTCTCGGCCGACGCCCGCGAAGGCCTCCTGAAGGACGCCCTGTCGACCCTCAAGCAGGCCGGCGCCGGCTTCCTCTCGTTCCTCTGGAGCCTCCAGGGGTTCGTGTTCGGCGTGGGGCTGACGGCGTTCTACCTGTTTTTCTTCCTGATGACCTTCGACCGCATGGTCGGCGCGGTGCACCAGCGGCTGCCGGGCAAGTACCGAGGCCGCATCGAGGACGTGATCGCGAAGATCGACGCCGCCGTCAACGCCTTCCTCCGCGGACGCATCCTGGTATGTGTTGTCGTGGGCGTGCTGACGGCCGCCGGCCTGGCCATCGTCGGCGTGCCGTACTGGTACCTCATCGGCGTGGCGACCGGCCTGGCGGGCGTCGTGCCATACCTGCCGATCTTCGTCGGCATGGTGCCGGCGATGCTGGCGGCGTGGCTGGGCGCGGGCGGCTGGTCGGTCGCCGGCGCCGCCGCCGTCTTCGTCGTCGTCCAGACGCTGGAAGGCTGGGTCCTGACGCCGCTCATCCAGGGCCGGGCCGTCGGCCTGCACCCGGTCACGCTGACGGTCGCCCTGCTGGTGGGATACGAGGTGTTCGGCCTGTTCGGGCTGATTGTCGCCGTGCCGCTCGCCTCGACCGTCAAGATCCTGGCCAAGGAATTCGTCTTGCCGAAGGTGGATGAACTGGCCCATGAGAAGCCCGGCGGAAAAACCTGACGCGGTCCACCGCTCCGGCCGCCGCTGGCCGATGCGCCTGGCCGCCGCCGCGTACGCCCTGTGGCTGGCGTACCTGGTCGTGCTGGCCGTCCTCCACCGCTTCGGCTGATTTTCTTGGCCGCGACGCGACATGGCGTACCTTTTGGCCGCGACGCGACATGCCGTACCTTTTAGCCGCGACGCGACATGCCGTACCTTTTAGCCGCGACGCGCAGCGGAGCGCGCTGCGGGGGGCGGGAAGGACAACCCTTGCCGGACCCGAACAACATCACCCGCGCGGCCTTCGAGAAGGCTGTCCGCATCTACCTGGAGGAAGCGTACGGCCAGGGCGAGCCGCCCCAGCGGGTCCGCGATCGGCTCCAGTGGCCGCCGGGCGAGACGCTGGCCGACCTCGCCGCCGGCGAGGCGTTCGAGCGGACGCCGGCCGACGTCCCGCCGCCCGAGTGCACGCGCCTGCGCCTCCGCCTGGGCAACCCCGCGTTCCCGCACATGAAACTCGGTCTCGACCGCGTGGCCGAGACGGGCGACTGGGTGCTGACGGTCGATTGCCACGACCAGCGGCTGCTGGAGGTGGTCGGCGACGCCGAACGCGAGGCCGTCGCGGCGCTTATCCGGGCCAACGCCGACCTCAAAAGCCGCATCGAACGCCGGTGGGCCGACGAGGGCCTGCCGACGTTCGAGCAGTACATCCGGAGCCGCCTGGCCGCCCGCCGGACCGCCGGCGACGCGGCCGACGCGTGATCGCCATCTGTGGTGTGGCGCGCGGGTGCGTGTGGCCCGGCCCGTACGGGCCGGGAGGAGCGCGGGCGCGTCCCCCGGGCCCGTACGGGCCGCGCGAGAACCCGAGATGCCGCAGCGTGTCATTCTGAGGAGGCCGTCAGGCCGACGAAGAATCTCGCCGTGCGAAGGACGAAACGGCCAAGACCAAGGCGAGATTCTTCGGGCCGCCAAGGCGGCCCTCAGAATGACAAACAAGGAACATGTGCTGCGCGGCCCGCACGAGCTGCGCGGCCCGCACGAGCTGCGCGGCCCGCACGAGCTGCGCGGAACTTGCATGGAGGCGCGATGCGACGCCTCAGGCTGACGACGAAACTGCTGCTCTACGTCCTGGCGAGCGCCGCCGTCGTGGCGCTGCTGACGGCCTGGCTCTATGGCGCCGCCGACACGGCGCGGGAGCGGGGGTTTGCCGTGACGGCGGGCGGCCTGGCGACCGTCCTGCTGGTGCTGGTGGGCATTTTCATCCGGCACCAGTTGGCCCGGCCGCTGCACGCCCTGGCCGACGCTGCCTGGCGCCTGGGCGAGGGCGACCTGGAGGCCGACGTCGACATCCGCAGCCGCGACGAACTCGGCGACCTGGCCGCCGCCTTTCGCGACATGGCCCACCACCTCCGCATCACGTACGCCGAACTCCGCCAGGCCAACATCGAACTGGAGCGCCGGAACCGCTTCAAGAGCCAGTTCCTGGCCAACATGAGCCACGAACTCCGCACGCCCCTGCATGCCATCATCGGCTTTGCCGAGGCCATCCGCGACGGCCTGGCCGGTCCGCCCACCGCCGAGCAGCGCGAGTTCGCCGAAGATATCCACCAGGCGGGCCAGCAACTCCTGCGCCTGATCAACGATGTCCTGGACTTCACGAAACTCGAATCGGGCGCCATGGACCTGGTGCTCGAGCCGTGCGACCTGGCGGGCCTGGTGGACGAGGTCCTGCGCGTGACGCGCGGCCTGGCGCAGCGGCGCGGCGTGGAGATGACGGCCGACGTCGATCCCCGGCCGCTCGAACTGACGGGTGACGCCACCAAACTCCGCCAGGTCTTCTACAACCTGCTCTCCAACGCCATCAAGTTCACCGACGCGGGCGGCCGCGTGACCGTCCGGGCCCGCCTCGAAAAGGAACTCGTCCGCATCGAGGTGGCCGACACCGGCGCCGGCATCGCCCCCGAGGACCGGGACGACATCTTTGACGAGTTTACGCAGGTGGATGCGTCGCTGACCCGCCGGCACGAGGGCACGGGGCTGGGCCTGGCGCTCGTGCGCCGGCTGGTCCGGCTCCACGGCGGCGACATCCACGTCGCCAGCGAACTCGGCCGGGGCAGCACCTTCGTCGTCACGCTCCTGAGGGACCTGGTGACCGCGGCCGACCCCGGCGCCCCGGCCAAGGCGGCGCCGCCCGGCCCGGCGCCCTCACCCAACGATCGCGAGGCTGCCCATGGCTGACGAACCCGAAAAGGTGCGCGGCAAGATCCTGGTGGTCGACGACTACCCCGCCAACGTCAAACTCCTCGAGCGCAACCTCCAGGCGGCCGGCTACGAGACCGTGGCGGCCAACGACGGCCAGGAGGCGCTCGAGAAGGTCCAGGCCGAAAAGCCCGACCTCATCCTGCTGGATATCATGATGCCCAAGATCGACGGCTTCGAGGTCTGCCGGCGCCTCCGCGCCGACGAGGCCACCGCCGTCATCCCCATCATCATGGTGACGGCCCTGAAGGAGACCGAGGACCGCATCCGCGGCCTGGAGGCGGGCGCCGACGATTTCATCTCCAAGCCGTTTGACCGCGGCGAACTGCTGGCCCGCGTCAAGAGCCTGCTGGCCATCAAGTACTACCGCTCGATGCTGGCGGAGCGCGAGAAGTTTCACGCCGTCATCCAGGACCTCTCGCACGGCATCGTGATTGCCGACGGGCGGTGGCGCGTCGAGACCATCAGCCGCCGCGCCGCCGAACTCCTGGACCGGGCCGACGAGGACCTGGTCGGCCGCGACCTCGCCGACGTCCTCTCCACCTTCCAGGTCGAGCCGTCGCTCGAGGCCCTTCGGCAGATGACCTCGAAGGCCGTCACCGTGGAACTGGCGCAGGAGGATCGCGGGTCGCCGCGGTACCTGGCGGGGCGGTACACCCGCATCATGGGGCCGGGCGGCCAGTTGCACAACGCCGCCCTGGTGTTCCGCGACGTGACCGAGATGCGCCGCAAAGAGAAACTGAAACGCGACTTCCTCATGCTCATGAGCCACAAACTGAAGACCCCCCTGACGATCGTCGGCGGGTACCTGAGCCTCATCGACCAGGGCCGCTACGGCGAGGTGCCCCCCGCCATGGCCGAGGCGGTCCGCATCTCGCTCGTCAAGGTCAAGGAACTCTCCGACCTGGTCGAGAAGGTCCTCTCGTACGCGGGCCTGACGGCCACCGAACTGGAACGCGCGGGCCAACTGGTGGCCGTGGGCGACCTCGTGCCGCGCGTCCGCGACCGCATCGCCGAACGGTACCGCGACCGGCGCGTGGTGTGGACGATCGACGTGCCGGCCGACCTGCCCCGCGCCCGCGCCCCCGAGGAACTCCTCTTTATCGTCGTCGACAACCTCCTCGACAACGCCGTCAAGTTCGGCGACAAGCAGCCCGTCGAGGTCCGGGTGACCGCCACCGAGGTCGAGGGTCGCCACCTCGAGGTCTCGGTCCGCGACAATGGCCCCGGCGTGCCGGTGGCCCAGCGCGACACCATCTTCTCGGCCTTCTCGCAACTCGAAGAGACGTTCACGGGCAACGTCGCCGGCATGGGCCTGGGCCTCTCGACGGCCCAGCGGCTGGTGGAGTCGTGGGGCGGGACCATCAACTACGAGTCGACCCTGGGCGAGGGGTCGCGGCTCTTCTTTACCGTGCCGTCCGAGTTCAGCCCCGCGCGCGAGGCCAACGGCGGCGGGCATTGAGGCCTGTCGCTCCGATCGATGGGCCTGGGCCCCTCGCTGGCGCTCAGGGCTGGCCGCGAGCGCCCGCGCGCCGCACCGGATGTCATTCTGAGGCCCCGCACGCGGGGCCGAAGAATCTCGCCGTTGCTGTTTCTAATGCCTTTGTGCCGGATTGCTGTTGCGCTACTCCCTGGGCAGGGCCTTCTCGAAGACGATCGTTTCGCCGTCGCGGTCGGCCTGGTCGATGGCCCCGGCGTCGATGAGCATGGACGGCACGGCGCCCCCGGGGGCCAGGCGCTTGGCCAGGAACGGTTCGGCGTCGGCCGAGGTCGGCTCGAACCGCAGGCGCAGCCGCTCGCCGTCCAGCGTCATCGTCAGCCGAAGCGGCGGCTTTCCGCCGTGGTCGGCGGCCCACTGTCCGGCGGCCTCGGCCACGGACGACAACTGCTGCCGGACCGCCTCGACGATCTCCGGCGCCAGGTCGCTCCGGCAGTAGAGCGAGGTGGCAAGCACGTTCAGCGCCCCCAGGTCTTCCAGCGAACCGTCCGGCTCGATGGTCAGGCTCAGGCAACTGGCGGCCGCCTGGGTGCGGCCGGCGGCGTCCATGCAGGCGCGGAGCCGGGTGATGAGGGCGTCGGGTGCGAACGGCTTCGTCATGTAGTCGTCGGCGCCGGCCAGGTAGGCGCTGCGGCGGTTCGGCTGACGATCCAGGGCCGTCAGGATCAGGATCGGGATGGTCTGCGTCCGGCGGGCGGTCTTGAGGCGCCGGCACAGTTCGTACCCGCTGAGGCCGGGCAGCATGAGGTCCAGGAGGATGGCGTCGACCGGCTCGCGGTCCAGAACCTCCAGGGCCTGCTGGGCGTCGGCCGCCTGGATCGGCTCCATCTCGAACGCCGAGAGGACGTCGGCCAGCAGGTTGTTCATGTCGGGCTCGTCTTCGACGACGAGCACGCGCGGTCGCTTGGGCGTGGCCATACGTTGGGTTGCTCGCGTTCCGTGTCTTCAGATAGGCTCTTACCACCATACGCCGCACGGCGGCGGCGGGCAAGAGGTTTTGCCCTTCGTCCCAAACCCCCTTCCTGCTTGACACGGCCAGCCGCGCACGTATACTCTCCATACCCACAGTGGGCAAGGCATACGGTCCATGGATTCGAGAGCCACGACCATCCCGGCGGAGCGCGTGGCCGGCGGCGGCTGGGCGGCCGCGGGGTGGTTCTGGTTTGACTTCGGCTCCAGGGCCCGCGCCTTGCCGTAGGCGAGACGTTGCGAACGGTCAAGGCTTCGGGCCCGCGGGTCCGGAGCCTTTTTTCATGGGGCGTCCGGACCCGCGAGCCCCGAGCGACAAGGAGGCACGCCCATGATCGTGGTCATGCAACCCAAGGCAACCCCGGAGCAGGTCCGGCACGTGATGGACCGCGTCGAGGAGATGGGCCTGGCGCCGCACGTCATCCAGGGGACCGAGCGGACCGTCGTCGCGTGCGTGGGCGACGAGCGGTTGAAGTCGGCCGAGCGGCTGGCCGTGGCCCCCGGCGTCGAGAAGGTCATCCCGGTTCTGGCCCGGTACAAGATCGCCTCGCGCGAGGCCCGGCCCGAGCCGACGGTCATCCCCCTGGGCACGGGCAGCGTGGGCGCCGACCGCGTGGCGCTCATCGCGGGGCCGTGCGCGGTGGAGGACCGGGCGAGCCTCCTGGAGATCGCCGCGGCCGTCCGCGAGGCCGGGGCCGTGGGCCTGCGCGGCGGGGCGTTCAAGCCTCGGACCGACCCGTACGCCTTCCAGGGCCTGGCCGAGCAGGGCCTGGAGTTCCTGGCCGAGGCCCGCGAGGCCACCGGCCTGGCCATCGTCACGGAGGTGGTCGCGCCGGAGCACGTGCCGCTCGTGGCCCGGTACGCCGACGTGCTCCAGGTGGGCACGCGAAATATGCAGAACTTTGCCCTGCTGGCGGCCGTCGGCGGGGCCGCCAAGCCCGTCCTCCTGAAGCGCGGCATGAGCGCCACGCTGGAGGAGTTCCTGCTGGCGGCCGAGTACGTGCTGGCGTGCGGCAACAAGCAGGTCATCCTGTGCGAGCGCGGCATCCGGACGTTCGAGCGGGCCACGCGGTTCACGTTTTCGGTGGCGGCAATCCCGGCGCTGAAGCACATGACCCATCTGCCGGTCATCGCCGACCCGAGCCACGCCACCGGCCGGGCCGACTTGGTCGAACCGGTCAGCCGGGCGGCGGTGGCGGCGGGGGCCGACGGCCTGTTGCTGGAGGTCCATCCCGACCCGGAGAACGCGCTGGTCGACGGCGCGCAGTCCATCACGCCCGAGGCGTTCGGGCGGCTCGTCGCCTCGTGCCGCAAGGTTGCCGAGGCCGTCGGCCGGTCGCTGTAGATATCGCGCGGCGGTCGTGGCTTGCGCGGCGGGTCTCCGCACCCGCCGCGCTTGACCCAAAGCGATATGCGCGGTGGGTGCGGAGACCCACCGCGCAGAATACATTCGCCCCATGATCACCACCGACTACCACCTGCACTCGACGCACAGCGCCGACGGCCACGGCTCCATCCTGGAGATGTGCGAGGCGGCGCTGGCGGCCGGGCTCACGGAGATCGGCTTCGCCGAGCACATCGACTTCGACCGCACCGACCCGCACTACGGTTACCTGGACGGCGCGGCGTACACCGAGGCGGT
>JADHXV010000043.1 GCA_016782785.1 Planctomycetota bacterium | reverse complement strand
TCCTGCCAGTGCTTGCCCGTCGTCACGCCGCTCAGGAACGTGTTGTCGATGATGTTGTAGTCGTTGAAGTCCACCACGCCGTCCAGGTTGATGTCGCCGTACCAGGCGTACTTGACCAGGACGCTCGTGGCGTCGACCAGCTCGCCCTCGAGGTTGGTCTTGCCGCCGCCGGGGCCGGCGTTGTCGAAGGTCGCCAGGGTCGTCGACTGGTCGCCGCTGGCCGCCGCGGCGCTCGACTGGATGCCCGGGCCGTCCCAGTAGCCCAGCGGGCCGTCCTGGAAACCGGACTTGACCAGCGTCTCGATGGCCAGGAACTCGGTGCTATAGTCGCCGGTGGGCGGGGTGGCGTAATCGACGATGAGGTTGCCGCTGGTGAGGTCGAGGACGGCGTCCGTGCCGAGGGCCAGGGCCTGGGTGAGGTTGTTGGTCTCGCCGGTGGTGAGGTGTGCGGCCTGGTCCAGGTGGATGGCGGCGAAGTTCCGGAGGCCGCCGTCGGCGCTCATGGTTGCGTTCTGGCCGAGCGAAAGGATGCCCGTGCCGCCGCCCTGGATGGGCGTGGCGACGGTGGACGTCGTGGCGTAGCCCGCCGTGCCCACCGCCAGCGTGCCGTGGACCGCGAGCGCGCCGTCCGCGGCCACGTTCACCGCGCCGCCGACGGCGAGGCTCTGGCCAGCGAGCACGTCCACCGTGCCGTCGGCGACGGTCAGGGTGCGGGCGCTGCGGTCGCCGCCCACCTGGACGGTCCCGCCGTTATCGATGACGGCGTGGATGGTGGTGTTGGGGAAGGGGCCGGCGGGCGTGCCGTCGCGGGTTTTCCAGGCGTCGGCCTCGTCCCAGTCGTCCGCGGCGGCGTCCCAGGCGAGGACGGGCAGGACGAGGACGAACTGAAGCGGGGCCTCGGTCAGGATGCGGACCTGGTCAAGGCCGGTGGCGCCGACGCGGAACGCCAGGTCGATGGTCCGGCCGTCGGGTCCGATGATCCAGCCGCCGTCCTGGCTCTCGAGGGCGCCGCGAAGGCTGCCGGCGCCGTCGAACGCCGGGTCGCGGTAGGCCAGGAAATCGCTGTCGACGAGTTTCTGGGAGTCGGCGATGACGCCGAGGATGTCGTGCTCGAATGTCATAGTCATGTCGACGTAAAGGTCCGCGGCCACGGGGTCGCAGTGGACGAGGTAACTCTCGACGACCGTGCCGGCGGCGAGCGTGCCGCCCGGCATGGCGGCCGTGTCGGTGTACGCGCCGGGTGTGCCGTCGGAGTCGCTGGCTAAATCGTTGGGGAGGGTGGCGAGTTGCCGTTCGACGATCAGGCGGACGGCGGTGTCGCTCTCCAGGCCGCCCTCGGCCAGGTCGGCGGGGGCGTTCGTGATGATGTCCACGTTCAGCGGGTCGCCCGGATTGGGGCTGGTGTTCGGCCGCGAGTCGACCGACTCGACCAGGAGGCGTCCGTACGTGACGGAATCGGAACTCTGGTAACTGGTGACGATATATTCCTGTGCGTCGAAGTAATCGGTGTAGAACGTTGAGGCCAGGCCGGCGGCGGTCCAGAGGCCCGCGCCGGTGTGCGTGCCGCCCGAGAGGCCCGCGACCTCGTAGTACCAGCCGTCGGCGTCGAGGGTGAACGAGGCGGTGAAGCCGTCGAGGTACGAGTCCGACGTCACGTCGGCGGAGGCGAAGATGACGTCGGCGCCGGGCGAACCGATATCATCCTTGACGAGGCCGAATCCGCCGCCGCTGCCGGTCTTCGCCTCGTCGCCGAAGAAGACGAAGCCGAAGTTCTTGGTGGCCGTGGCGTCGCGGAAGAAGGTGACGCCGGTCTGGAGGTCGGTGTCGGCCAGGCCCAGAAAGTGGCCGTTGCTCGTGGGAAGCGAGCCGACCGAGAGGATCTCGAAGGTCATGCGGAAGGCGTCCTGGGCGGCGGCGTCGAAGGCGGCGGCGCTGACGAGGCCGCCGTTGGCGGTGTTGCCCCCCGCCACGGTCACGGTGGCGGCGCCGCCGCTCTCGACGGCGGTCATGTTGCCGGCCGCGCCGCTGTTGGCCTGGAAGTTGAAGCCGCCGCCCACGGCGCCGGCGCCGTCGGAATCGGCCACGACCGAGCCGTTGAACGGGTCGTCGATGAGGGTGACGGGTTCTCCCGGGTCGCCCCCGCCGGGCGGCGTGCCGGGGCCGTGGACGGCGGCGGCCGAGGCGATGTACGTGCGGTAGTCGGCGCCGCCGCTGGAGGCCGTGACGGTGGCGGTCCAGGCGTTGAAGTCGGCCTTGAGGGCGTCGCCGACGGCCTGCGTGGCGGCGCTCTGGTTATAGATATTCGTCGATTCTTCGGGGTCGGCGACGATGTCGAAGAGTTGCCAGCCGGTGCCGGTGTCGACGAGTTTGTACTGGTCATCCGCGATGGCCTTGTCGCCCAGGTACTGGAACCTGATCGTGCTGCCGCGCACGGTCTGGCCCTCGAAGAGGACGGGGGCGATGCTCTGCCCGTCCATGGGCCGGGCGTCGGGCATCGAGATGTTCCAGATATCAAGCAGCGTCGAGAGGATGTCCGGCCCGCAGACGGGGGTGTCGCTGATGCCGGGCATAATCTGCCCGGCCCACTCGATGATGCCGGGTACGCGGACGCCGCCCTCGTACACGTCGCGTTTGCGTCCGCGCAGGTCGATCGGGTCGTCGCCGCCCGGGCCGTCGGGGTCGCCGATGGTGGACTGCTCGGTGGCGGCGCCGGCGTTGTTGTTCTCCGGGCCGTTGTCCGCGGTGAAGATGATGAGCGTGTTGTCGGCGATGCTGTCGCTGGTGTCGCCGTCGCCGTTGGGGTCGCGCAGGTACTCGCGCAGTCGGCCGACCTGGGCGTCCATGGCCGAGAGGGCGGTGTAGTAGTCCAACTCCTCGCCCGAGAAGCCGGCGTACGCGTCCTGGTACTCCGGGTCCAGGACGACGGGTTTGTGGGGGGTGTGGAACCAGTTGACGGCCAGGAACGGCTCGCCGCCGGCGAGGGCGTCGCCGATGAACGCCAGGGTCTGGTCCATGACGACCTTGGAATCGTCGCCGCGGATCTCGGGCGGCAGGGAAGTGGTGTCGATGGACTGGCCCGGCCCCGTCCAGTACCGGGTGCCGTAGTTGTTGTAACTTTCGCTTCCGGTATCGTTCCAGTAGGTGGGGACCTTGGCCTCGGTCGAGAAACAGGTGTCGAAGCCGTTGGTCCAGGACGGGGAGTACTCGGCCTGGTTGTCCGGCGCGCCGCGGTTCGAGTCGCTCAGGTCCCTGGTCAGTGTGCCCAGGTGCCACTTGCCGAAGTGGCCGGTCCGGTATCCCTGGGTCTGTGCCAGTTCGCCCAGGGTGATTTCGGCGTTGAGCATGCGGCCGTCGTTGGCCGTGTTGATGTTCATCCGGTCGTAATGGCGGCCGGTCATCTGGGCGGCGCGGGTCGGGCTGCACACCGGGCCGATGCAGTAGAAGCGGTTGAAGCGGAGGCCGGCCGACGCCATCGTGTCGAGGTTGGGCGTCAGGAGATTCGGATGGCCGTTGTACCCCGTGTCGCCCCAGCCCTGGTCGTCGGTCATGACGATAATGATGTTGGGCCGGCTGGGCACCTGGCCGAATGCACACGAACCTGCCGCAGCCAGCAGCGCGAGGACCACGAACGCGCAAAACGAGCCATCCCGGAGGAAACGTCCAGGCATGTCGGTCCCTCGGACTTCCTACCCCTCCCGGCCCGGCCACAGCGGCCGCGCCGGCTACGCTATTATACACGCAAATGGCTCTCATCCGCGGAAAAGGCGGCCGAAGTTCGCTTTTCGCGCCGGATGGGCGGCCCTGCCTTCCCGTAGCGCCCGATTCCCCTTGAGGTCGGTCCCGCGGGGGCTTACATTCCTGGTGTTGGCGCCCGGCCCGGTCGGCAGGCGGCGAAGGGCGGGGGGAACATTCTGGGAGGGAGCGGTGACCATGGCAGGAAGGCGGATGGCGCGGGCCGGCCTCGGCGTGGCGGCGGGAACGGTCGCCTCGCTGCTGGCCGTCGCGGGCGTCCTCGGAAGCGAGGAGGCGACCGGCCCGGCGGACCTGCGGTCGGCCCTCGCGCGGGCGCCCTATCGGATCGTGTACGAGACCTTCCATGACGGCAACTGGGACCTCGTCATGGTCAACGCCGACGGCTCGGCCCCGGTCAACCTGACGCAGACGCCCGACGTGCACGAGTTGTACCCGCACGTGTCGCCCGACGGCACCCGCCTCTGCTTCGTCGCCGACGAAGGCCGGGGCGACGCGATGGTCCGCAGCGTCTACTTGATGAACCTGGACGGCACCGGCCGGACGCTCGTTGCCCGGAACGCCCGGCAGCCGTGCTGGCGGGCCGACGGCAAGGCCATCGCCTACCTCAAGGGCGAGTTCGATAAATTCTGCTATCTCGATTACGCCACCAAAGGCATCGTCGTCTACGACCTGGCCACCGGCCGGCACACCGAGCACCCGAACAAGGACCTGTATCACCTGTACAATCTCTGCTGGTCGCCCGACGGCCGGTGGTTCCTCGCCACGGTCCACGGCGGGATGGGGTACAAGCACACCATCCTGGCCATCGAGGCCAACGGGATGAAGGTGGTCGACCTGAAGATCCCCGGGTGCCGGCCGGACATCAGCCCCGACGGCCGGCGCGTGGCCTGGGGGCCCGACGACTGGGTCCTGCGCATCGGCGACCTGGATTTCTCCGGGCTCGAGCCCAAGGTCGTGAACCCGCGCGACGTGGTCACGAGCGCCAAGCCGATGAAGATCTACCACATCGACTGGTCGCCCGATGGGCGGTACGTCGCCTTCAGCCGCGGACCGGCCGAGAAGCGCCTGGGCCTGGCTCCCGAAATCGTCGGTGTCAAGGCCGCCGGCTGGGACATCTGCGTGGCCGACGCCGCGACCACGAACTGCTGGACGCCCATCACGGAAGACGGCCGCTGCAACAAGGAACCCGACTGGGCCCCCGTGCCGACGCAGGAACCCTAAGCGTGCCTTTCCGGAAGCCCCAGGCCTGGGCCGCGCCCCTGACCGCCGCGCTCGCTGCGCTGACGCTGGCGTCCTGCCAGGACGATGCCGGCCCCGCCGGGACCGGCCAGGCGCCGTACGTCGTCACCACGGCGGGCGGCGCCCAGATGGTGCTCATCCCCGGCGGCACGTTCGAGATGGGCAGCGCTGCCGGACGCGACGATGAGCGGCCCGTCCGCACGGTCCGCCTCGATCCGTTCCTGATGGACCGCTGCGAGGTCACGCAGGCGCAGTACGGGTGCCTGGTGCTGGGCAACCCGTCGCATTTCAAGGGTCCGGACCGTCCGGTCGAGCAGATCAGTTGGGCCGACGCGGCGCTGTACTGCAACAAGCGGTCGCTGGCCGAGGGGTTGGAGCCGTGTTACGACGAGGCCACCGCCCGGTGTCGCTTCGACGCGGACGGGTATCGCCTGCCCACGGAGGCCGAGTGGGAATACGCCTGCCGCGCGGGCACCCGGACCGCGTACTTCTTCGGCGACGACCCGCGCCGCCTCCGGGACCATGCCTGGTTCGCCGCGAACGCGTCGAAGCAGACGCACCCCGTGGGCACGCGCCGGCCGAATCCGTGGGGCCTCTTCGACGTCCTCGGCAACGTGGCCGAGTGGTGCAACGACGTCTACGACGAGGCCGCGTACGCCGCCGGTCCGGCCGAGAATCCGCGCGGCCCGGACGACGGCGAGCGGTACGTCCTGCGCGGCGGGGCGTGGAGTTCCAGCCCCGACGCCTGCCGCTCCGCCTGCCGCGCGTGCGACTCGCCGGGTTTCCAGGACGCCTGCTTTTCGCGCGACGCCATCGGATTCCGTTGCGTCCGCAAGGCGCCCCCGGCCACGGGGCCAAGGGGCGACGAGGGCCCCGCCGGCGCCGCGGATGCCCCGCCCCCGGCCAAGGTCGGCTTCCTCTACGACGACGTCTTCCTGCGCCACGAGACGGGGCCGGGCCATCCGGAGCGCCCCGCGCGGCTGACGGCCATCGTCGACCGGCTGCGGGCCGCGGGGCTCCTCGCGCGGCTCGTCCCGATCAAGGCCGCCCCGGCCGCCGACGAGTGGCTGACCACGGTCCACTCCGCCGAGTACGTGGCCCGCGTAACGGCCGCCGCCGGCGAAGGCAAGACATATCTGGATACGCAGGACGTGCCCATCGGCAAGGCGTCCGGCCATGTGGCCGTCATGGCCGTCGGCGGGGTGCTCGCGGCCGTCGACGCCGTGGCCGAGGGTAAGGTCGCGCGGGCGTTCTGCGCGGTCCGTCCGCCCGGCCACCACGCCCGACGCGACCGGGCCATGGGCTTCTGCCTGTTCAACAACGTCGCCGTCGCGGCACGGTACGCCCAGAAGAAACACGGCTTGGCGAAGGTCCTGATTGTGGACTGGGACGTGCACCACGGCAACGGCACCCAGGAGATGTTTTACCGCGACGCCACGGTCCTGTACGTCGGTGTCCACCGCGCGCCGTTCTATCCCGGCACGGGCGCGGCGGACGAGACGGGCGAGGGGCTCGGCCGCGGGTTCACCATCAACGTGCCGCTGCCGGCCGGCTCGGGCGACGCGGCGTTCGCGAAGGCGCTCGCGGAGGCCCTGGAGCCGGCGGCCCGGCGGTTTCAGCCCGACCTGGTGCTCATCTCGGCGGGGTTCGACGCCCACAAGGACGACCCGCTGGGCGGGATGCAGATGACGCCCGACGGCTACGCCGCCCTCACGCGCCTCGTCCGCCGCATCGCCGACACGAGCGCCCGCGGCCGCATCGTCTCGGTGCTCGAGGGCGGGTACGACCTGGCCGGCCTGGCGGCCTCGGTCGAGGCCCACGTGCGGGCCCTCATGGAATAGGGCGACGCCATGCTGTTCCACACCTGGACGTTCGCCCTGTTCTTCGCCGTCGTCTACCCGGTGTATCTGCTCGTCAAGAACACGCGGCTGAGGGTGCCGTGGCTTCTGGCGGCCTCGTACGTGTTCTACGGCTGGTGGAACTGGCGCTTCCTGGTCCTGATTCTCGTATCGACGACGGTGGATTATCTGGCGGTGGTGGCGATGTCGCGAAGCCGCCGCCGGGCCCCCTGGCTGGCCGTCAGCGTCGTCACGAACCTGGGCCTGCTCGGCTTCTTCAAATATGGCGATTTCTTCGTGCAGAGCGTCAACGCGGCCCTGGCGTGGGTCGGCGTTCGGTACGGCCTGGCGTCGCCGGCGGTCCTGATGCCCGAGGGCCTGCCGTACCTGCTCCCCGTGGGCATCTCGTTCTTCGTGTTCCAGTCGATGAGTTACACGATCGACTTTTACCGCGGGAAGATCGGCCGGGAGCCGTCCTTCCTCCGCTACGCCGCGTTCGTGTCGCTGTTTCCGCAACTGGTGGCCGGGCCGATCGAGCGGGCCGGCCATCTCCTGCCGCAACTGCACGGGGCGCCGCGCATCACGGGCCGCGACGCCGCCGACGGCCTGTCGCTGTTCCTGGTGGGCCTCTTCAAGAAGGTAGCCCTGGCCGACTACCTGGCGCTCTACGTCGACCGGGTCTACGGCGCGCCGGCCGACTACCAGGGGCCGGCGCTGGCGCTCGCGACGTTCGCCTTCGGGTGGCAAATTTATTTCGATTTCAGCGGCTACACCGACATGGCCCGTGGCATCGGGCGGATGCTGGGCCTTCGGCTGATGCTGAACTTCAACGCCCCGTACCTGGCCACCGGCCTGGGCGACTTCTGGAACCGCTGGCACATCAGCCTCTCCACATGGTTCCGCGACTATGTCTACATCCCGCTGGGCGGGAACCGGGGCGGCGCCGGCCGCACGTACCTCAACATGGCCCTGACGATGCTCATCTCGGGCCTCTGGCACGGGGCGTCGTGGACGTTCGTGGCCTGGGGCGCCTTGCACGCCCTCGGACGCGTGGCCACGCGCCGCCTGGAACGGACGCCGTTCTACCGCGACCGCGTGCCGACGTTCGTCAAGCGGCTGTGGGTGTTCCTGTTCGTGACGCTGGCGTGGGTCTTCTTCCGGGCGGCGAGTTTCTCCGACGCGTGGCTCATCCTGGGGCGGATCTTCTCGTTCGCGGTCGCCGACCCGGCCATGCCGCTCCTCGCCCTGGGCATGGTCCTGGCGGTGTGGCTGTACCAGGGGCTGCACGAGTCGCGGGTGCGCAGCGTGCTGGCGTCGGCGCCGGTCCGCATCGGCCTGGCGGTCATGATGGCGCTCACCGTGGCGCTCTTTGCCGCGGCGGGCGGACAGGCATTTATCTATTTCCAGTTCTGACGCACGAAAGGGCAGGGCACGCGTGGGCGAACACGAGCCAGCCAGGCGCGACACCGGCGACGTCGCCGACGGGCAGGTGCCCTTCGGCTCGAACGCCGTCCGCCTGTCGGCCCGCGACTGGCTCGTGACGGCCGTCATCGTCGCGGCCGTCCTCATCGTGCTGCCGGCCGTGTGGAAGCACGTCGAACCGCTCGACGTTGTCCCGAACTATCGCCTCCCGTACCGCCTGGGCGACGATTACTGGACGTACGCCCGCTGGTGCCGCGAAGCCGCCGGAGAAGGGCGGGTCCTCGTCGTCGGCGACTCCGTTATCTGGGGGCACTACGTCGGCAAGGACGAGACGCTGACGGGCCACCTGAACGCCCAGGCCGGCGGCGGACGATTCGCCAACCTGGGCGTCGACGGCATCCACCCCGCCGCCATGGCCGGCCTGGTGGAGTATTACGCCGGGGCCGTCGCCGGCCGGCGCGTCGTCCTCCATTGCAACCTCCTGTGGATGGGCAGCCCGCGGCACGACCTGCGGGTCGAGAAAGAGGTGGCGTTCAACCATCCGCGCCTCGTGCCCCAGTTCGTCCCGCGGATTCCGTGCTATCGCGAGCCGACGGCCGGCCGCCTGGCCATCGTGGTCGGCCGGGTCCTGCCGTTCCGCGGATGGGCGAATCATATGGACATTGCCTATTGGGACAACCAGGGCCTTCCGGCCTGGACGGTCGAGCATCCGTACGCCTGCCCGGCGGCCGCCGTGACGCTGGAACTCCCGTCGCCGGACGAGCCGCCCTCGCCGCCGCCCGACGCCCGCCCGTGGACCGAGAAGGACATCGCCCCCTTCAGCCCGCCGTGGGTCGACCTGGCTACGTCGCTTCAGTGGGCGTCGCTCGAGCGGACCGTGGCGATTCTTCAGGGTCGCGGCAACCGCGTGCTGGCCGTCATCGGCCCGTTCAACGAGCACATGCTGGAGCCGCGGAGCCTGGCGGCGTATAAAGAGCGGACGCGCGAGGCCGCCGCCTGGTTTAAGCAGCACGGCGTGCCGTGCATCGTCCCCGGTCCGCTGCCCAGCGCGCAGTATGCCGACGCCAGCCACCCGTTGGCCGACGGATACCGCCTGCTGGCCGAGCGGCTCCTGGCGGACGAGGCGTTCGCGGACTTCGTCGGCACGCCGCATGACGGCGAACCGCACGACGGCGATGGGAGGGCAAGGTGAGAGCGCTCATCGCGGCCATCCTGGTGACCGCGGTGGCAGGGCAGGGTGCCGCCGCGCCTGCTCCCGCCATCGAAGCCGCGCCGGCCGCGGCGGCTGCGTCCGCCGCCGAGGCCGCTCCGCCCGCGGAGCCGACGCCGGACGCCTCGCGGATCATCTTCTCGAGCAACCGGTCCGGCGACTGGCGCCTCTGGACGATCCGTCCGGACGGCTCGGACCTGAAGCCACTCACCCGCGCGGCCGAGGGCGAACACGACGTCGATCCCGCGTTCAGCCCCGACGGTCGGCGCATCCTCTTCACGTCCACGCGCGGCGGGACGACGGGCGTCTGGACGGTGGCGGCCGACGGCTCCGGCGCGGCGCGCGTGGCCGACGGCGACCAGGCCGAGTGGGCGCCCGACGGCCGGCGCATCGTCCTGCGCCGCGGCGGGCGGATCGTCGTCCGCACCCTCGCCGACGGCCGCGAGACGACCGTCACGCCCGACGGCTGGACCACCTGCTCGGGCCCGGCCTTCAGCCCCGACGGGAAGACCCTCGCCTTTGCGCGCCTGCGCGACGGCGCCAATGCTGTCTACACGCTTCCCGCCGACGGCGGCGAACCGGCCCTCGTGGTCGGCGACCGCGGCGCGTGCGAGCCGCACTTTTCGCCCGACGGCAAGACGATTCTCTACGAGACCGAGACGCACCTGGCGGCCGTGGCGCCGGACGGCTCGAAGAACCGGCCCGTCACGTGGTTCGGCGGCGTGCAGCGGTACGGCCGGTTCAGCCCGGACGGCCGGCACATCGTCTTCTGCCAGGCGCCCGGGCCCGAGGGGCCGTGGGAACTCTACGTCATCCCGGCCGCCGGCGGCCCGCCGCGCAAACTGACCGACGGCGGGTCCGACATGCACCCCGACTGGAAGTGATCGTATCCATGGCCATGTGTGCGATATCGCGATCTGCCGGCGCCGCGACGATGTGTGCTGTCGCCGTTGTCGTGGCGCTGGCGGCGTACCCCGCGGCCGGCGCGGCCGAGCCGCCGGACCCGTCCGTCCGCCTCTTCGACACGGGCAGCCGGTCGGGCACGCTGCATCCGAAGCA
This sequence comes from Planctomycetota bacterium, assembly GCA_016782785.1. Classification (GTDB taxonomy): domain Bacteria; phylum Planctomycetota; class Phycisphaerae; order FEN-1346; family FEN-1346; genus BS750m-G62. Next base: position 5,952 of record JADHXV010000043.1, on the reverse strand, counting down.
GGTGGCTGACCGGAAGGGCTGGACGCCCGTGCCCGCGGGCCGCCTCGACCACCGGTTCGTCGGCGACGCGGCCATCGCGAATGACAAGGTTGCGATCGTCATTTACCGCATCGGGCAGGCGTTCGCCTGCTTCCCTCTCGGAGACGGGGCGCCGTGGCCGGTCATCGTGCAGCCGCGCCCGTATCCGACGGGCGAGTATGTGCTGAAGGTCCTTGAGAACTCTGCGGCCGCCGTCGAGGTGGAGGCCGCGGACGAGAATTCCGACAATCCGGGCGCCGCCTTTCGCCTGCGAGTGACGGTGGGCGAACCGCTTGTCGAACTGTGTCCGGCACCCGGCATGGAGAGAGTGAACCTCCTGTGGGGGATGAAGGACGTGGTCATCCCCGACTTCTTTGGCGACGACATGGTCTTCGCCCCTGACGCGGCCCGGCGCGTGCCCGTCGGCCTGCCCGCCGAGAACGTTCTGCTGGGCCTCGGCGACGCGGGTCTTTTGGCGTGCGTGTGGGAGGCACGGGACGGCGGCGCAACCCTGCGTCCTTCGGCTGAGGGGATCGGACCGCACGTCGAGATCGCGTGCCGCGAGGGCAAACGTATCTGGATAGCCTGCTTACAAGGGCCCGGCCTCTGGCAGCGGCTGACGGTCGGCGAGGGCGCGACGCCGCTGGAGGTCCTCCGCCGGTTCCGGCCGCCGCTCGCGGCCAAGTGGCGGGCCGACTTCGTCGGCGAGGCCGGCGTGTGCGAATCGATCACCTTCGACGGGCCGCCCGCCGAGGCGCCCGTGCCGGAGACGTGGCGCGGGCCCGTCCTCATCTATCCGCTCGACCGCACGGCCGCGACGCCGCTGACGACGATCCTGCCGGTCGACGTGCTCCGCAGCACGCTGGGCGTGGGCCCGTGCCAGTACGTCCTGGCGCTGGAGGGCCTGGCGTCCGACGACGTCCCGGCCACGCCCGCGGCGGTGACCGAGTGGGTCGAGAAGCAGTTCGAGCGCGGGCGCGACGCGCGGTCGGCCGAGGCGATCCGCGAGCGGCTTGTTGCCATGGTCGAGCACGTCTGCCGGGCGGACGCGCGGGTCGCCGCCTATGCCGCCTTCGGGCAGCGGGTCCGCGACGCCTGTCGGCAGGCCCTCGAATCGCATGGCGCCGGCGCGAAGGCCGGCGACGCGGGGGCCGCCGCCACGGCCAACGCCGTGCTGGCCGTGTGCGATCGGCTGGACCATGACCTGGCGCGCGGCCGGGCTGCGGCGAAGACGCCCGACGAGGCAGCGCGCCTAACCGCGGCCGTCGCCGATCTCATCGGGAAAGAGGGCGCCGCGGCCGAGTGCGGGCGCCTGGGCGAGGCGCTCCGGTCCATCGGCCGCGCGCAGGACGCGACGCTGGCCCGGTGCCGGATGGCCGTCCGGCGCATCCGGCTGGCCGGCCGCGACGGCGAGGGCGAGTTCGCCGGCCAGGTCCGCACCATGGCCGAACGCATGCTGAGCCATGAGTGAAGCATCTGAACGAATGCCAGATACAGGAGACGCCGCATGCCGTCGAGGATGACACCGGGGTGGGTCGTGGCGGCCGTGCTGGTCTGTGCGGCGTCGGCGTCGGCTGCCGCGGCGTCCGCCGCGGGCGTCCGGCTGTACGACACGGGCGCCGCCTCGGCCGGGCCTTTGGCGCCCGACGCGCTGGCCGCGCGACGCGGCTGGGTCGAACTCGCCGAGGGCAATGCGGCCCACGCGTTTCGGGGCGACGCCGTCCTCGCGAACGGCGTCATGGCGGTCGTGGCGCGACAGGGGGCGCCGGGGGCCGACCTCTACGCCGCGGGGCCGGCGGGCCTGGCGCACCGCGCGACGCTGGCGCCGGCGGTCGCGGGCCCGATGAAACTCGTGTCGGTCAAGGTCGCGCAGGTCGCGCCGGCGGGCGCGGCGGTCGACGTCGCCTTCGAGGTGTCGGGCGGCCGGCGCGTGACGGTCGCCTTCGGCCTGAAGATGGGCCAGACGTTCGTCGAGACGGCCCCGCGCGACGGCGCGGCGGCGTTGGCGGTCACGGCCCCGTGCCGGTTCGCCGTCCTGCCCGATTTCTTCGCCGACGACATCGTCCTCGACGCGGCGTCGCTGCCGGTCGATAAGGCGGAACTGCCCGCCGAGAACTTCGTCCTCCATCTCCTCGACGGCGGCGACGCCATCGTCATGGCCGTCTGGAACGCCCGCGACCTCGACGTCGCCGGCACGCTCGCCGGCGCGGGCGACGACCGGCGGTTCGTCCAGACCGAGGTCCCCTACGGCAAGGACGGCAAGGCCTGGGTGGCCGTCATGGCGGGCAAGGGCGTCTGGCACCGTCACGACGTGGCCCGGGGCGACGCCGGCAAGGTCCTCCGCCTGGACTGGCAGCCGCCGTACCCTGCCCAGTGGCGGGTGGACTGGCGCCGGACCGACGGCCTGGCGGACAGTTGGGAGATGGCCATCGAGCGGGCCGACGGCCGGTTCAACAAGCCCGGCCTCTTCGGCGAAGCGGCCACGCTGCCCGCCAGCCGCAAACGGTGGACCACCGTCCTCGGCACGTTCGCGTACCCGTGCTGGATCGATAAGGCCGGCGCCGGCCGCCTCCAGCCGCTGAAGAATGGCCTGGCGCTGGAAGGGCCGGCGCTCATCTACCCGGTCGGCCGCGTGCGGGAGACGCCGCTGGACGCCTTCACGGTGGTGGACCTGGTGCGGGCCACGCTGGGCGTCGGGCCGTGCGAGTACATCCTGGACGTGGAGGGACAGCAGTCGGAGTACCGCGGCCGGGCCACGTGCTCGAACCGCGACTTCCTGGAGGAGGTCTACGGCCGGGGCGAACAGAAGCGGCGGCGGGCGGAGGTCGAGACGTCGCTCGAGGAGGTCATGCTCTTCATCCGCCACATTCGCGGCCGCATCGAGTCCTACGTCGACTTCGGCCGCTGGGCCCAGGAGTACCTCGCTCGGCAGAAGGAGGCGCATCCGGACCTGGCCGGCCCCCTGGCGGACCTGGAGGCGCTGGCCCGGGCCGTGGACGAGCGCGTGGCCGCTCGCCGGGAGGCGATCCGGACGCCCGACTACGCGCAAAAGATGGTCGATGCGTTCCGCGCCACGGTCCTCGACTATACGGGCCCGGACGCCCTGGAGAAGTGCAAGCGGTTCACCCGGGCGTGGGTGGAGATCGGCAGCAACCAGGACGAACTCGTGGGCGAGTGCCGATGGGCCGTCAAGGTCCTCCGACAGCGCGCGGGCCTGCTGATGGCGGCCGACCCGCGGCTGGCCGAGACGGCCGACGAACTCCGGTCCCGCGCCCAGAAGGTCCTCCGCAACCCCGCCAGCCACGAAGGCGCGAGGCACTGACGGCATGATGCGATTCCCGCTTCCCTGCGCGCTCGTCCTGGCCGTTGCGGCGGCGCTGGGCGCCGGCTGCGCCGAGGAGGGGCCGCCGGCTGCGTCGGCGCAGGTCGGGCCGCAGGCCGCGTCGCCGCAGGCCGGGCCGGGAGCCGCGTCGCCGCAGACGATCCGCACGGCGACGGGCATCGAGATGGTCCTCGTGCCGGCGGGCGAGTTCGTCATGGGCGACGACCGCGGCGAGACGGACGAGCGGCCGGCCCACCGGGTCCGCCTCGGCGCCTTCTGGATGGACACCCGCGAGGTGACGCAGGGGGCGTACGAGTCGCTCATGGGCCGGAACCCGTCGAAGTTCGTGGCCGCCGACCGGCCGGTCGAGCGCGTCAGTTGGCCCGCCGCCGTCAGGTTCTGCAACATGCGGAGCCGGCAGGAGGGCCTCCGGCCGTGCTACGACCCGCAGACGCTGGCGTGCGACTTCGCGGCCGACGGCTACCGCCTGCCGACCGAGGCCGAGTGGGAATACGCCTGCCGCGCGGGAACGGCCACGGCCTACGCCTTCGGCGACGACCCGTCGGGCCTCGGCCGGGCGGCCTGGTTCAAGGAGAACGCCGGCAAGACCACGCATCCCGCCGGCGTGAAAGGTCCCAACGCATGGGGACTCTTCGATATGCACGGCAACGTGGCCGAGTGGTGCCACGACGTCTACGACGAGCGGGCGTACGCGCGGCACGCATCGTCGGACCCGCGCGGCCCGGCGTCGGGCGACGAGCGGGTCCTGCGCGGCGGCAGTTGGCGGTCGGGCGCCGATGCCTGCCGGTCCTCGGCCCGCGCCAGCGAGGCCCCCGGTTTCGCCGATGTCTGCTTCGGGTACGAGGCGTACGGCTTCCGGTGCGTGCGGCGGACGGACGCCGCCGGCCCGGACGGCGAGGCGCCGGACCGGTGAGCGGCCGCTGCTGCGGGCGGGCGCGGCAAGGCACTGGGCGCTTGCGGCCGGTCCGCCTCCTCCGTATGCTCTGGGCGGAGCACTCGCACTGAGACCGGAGCCGTTTTCGGGGAGTATGCCGGCCGCACGAAGGTTGGCGGCAGGGCGCTTGGGACGCCGCCGAGCGGCGTCCCGGAACAGGTCCATCGGGCCACAAGGAGGACCGCGCATGTGGAACGTCGCCATTGTCGGGCTGGGGTTCGGCGCCGAGTTCATTCCCATCTACCAGCGCCATCCGCAGGCCAACATGTACGCCATCTGCCAGCGGAGCGAGAGCCGCTTGAACCAGATCGGCGACGCCTTCGGCGTGGCGGTGCGGACCACGCGCTTGGAAGACGTGTTGGCGGACCCGAAGGTGGACTTCGTGCATATCAACACGCCGATACCCGACCATGCCTCAATGAGCCTGGCGGCGCTGGCGGCCGGCAAGCACGTCTTATGCACGGTGCCCATGGCCACCACGGTGGACGAGTGCCGCAAGATCGTCGCGCTGGTCCGGAAGACGGGCCTGAAATACATGATGGCCGAGACGGTCGTGTACTCGCGCGAGTTTCTGTTCATCAAGGAGATGGTCGAGAAGGGCGAGTTGGGCCGGGTGCAGTTCCTCAAGGCCAGCCATCAGCAGGACATGGACGGCTGGCCGAACTACTGGCCCGGGCTTCCGCCGATGCACTACGCGACGCACTGCGTGGGGCCGGTGGCCGGGCTGATGCGGCTGGAGGCCGAATGCGTGTCGTGTTTCGGCTCGGGCCGCATCCGCGAAGACCTCGTCGGCAAGTACGGATCGCCCTTCGCCGTCGAGTCGTGCCACATCCGGTTCCGCAACTCGGACCTGGCGGCGTACGTGTACCGCTCGCTCTTCGACGTAGCCCGCCAGTACCGCGAGAGTTTCGAGGTGTACGGCTCGAAGAAGTCGTTCGAGTGGCCGCTGGTCGAGTCGGAGGAGCCGGTGCTTCACACGGCGAAGCGGCCGGAGCCCGAGATCCCCGAGCGGGTCCGCGTGCCCGACTACGCCCATCTTCTGCCCGAGCCGATCCGCATGTTCACCACCAAGGGCGTGTACGACATCGAGGAGCACCAGCACCTGTCGTTCACGCAGGGCGGCGGGCACGGCGGCTCGCACCCGCACCTCGTGCACGAGTTTCTGTCGGCCCTCGATGAGGACCGCGACCCGTTCCCGAACGCCGTCCAGTCGGCCAACTGGACGTCCACGGGCATCCTGGCGCACGAGTCGGCCATGCAGGGCGGGAAACTGATTCGCCTGCCGAAGTTCACGCTGAGTTGACCGGCGGCGTGCGTTCGGTGCGGTGCCACGGATTGCCTGCAATCCGTGTTCCCGGGACCGGCGCACGGTTTGACAGGCAAACCGCGGCACCCTGCTTGTTCCATTGGTCTTGTCGGCCTCAACAGGGGGATATATGCGAACGGTGATACGATGGGCCTGGGTCCTGGCGCTCCTGATCGGCGCCTGCGCCGTGGCGTCGGCCGAGGAGCCGTGGGCCGGCCCGTGGAGCGATCCGCCGCCGCTGCCCGCGCCCGCCGGGGCTGTCGTGCGCGTTGCCACCGAGGCCGAGTTGCAGCGGGCCGTCGCGCGCCTGGCGTCGAACACCACGATCCTCGTCGCCAAGGGTACGTACCG
>JADHXV010000042.1 GCA_016782785.1 Planctomycetota bacterium | reverse complement strand
GCTGGGCCCGGGTCCATGGGTGCCTGTGCGTGTTCGCGAACGGCGACGAGGGCCTGACGCTGCTGTTCCCGCCCCTGGGCGAGGGCGACCCGGCCGCCGCCGCCCGCGAGGCCCTGGCCATCTGCCGGCAGTACCACGCCGACCACCACCTGACCCTCGAGCCGCGCATCGAGTACGTCAGCGACACCCTGCGCGCCCAACTCGGCCCGGGCTTTCAGGCGGTCCCGATGAGCGGCGACTACGTCTACGCCACGCATCGGATGATCGACCTGGCGGGCGGCGACCTGGCCTCCAAACGCCACGCCCGCAACAAGTTCGCCCGCCTCTACCAGCCGCGGACCGAACCGCTCGGCCCGCACCACGTCGAGGCGTGCGCCGCGCTGATGCACGTGTGGCGCCGCCAGTACGACGCCGACGCCGAGGCGGAGGTCGCCGTCTCCGTCAAGCGGTGCAAGGAGGTGCTGGCCACCTACGACGCCCTCCAGCACGCCGACGCGCTGGGCCTTCGCGGCATGGTGCTGTACGCGGGCGACCGCATCGTCGGCTTCACGCTGGGCGAGCACCTGGACCGCGACACGTGCAGCATCCTCATCGAGAAGACCGACCGCGAGTATGCCGGCTCGGCCCAGTACATCTTCAGCGAGTTCTGCCGGCAATACTGGGCCGACACCCGCTGGTGCAACGTCGGCGACGATTGGGAAGTGCCGTCGCTGGCGTGGACGAAGCAGAGTTACCGGCCGTCGCACCGGCTGGCCAAGTGGGTGGTCCGGCAGGAGGCGCCCGTGCTCGTGCCGGTGCCGGTGGGTGTGGGCGCCGCGATGCCCGGCGGCGGCCTTCCGTCGGAGCCCGGGACGGACGGCTTCGAAGCGGAACCGTACGAAGTCGACCGGGCCCAGCCGACCGACCTCGACCGTCTGCATGCCCTCGACGCCCAGTGCTTCGCCAAGGAAATCGCCTTCACGCGGCGTCAGTGGCGGCGCCTGCTGCACAGCCCCAACGCCAGCACGCACGTGGTCCGCTACGGCGGCGAGATCGTGGCCGACGCCATCCTCCTGCGCCGCCGGACCCGCAGCGGCGCCGTGGGCCGCCTCTACAGCCTGGCCGTCACCGAGCCGCATCGCGGCAAAGGGTTCGGCAAGGTGCTGCTCGCCAACTGCCTCGACACGGCCCGGGCGGAGGGGCTCTCGGCCGTCTACCTGGAGGTCGAGACGCCCAACGCCCCCGCCATCGGTCTGTACCAGGCGTTCGGGTTCACGCCCCTGCGTCGTCTGCCCGACTACTACGGCCCCGGCCGCGACGGGTGCAAGATGGTGCTTCGGCTGGTCGGCGCGCGGAGGTAGGCCAGGCGCGCATCGCGCTGTTCGAGCCGGGTGCGGAAGCACCCGGTCATGCGCGATCCGCCGTGGCACGTCCCACGCCAATCGAACGTGACCCGCCGCTTCCGCACCCGGCTCGAACAGCGCCGCGCGACATGTGCAAAACGCGCCCCCCAGACGGGGCGGCTAAATGGACCCGCGCCGCGCCCACGCTTGGCCGCCCCGTCTGGGGGGCGCGTCTTCCCGCCCTGACGGTTGACGCGGCCGCGCCGGTCCCGTAGGATAACGGGCGTGAGATGATTAACGTCTGTTAACTTTCGACGGGGGGAAAGGATTCGCCGCCCGTCCCGGCAACCGCGAGGCCGCGCCCATGCGACCCATCCGAACCGCCCTGGCGGCCCTTGGGGCCGTCGTCGTCTTTTGCGCCTGCGCCCGGGCCCAGTTCGGGCCCACGCCGGTGTACCTGGAACCGGTCGAGCAGCGGGCGATCCGTCAGACGGCGGAACTGGTGGGCACGGCCGAGGCCCGCCGCCGCGCCGTCGTCGGGGCCGAGGTCGCCGGCCGCGTCGAAGCCGTGCCTGCCGACGCGGGCGACTTCGTCCGGGCGGGCGATCCCCTCTGCCGCATGCGCACCACGCCCGTCCGGCTGCAACTGGACCAGGCCCAAGGCCAACTGGCCGCCCTCCAGGCCGCCCTCCGCAAAATGGAGTCCGGGTACCGGCCGGAGGAAATCGAGCAGGCCGATGCCCGCGTCAAGGCCGCCCAGGCCGGCTTCCAGCGGTGGCAGGAGGAGTATGAGCGGACGAAGGCACTCCTCGCCGACGGCGCCAGCACCCAGTCCGAAATGGACGCCACCGAGGCGGCCTACCGGCAGGCCCGGGAATTGCTGGCCGAGGCCCAGGCCGGCCTCGCGCTGCTGAAGTCCGGGTACCGGGTCGAGGACGTCGAACAGGCCCGGGCCCAGGCGGCCGCCCAAGGCGCCGCCGTCGACGGCCTCAAGGATACGCTGGACAAGATGACCGTCCAGATGCCGTTCGACGGCTTCGTGGTCCGCAAGATGACCGAGGTGGGCGAGTGGCTGGCCGCCGGGCTGCCCGTGGCCGAGGTCATGGACCTGGCGGTCGTCCGGGTCCAGTTGGACGTGCCGGAGCGGTACCTGGCGGGCCTGGAGCGGCAGGCGGAGGCGCCGGTGGTCTTTCCGGCCCTTGGGTCGGAGCGGCAGTTCGCGGGGCACATCTCGCAGGTCGTGCCGTCCTCGGCCGAGGGCACCCACACGGTCACCGTGCGGGTGGACGTGGCGAACGAGATGACGAACGGCCGGCCGACGATTGCGGCGGGCCTCCAGGCGCGGGTCTGGCTGCCCGTCGGGCCGGAGCACGAGGCGCTGCTTGTGCCGAAGGCGGCCGTCATCCGCCAGAAGGGCCGCGACCTGGTCTACACGGTTCAGGCCACGCGTCCGGCCGACGCGCCGGTCCAGGAACCGAAGCCGCCCGAGACGCCGAAGGAGAAGGAACAGGCGGCGATGGTGGCGGAGAACGCGGCCCTGATCGCCAGGAAGTCCGCCGAGGCCGGCGTGCCGGTGTCGCCCGTCCGGTACGCCGTCGCCGTCCCGGTTGAGATGGTGGGCGGCTACGGTCGGTACCTGGAGGTGCGAAGCGCGCGGCTGGCGGGCGGCATGGAGGTCGTGACGCGCGGGACGTACCTCTTGTCGCATGGGGCGGCGGTCCAGGTCCGGCCGAAGGAAGGCGCCGAGACCCAGCCGGCCCGTACGGGCGGCACGGCGCCGGCGCCGACCGCGGGGGACACCGAGGGCGGAGAGGCGCGATGACGTTCCTGGCGTTCTGCGTCCGGCACGCCGTCCCGGTGATCGTGGCGGTCCTGCTGGCGATCCTGTTCGGCGTCCTGGCGGTGGTCCAGATTCCGCGCCAACTCACCCCCACGGTGGACGTGCCCGTCATCGGCGTCGCGGTGCGTTACCTGGGCGCCGGCCCGCAGGAGATCGAGAAGGAGATCGTGGACAAACTGGAGGAGCAACTTAACGCCGTCGAGGGCGTGCGCGAGATGACCTCGCAAAGCCAGGACGGGGGATGCTCGATCCGCCTGGAGTTCGACTGGGGCACCGACCTCGGCGTCGCCAGCATCGACGTCACGAACAAACTGAACCTCGTGCCGGAACTGCCCGACGAGGCCGACGAACCCACCATCTTCTTCGGCGAGGAGTTCGGGTACCCGATCTGCTTCATCAGCCTCAAGGGCGAGGGCAAGACCAGCGACGACCTCCGCGAGTTCGCCGAGGACGTCCTGGAGCCGTACCTGAAACGCGTCCTGGGCGTCAGCCGCGTGGACGTGTACGGCGGCCGCGAGCGCCAGGTCGAGGCCACGTTCGACCCGTACACGCTGGCCTCGTACCAGTTGACGCCCATGGAAGTGGCCCAGGCGCTGGCCCAGGCGAACCGGAACACCCGCGGCGGGCGGATCGACGAACTCAAGAACCGGTGGGTGGTCCGGACCGTCGGCGAGTTCCGCACCGCCGACGACGTCGAGCAGGTCGTCCTCCGCCGGCCCGGCATGCCCGACGTCCGCATGGACGAACTCCTGGAGGTCAGCCGGCAGAAGTTCAAGGACGCCGAGGCCTACGTCCGCATCGACGCCGCCCAGGGCATCGTCTTCGCCGTCCACAAGAAGACCGGCCAGAACGTCGTCGCCATCATGCAAGAGGTGTACCAGACCGTCGGGTACCTGAACGAGAACATCCTGGACCGGCAGGCCATGCGGATGGAGGTGGTGTACGACGAGTCGGAGTATATCAAACGGTCCATCGGCCAGTTGAACGAGAACGTGTTTATCTGCGCGGCCCTGGCCGGGGCCGTGCTCGTCCTGTTCCTGCGGAACCCGTCGGCCATCCTGACGGTCTTCGTCACCATCCCCATCAGTTTCATCTCCACCTTTATCGTCCTGTGGGCGCTGGGGCGGACGTTGAACGTGGTGAGCCTGGCGGGCCTGGCGTTCGCGGTCGGCCTGCTTGTCGACAACGCCATCGTCGTCCTGGAGAACATCTACCGGCACCGGGAGATGGGCAAGGGGCCGATGCAGGCGGCCCTGGACGGCGGCCGCGAGGTCTGGGCCGCTGTCGCCGCCTCCACCCTGACCACCGTGGCCGTCTTCGTGCCGATCCTCCTCATTCAGGAAGAGGCGGGCCAGTTGTTCCGCGACATCGCCTACGCCATCGCCATCAGCGTGTCGCTGTCGCTGGTCGTGTCGATGACGGTCATCCCCATGCTGACCGCCCGGATCCTGCGGACCCGCCACGGGGCCGGCGATGCGTCGGCCCAGGCGCGGGGCGTGTGGTACTGGGCCACCTTCCAGTGGTTCGGCGGATGGTTCAAGCGCCGCCTGACCGGCCTGGTGGCCTGGATCCTGGCGCGCCCGGCCCGGCGGGCGGTGACCGCCCTGGGGATCCTGGGCGTCTTCGGCGCGGCCCTGGTCGGCTTCCTTGGCATCACCCAGCCGACGTACCTGCCCACCGGCAACCGCAACTTCGTCATCGGCTTCGTCCTGACGGAGGCGGGGGCCAGCCTGGATCACAACCTGGCGGTCGCCAAGGAGATCGAACGCCGCGTCTACGACGTCGAAGCGCAGGTGCCGGCGTCGGAACGCATGGAGCGGTTCTTTGCGGTGGCGCTGCCCGGCCGCGTCTTCTTCGGGGCGCGGTCGGCAGACGCCGACAAGGCCCGGGCCATGGCCGACCGCGTGCAGGCCGCCGTCGGCAGCGCGCCGCCGCCGTTCCTCCCCGGTTTCATGCTCGAGGACTGGTTCCGGCGCAACGGCCGGTTCCTGAAGGAGCCGATCGCCGGCATCACGGTCTTCGCCGAGCAGGTCGGCCTGTTCCAGCACCGGGGGACCATCGGCGGGCAGACCATCTCGGTGACGGTGCGCGGCGACGACATCCAGCGCCTCTACGCCATCGCCGGACGCATCCAACAGCGCCTGGCCGAGACCACCGGCGTCCAGTTCGTCAACCCCAGTTACAAGTTGGGCAACTGGGAGTTGCGGCCCACGCCCGACGGCAAGCGGTGCGCCGACGTCGGACTCACCAAGGCCGACGTCGGCTACTTCGTCGGCGCGCTCGTCAACGGCGTCAAGGTGGCCGACTTCCGCGAAGAGGGCGGCAACGAACTGGACCTGACGCTGCGCGGCAAGCCGGACTTCCGCCGACACATCGAGGCCATCGGCGACGTGCCCCTCTGGACGCCCCGCGGCGGCACGGTCACACTCAGCCAGGTCGCGTCCATCCTGCCCGAGGAAGGGTACGACGTCATCCAGCACACCCAGCAGCAGCGGAGCGTGGAACTGGAGACCGCCATCGAACCCGACGTGCCCATCGGCCAGGTCGTCGAGGCCGTCCGACACGACATCCTCGAACCGATGTACGCCGACGGCACGATCCCGGCCGAGTACGTCGTGGACCTGCGCGGCACGGCCCAGGACCTGGCCCGCATGTGGAGGGCCCTGCAGTGGAGCCTGGTCCTGGCCCTGGTGATCGTGTACCTGCTGATGGCCGCCCTGTTCGAGAGTTTCGCGTACCCGTTCGTCATCATGCTGAGCGTGCCCCTGGCCGTCGTCGGCGGCTTCATGATGTTCTGGACCATGTTCTTTTACAATCTCTGGCTCGGCATCCCCCCGCCGCAACTCGACGTGGTCACCATGCTGGGCTTCGTCATCCTGATCGGCATCGTCGTGAACAACGCCATCCTGGTGGTGGCCCAGGCGCTGAACTACCACCGCAACGAAGGCATGGAGATCAAGCGGGCCATCGTCGCGAGCGTCGAGAGCCGCATCCGACCCATCTTCATGAGCACCATGACCAGCGTCCTCGCCATGATGCCGCTGGTCCTCAGGCCGGGTCCCGGCAGCGAACTCTACCAGGGCCTGGGGGCGGTGGTCGTGGGCGGGCTCCTCATCTCGACCGTTTTCACGTTGATTTTGACGCCCGTCGTGTTTAGTTTCGGATTCGGGGCGACCGAACGCCTGCACGCCCTGGCCCGGCGATGGGGCCTGATCGTCGGCGACGCCGGCGACGCCCCCTAGGCGCAAGCGCCGCGCGGCGACCGAGCCCCGACCGTAAGGTCGGGGGTATGCGAGAATTGGCGCCGAATGCTGGGCGCGCCCGGCTCCTCGGCGGCATGACGTACCCGCGACCTCACGGTCGCGGCTCGAACAACGCCCCGCGCGGCCCGTACGGGCCGCGCAGCAACCCACAAGGCGGCCCGGATGGACGACCGTTCCCACAGCGACGAAGACCTCATGCTTCGCCTCCAGCGCCGTCGCGACGAGGACGCCTTCAACCTCCTCTTCGCCCGCTACCGCATCCCCATCACCAGTTACCTCTACCGGCTGGTCGGCAACCGCGCCGAGGCCGAAAGCCTCGCCCAGGAGACGTTCCTGCGCGTCCTCCAGAAGGCCGACCACTACGATTACCCCAAACGCTTCAGCACCTGGTTCTACACCATCGCGCGGAACCTCGCGACGGACTTCCTGAAGAAGAAACGGGCCGTGGTGCCCGACGATTTCCAGGCCCTCTCCGAATCGGTCCTGGGGCCCGCGCCGCCCGCCGCCGAGAAAGAGGTCGCCTCGCAGGAAGAACTCGACCAACTGACCCGGGCCCTGGGCGACCTGCCCATCCCGTACCGCGAGGTCGTGGTCCTGCGGGCCCTCCAGCAACTTTCGTACCGCGAGATTGCCGCCATCGTCGGATGCCCCGAGTCCACCGCCCGCAGCCGCATGGACTACGGCCTGGAGTACCTCCGCAAATATTACCGCCGGCGAGAAGGCGGAAAAATCCCAACCGGACCCAACGAACCGCCGACCTAATCGTATAACCAGTGAGGCCCCACCGTAGGGGCCCCGAAGGGGCATATCTGATAGACGCAGTGGAGCGCCCAATCGCGTCCGGGTGCGCCAGGTCACAAACGCAACATAAGGACCGCGGGGGGAGAGCAGTCAATCATGGATTGTCCGCGCACGCATGAATGGTTCGAGGCCGCTCGCGGGGCGCTGCCGCGCGACCGCGACCACGACGTCGGCCGACACCTGGCCGACTGTCCCGACTGCCGCGACCGAGACGAAGACGTCCGCGAGGCCGCCGCCTCCCTCGGGCGCCTCGCCGACGCCACCCGGGCCGACCTCTCCGCCGACGCCGCCGAGGCCCTGTTCCGCCGGGCCCGTATGCACGGCCTGCTCGGCCGAAAGCCCCGCCAGACGCTCGGCGCCTGGGCCGGACGCAGCCGATGGGTCCGCCGGGCCGTCCCGCTGACCATGGCCGCCGCCGCTATGGTCCTCATCGCCCTCGGCATCTGGACAAGCATGCCGCAACCGGTCCGTCCCGAAGGGGCCCTTCAGCGCCTCGTCCGGGCCGGTCACGGCCTGAAGTGGGCCCACGAACTGCGTCCGCTCGGCCCGCTGGCCCGCGCCGCCGTCAGCCAGGAACTCGGCCGGCCCGAGCCGTCCGTGCCCCAGGTCGCCGACCTGCTGCTGGTCGCCTACATTGCGGAACGGCCGCGCGAGGACCGCCAGGCACAGGACGTCCACTTCCTCCTGGGCCAGGTCTGGTCGCGCCGACCGCGGCCGCCCTGGCCGAAAAGCCCAACGGGCGGGCCGGCCGCCACCGCCCGCGCCGGGTCGTTCGGCCCGATGCTGGCCTCGACCGCCCCGGCCGTCGTCCTGGTCGCCGACGCCGCCGGCCGCACGCTCCGAGGCGACTTCGACGCCCGCCCGTTCGCCGACGCCAAGGCCGCCATCCTCGATGGCCGATACGACGACGCCCTCGACCTCGTCTCGGCCGAGGGCAACGGCGCCGTCCTCAAGGCCTGGTGCCTGGCCTCCCTTGGCCGAAAGGCCGAGGCCGCCCTCATCCTCTCGGAAACCGACGAGGTCTCCGGCACGCCGATGGCCCGCGTCCTGAAGGCCGACCTGGCGCTGCGCGCCGGCGAAGTTGCCGCCGCCGTCCAGCAGTACGAGAACCTCGCCGCCGTCCAGGACCGCTACTGGTTCCCGGCCGGCTACCTCTATCGCTACGAACTGCGCGACGGCCGGGCCGCCGGCGAATGCTGGCGCCGCGTCGCCGATGGCCAACTCGCCGACTACGTCGCCCGCACCTTCCGCGCCGAACTCGCCATGGCCGACGCCCCCGAACCCGAACCCCTCGTCGCCGTCGACTTCGACGACTACGCCGCCGGCCCACTGCCCGATACCTGGGCCCTGGTGCGCGTCAGGGACGGCGAGTTCGCCGTCGCCGACGTGCCCGGCGGCCGCGCCCTCAGCCAGGGTCCCGGCACCGAGTTCGTCACCGGCGAATCGGAGTGGGCCGATTATACACTTCAGATGGATATCAAAATCCGTAAGGCCGATGCCGATTACACCGTCGGCGCCGCCGCCTATCGCCGGGCCGACCACACCGGCTATGTCCTGGAACTCGGGCCCGAGTGCCTCCGGCTCGTGAAGCAGATGGCCCGGACGGCGGCCGGCGCCGCGCCGCTGGTCGGCCAGGTCCACCGCCTCGTCATCCCGCCGGCCGAGGGGTGGTGGTACACCCTCAAGATTCGCGTCCAGCGCGTCGACGGCGGCGTCAACGTCGCCGGAAAGGTCTGGCGCACCGACACCGACGAACCGCTCGGCTGGCAGGTGGCCTGGACCGACACCGGCCAGGCCGACCTCGGCCCGCTCCCCGGCGGACGCGCGGGGCTTCAGGTCCGCGGGGCACGCGTCCTGGTCGATAACGTCGTCATCATCCGCGACGTCTCCTCCGACGAGTTACCAACGGCTGCGCCGTAGCCGGATGTCGATATGTTTTGCCGCCGGCCTGGAAGGTGGGGAACCGGGTCGGCGGCCTTTTTTTACCGGGAGCCCGCACGTAGGCCGCGGCGTGCCGCGGCAGCGAATGTCGTTCCAGGGAGCCCGAAGAACGCACGTTGTCATTCTGAGCGCAGCGAAGAATCTCGCCGTTGCCGTACAGCCCGAAGGGCTGAAACACAATAGCCCAGGGCAACGCCCTGGGTATTCGGACCGGCTGCGGGGTTCAAGCCCTGTAAGGGCGCAACAGGTGAGCCGACCTGTGCCGCCCTTTCAGGGCTTGGAAATCACCAAACCCGCTTTCAGGCCCCAGGGCGTTGCCCTGGGCTTTTCTGTGCGAGCCCTTCGGGCTCCACGACCGGCGGCTTGTAGCGTTATAGGTCTAATGCCCAATGCCTATGGCCTAATGCCTCCGCTGTTCGTTCCGCATTCCGCATTCCGCATTCCGCATTCCGCATTCGTCAGAGCCACGGATTCGTCTTCGCCTCCCGGCCGATCGTGCTCGCGGGCCCGTGACCCGGGTAGACGACCGTCTCCGCCGGCAGCGCCAGGAGCCGCGTGCGGATCGACGTCATGAGCGCCTCGCTGCTCATGCCCGGCAAATCGCTCCGCCCGATGCCGCCCGCAAAGAGCACGTCGCCGCAGAACACCACGCCGCGCCCGTCCGGCCCCGCGGGGCAGTAGAGGCTCACGCTCCCCTTCGAGTGGCCGGGCGTCGCCAGCACCTCGAAGGCCGCCCCGCCCACGGTCACCGTGTCGCCGTCGGCCAGCAGCCGGTCGGCCTCCGGGCTCTTGACCCACGCGCCCAGCAGCGGCGACAGGTTCTTCAGCGGATGGGCCAGCAGCCGGGCGTCGGCCTCGCCGATGGCCAGCGTCATCGCCGGCCACGTCCCCTTCAGCAGCCGGTTGCCCTGGATGTGGTCGGCGTGCCCGTGCGTGTTGACGAGGATCTTCGGCACGATGCCGCGCTCGTCGAGCAGCGCGACCATGGCCTCGGCCCCGGCGGGGGCATCCACGATGATCGCCTCGCCGCCCTCGATGACCACGTACGCCGAGACCTCCAGCGGCCCAAGCACGAACGATTGAATCTCCATGCCTGCTCCTTCGCTGATGCGTTCGGGGAGATTATGCGCCCTTCGCGCCCGATGCGTTCGGGGAGATTATACGGTGTTCGGGCCCGCCGCGGCCACCACTGTCATCCTGAGGGAGCGCAGCGACCGAAGGATCTCGCCGTTGCCGTTGTGGCCAGCCCCGCCAGGGGCGAGTGACAATAGCCCCGGGCGCGAGCCCGGGGAACGGGATCGATCCCGAAACCCCAAGAGCCCCGGCAGGGGCGATTGACTCTGCCGCCCCGATGGGGCAGAAAAACGGATGCGTGGCGTTCTCGCGCCCACGGCTCACGCCGTGGGCTATTCTCTTGCCACCCCTCCGGGGCGGCTGCTGTGGGCTCGCGGCTCGCGGCTCGCGGCTCGCGGCTCGCGGCTCATGGCTCAGGGCCTTTCCTGCGTCACTTCGTCACTGCGTTACTTGGTGCGGGGCCAACGTGCCACGATCGGTCGGACGTGCCCCGCTGGTCCGGGGCCACGCCAGGCTTCGCCCTGGCAGGCCGCGTGGGGCTTGCCCAGCGCCCCGGCCGCTTACACTAAACCATCGATCCGAGGTTGAAAAAAGCCGAAAAAAGGTGAAAATTTCCGAAAGTTTCCGAAAATCCGGGGTAAAAAAGGGGTAAGTTTCCGCGCGTTTCAGAGGTGTTTTTTCTGCCATTTTGGCAGGCCAACGCCCCTGGCGACCCAAAAACGGCGATTTGCCTCCTGAATCACGCCAAAACGCCCGTAAGAGGCGGGGTCCGATATGCTTTAGTGTATCCCCCGCCCGAGGCTGAACAGGGTCACCCTTCGGAATGACCATGCCACGCGCCACGCGCGAACGACCACCGCGGCACGCCGTGGCCTGGATGCTCGGCCTGGTCGGGGCGCAAAAAGCCGGAGCCGCGGTAGGGGGCGACGCGGCTCCGTGATTGGCACGACCTGCGAGGGGGGTGCAGGCCGCGCCGCTGCCTGGTTGGGGTTGGCCCCAGGTCAGGTTTCCATGTCGGTTTCCTCGTCCGTCAGGTGCGTGTCGTCGGGGTTCTCGTCGTCGCGGCGGCGCTGGCGGAGGGCCTCCCACTGCTCAAGCGTGATGAGGGTTTCGCGAGCCTGGCTGCCCTTGTACGCGCCGACGATGCCGTCCTCGGCCATCTGGTCGATGAGGCGTGCGGCCCGGCCGTAGCCGATGCCCAGCCGCCGCTGCAACAGGCTCACGCTGCCGCGCTCGTACTGGAGGATGATCTCGATGGCCTTGGCGTAGAGTTCGTCGTCGGCGCCGACGGCGAGGAGGCCATCGTCGCCGTCGCCGGTGCCGTCGTCGGCCTTGAGTTGGACGAGTTCGCGCTGGAACTCGGGTTCGGCCTTGTCGGTGATGTGGTCGAGGACGTTCTGAATGTCCAGGTCGCTGACGTAGGCGCCCTGGGCGCGGGCGAACTTGCTGGCGCCGGGGGTCATGAAGAGCAGGTCGCCCTGGCCGAGGAGTTTTTCGGCGCCCATGGAGTCCAGGATGGTCCGCGAATCGATGCGGCTGGCCGTCTGGAACGCCACCCGCACGGGCAGGTTCGACTTGATGAGGCCCGTCAGCACGTCGACGCTGGGCCGCTGCGTGGCCATGACCAGATGGATGCCCACGGCCCGGCTCTTCTGCGAAAGGCGGGTGACGTGGGTCTCAACCTCCTTGGCGGCGACCATCATGAGGTCGGCCAATTCGTCGACGATGACCACGATATGGGGCAGGTGGACCTCGATCCTGGCCTCTTCCTCGGGCGAGGCGGGGGCGAAGCGTTCGATGAGTTTCTCGCGGCCCATGCGGTTGTAGGCGGCGATGTTGCGGACGCCCGCCCGCGACAGCAGGCGGTACCGGTCCTCCATCTTGTCGACCAGCCAGGCGAGGATGGCCTCGGCCTTGCGCATCTCGTTGACGACGGGGCACAGGAGGTGCGGCAGTTTCTTGAAGACCGAGAGTTCGACCATCTTCGGGTCGATCAGGATCAGCCGCAGGTCCTCGGGCGTCCGCGTCAACAGGAGCGACATGATGATGGAGTTCAGGCACACGCTCTTGCCGGAGCCGGTCGTGCCGCCGATCAAGAGGTGCGGCATGGCGGCGAGGTCCTTGACGAGGGGCTCGCCGCCGGAGTCCTTGCCCAGAAAGAGGGGCAGACCGAGCCGCTGCGGCGCGCTGCGGGCCGCCAGGACGATCTCCTTCAGGCGGACGATCTGCCGCAGCGTGTTGGGCACCTCCACGCCGATGGTGTCCTTGCCGGGCAGGGGGGCGACGATGCGGACGTTGGCGGCCTTCATGGCAATGGCCAAGTCGTCGGAAAGGCCGATGACCTTGCCGACCTTGATGCCGGGCGCCAGGGCCACCTCGTACTGCGTGATGACGGGCCCCGTCTCGACGGCGACCACCTCGGCCGCGACGCCGAACTCCCGGAGGGTTTCGGTCAGGACCTTGGCCTGGGCGCGGATGGTGTCTTCGTCTTCGCCGCCCACGGCCTCGTCGGGGGCCTCCAGCAGGTCGACGGGCGGCAGTTGGTAGTCCTGGTTCCGCGGCGTGGAGGGCGGTGGGGTAAAGGTGAAGCCGTCCTCCTTCTCGTCGCCGTCGCCGGTTTTGGGCGGCGAATGGGCGTGGCGGATGATGACGTGCCTGGGCGGCGGCGGCGGACTGGCGACTTCTTCGGCGGCCTCATCGGCGTCGGCGTCGCGGGTGGCGGTGGCCTGGACGGCGGCCAGGGCGGTGGCGACGGACGCGCCGTCGTCGGCCTCGTCGTCGGTCTCATCCTCGTCACAGCGGGCGCGGCGCTGTTTGCGGGCGCGGGGACGGGTCTCGGCCTCGCGGGCCTGGGTGGTCCCGGCGAAGTCGGCCAGTTTGGCCCCGGCGGCCCCGGCGGTCGCCAGAGCGGCCGTCGCCAGCCGGCGGTACGGCGCGTGGGCCCGGTCGCGGATCCACTTCAGGGCAATCAGCGGCAAGATGATGAGCCATGTGTCGGTCATCAGCAGCAGGCCGACCACGGCCGTCGGTATGAGCAGCAGCACCGTGCCGAACGCGCCGAGCCGCGGGGCGACGTACATCCAGGCGGCCAGGCCGAGGGCGCCGCCGTTACCTTCGGGCAGACGGGCCTCGGCGGGGATCATGGCCGACACGACCGCCACGACCAGGATGAGCATGGCGGCACCGATGACGCGGAAAATCTTGCTGTCGAGGCTGGTCTGGGAGAGCCAGAGCATCGCCCCGGCCATCAGAAACAGGGCCAGCGGGTAGGCGGCGTCGCCGAGCGAGGCGAAAAGGAAATGCGCCACGTACGCCCCCGCGTCGCCGCACCAGTTCTGGACGGGGGCGTTGGGCGGGTAGAGGGCCTCGGAGGGCGGGTCCGCCGGATGGAACGAAACGAGACTGGCCGCCAGGAACAGGCCGGCGCCGGCGGTGACGACGGCGGCGATCAGGCGGGTTCGGCTGACGGGCTTCACGGGCGCCTCGCTTCGTGCGTCGGCACCCGTCTGGGCTAATGGGTGCCGCTGGACCCGAAACCGCCGTCGCCCCGGCCGGTCTCGGGCAGGTCCTCGACGAGTTTGACGTCGGCGTGCTCGACGGCCGAGACGACCAGTTGGGCGATCCGCAGGCCCCGCGTGATCGTGAACGGCTGTCGGCCGATGTTGCCCAGGATGATGCCGACCTCGCCTCGATAGTCGGCGTCGATGGTGCCGGGCGCGTTGACGAGCGTCAGACCGTGCTTCAGCGCCAGGCCGCTGCGTGGCCGCACCTGAACCTCGTAGCCCGGGGGCACGGCCACGAAGAGCCCCGTCGGGACGAGTCGGATGTCGCCGGGGTCGAGGGTCAGCGGTTCCTCGACGGCCGCACAGACATCCATTCCTGCCGCCGCCTCGCTCATGTATCGGGGCAGGGGAAGGTCGTCGCAGTCCGGTTTTCGTCGGATCAGCAGCGTTATCGGCATTGGCGGTGGACCTCCTTGAGGCAAATTCGAGGTTATCGGACGGTTCCGGCGGCGCGATAATAATGAACTGCGTCGCGTGCAGCAAGGACGAATGTGTACGCGGAACGGGGAATGCGGAACGCGGAACGGGGAATGCGGAACGGGGAACGGGGAATGCGGAACGCGGAACGGGGAATGCGGAACGCGGAACGGGGAATGCGGAACGGGGAACGGACAACAGCATAGGCATTAGGCATTGGGCAGTAGTACTCCAACGCTACGAGCCGCGGGTCGTGGAGCCCGAAGGGCTCCTACGGCCGTGAGCCCGGGGCAACGCCCCGGGTCTGAAAGCGGGCTTGGGGACCTCCAAGCCCTGAAAGGGCGGCACAAGGCGGCGGACCTGTTGCGCCCTTACAGGGCTGAGGCGCTCGGCGGTGCCGGTATCCCGGGGCGGTGCCCCGGGCTGACAGAACTGCGAGCCCTTCGGGCTCGACGGCCAAGAGCGCTCGTAGCGTTGCAGGATCAGGCAACGGCAACAACAACGGCGAAACGGCAACAGCGGGGAAGTTGGGTCGCGGCTACAAGTGCGGCATATGGCGTCGCGGCAAAAGGTGTGGCGAGTGGCTTGAAAATGCCGATGGGGCCGCTATACTGAAAGGCCTTGGGAGGCCGGCGTAGCTCAACGGCAGAGCACCGGTTTTGTAAACCGGGGGTTGGGGGTCCGAATCCCCCCGCCGGCTCCATTGACGGAAGTCGAAAGTCCCAAGTCGCAAGCCCAAAGTCGAAAGTCGAAAGTCAAAGGCACAAGAGGCAAGAGTCGAAAGTCCAAAGTCGAACGGCAGGAGGCCCTGGGCTTGGGTCCGTTGACTTTGGACTTGCGACTTGAGACTTTCGACTGGCTGTGGTGAGGTTCCCGAGTGGCCAAAGGGGGCGGACTGTAAATCCTCTAAGGGGGTGTCCCACCCCGGTTTTTGACGGCAATAATGGCGTTTTGTGTCCCCTGAAGTCCCCCAAAGTCCCGAAAAGTGTGCCAAATTGATGCCATCGCGCATCGCCATATGTTTAGCGCCACCGGCCGGAAACCGCCGCCTTCAAGCGGCACGCTGAGGCGCTGGGCTTCATGCCGGACGATCTCGGGGCCATCTTTGAATTCGACGGCGAGCGCTTCAAGATCGTCGGCGCGCAACCGCGATTGAAAAACGAGATCGTGTCCGAGCGGCTCTCGGACGGCATGGAGGCGCTCTTTCCGGCCGCTAAGGCACGAACCGCCACCTCCTCAAAGTGGCTGGTTTTAAGCGCCCCTTGACACGGCACCGGCGTTGGAAGCAGGGAACACCCAAGCCGAAGGAAGCCGACCGGACCGAAAAACCATCACTTGCCGCGGGGCCTTGATTCTGCCACTTTCGCTGACGACGTACAGGACCGCGGGGCCCTCGGGCTGACACAAGGCGCACTCTCACTCGACCTGGTACATGAGACGGGGGAGGGTCACAACACCCCAAGGAGAAACGAGGAGCCCCTGAGTGGCAACTTGCAGGAAGCGGGTCTGCACTCGCCAGGGGGGGCCGGAGACACAACTCAGCCGTCAAGTGCGGGTCGAGCGCCCTGCGAACAGGCCGACAATGCGGTCAAGCCGCGGTCAGGAGAATGGCCCTGCACTCCTGCTCGAAGAACCAAGTCCATCCCCTGCGTCTGGCACCTGACCTCAGGCCAAACTGCACGGCGAGTGCGTTCCTAAGCTCGACAAGTGCCGGCGGGCCGTGCCCTTCGCTACTGTCATAGGCTGCTCTCGCGTCTTCAATTCTCTTGGCAGCACCGAAAGCGTGAATCCGCAGAACGTTCATCAGGGGGGACTGGTCTTGGCCAAGAGCCCGCACGGCCTCACCGAATCGCTTGAGGCGGAGGTTGGCAACAACTAGGGCGCTCTCGAAGTATTTCCGTTCATTTGCAAATGGAATCTCATTCAGTGCCTTTTCGAACAGTGCCACGGAGTCACTCAGCCTACCCGATCTCAGCAGAATCATGCCCCTGACATGCAAGGCAATCCAGTCGTCGCGCGTGCGTGGTTCCCCCTTGGGGAGGAGACGCTCAGCATCACCCCATCTCCCCATGGCCGCAAAGATCGCAGCCTTGGCCACCTGGGCACCTTGTTTCTTCGGGTTCCACGGCCTTTCGATGACCTTGTCATAGGCCTCGATCGCGGAATGCAGGTGCCCCAATTCTTTGAGAAGGTCCGCACGTGCGCTCCACGCAAACACATTGTATGGGAACTCGGCAACAATCCCGTCATAGGCTTGGAGGGCGTCATCGAAGCGCTCCATGTGCTTC
>JADHXV010000041.1 GCA_016782785.1 Planctomycetota bacterium | reverse complement strand
CGGGTTCTCGCCCAGGCGCATCAGGCTCCGCCTCAGTTCCGGCTGGAACACGATAATCGCCAGGAATAACATGGCCGGCACCAGCAGGCTGTACAGGTACAGCAGGCGACGCATGTGCAGGTAGTCCGACAGCAGCCGCATCAGCACGAAACTGACAAGCAGCAGGAAGATGAACCCGCGGACGACCCGCGCCCCGCGCGTGCCCCGCAGGCCGCGGTAGATCAGGTAGACGATCAGGGCGATCAGCGCCACCTCCAGGGCGTCCGTGGGCGTGAACGTCTGGTAGATGCGCCGGATGTAGTCGATGACTTCGGTCATGGGCGGTTCAGGATTCCCGTTCGTTGGTCTCGGCAACGGCGGCGGCGACGGCCAGGGCCTGGCGGACCTCGGCCACGTCGTGCACGCGCACGAGCAGGGCCCCGGCGGCCACGGCCATGGCGCAGGCGGCCGCTGTGCCGGGGACGCGGTCCGCCGGCGTCTCGACGCCCGTCAGGTCGCCGATGAAACGTTTCCGGCTGGGGCCCACCATCACGGGCGCCCCGAGCGTCCGCAGTTGACCTAGCCGGGCAAGGATCTCCAGATTGTGGGCCAGCGTCTTGCCGAAGCCGATGCCGGGGTCGACGATGACGGCGTCGTCCGGCACGCCCGCGTCGTGGGCCGCCTGCATGCCTCGGCGGAGGTGCCGGCAGATGTCGGCCATCAGGTTGTCGTACTGCGGGTGCGCCTGCATCGTCTTCGGCTCGCCGAGCATGTGCATGATGACGCAGCCGACGCCGGTCTCGGCGACAGCCGCGGGCATGTCCGGGTCGCCCTGGAGGCCCGTGACGTCGTTGACGAGGCAGGCCCCGGCGCTGGCGGCCTCGCGGGCCACGCGGGCGCGGCGCGTGTCGATGCTGATGGGCACCTGGAGGCGCGACGCCAGCGTCTCGACGACCGGCAGGACGCGCTCCAGTTCCACGTCCTCCGGCACAGGGTCGCTGCCGGGACGGGTCGACTCGCCGCCCACGTCGATGAGGTCGGCGCCCTCGGCGGCGAGGCGTTCGGCCTGCCGGACCGCGTCGGCCGGCGAGATGAACCGGCCGCCGTCGCTGAAACTGTCGGGCGTGACGTTCAGGACGCCCATGACGGCCGGCCGGGGCCCGACCGACAGCCGCCGGGCGCCTAGGCGGATGTCGAACCGGCGCCGGGCGTGGTTCGCAAGGGCCCGTTCGACCTCCCGGGCCAGCGCGGCGCCGCCGCCCGACGCCTCGCCCAGCCGGTCCACCAGCGCCGCGAACTGCCGACGCGACCCGGTCAGCACGGTCTCGACGTCGCCGTTATGCGCGTCGCGCATCGGGATGATGGCGGCCGCGCCGCCGGCGTCGCGGATGGCCTCGGCGAGGCGGTTGGCCTCGGCCATGGCGAGGTTCTCGAGGGCCAGGGCCACGAGGTCCGGTGGAAAGGCGTCGCCGGCCGAGGCCTTGGGGTTGTCGAGGGCCCAAGGGCCGGCGCGGCCCAACTCGGACAGTACGGCAGCCGGATTGGTTGCCGCAACCACACGGGTGTTGAGGCGGAGATGCAGCACGCTATGGTCTCGCACGGCTACGAAGCCGGCCCGGCCTCGGCGTCCGGGGCGTCGGCGGTGACCAGCCGTTGGTCGCCGATGACGTCCTTGACCTCGTTGGCGCTGAGGACTTCACGTTCCAGCAGCGCCTCGGCGACGAGGCGGAGGGCCTCGCGGTTCTGTTCGAGCGTCTTCTTGGCCCTTTGGTACTGAGTGTTGACGATGGCCTGAACTTCCTCGTCGATGTCGTGGGCGGTGGCGTCGCTGTGTTCTTTGGGTCCGTAGACCTCTGCGCCCCAGGGCGTCTGGTCTTCGTTGGCGGCGTAGCGGATGGGGCCGAGTCGGTCGCTCATGCCCCAGTCGCAGACCATGCGCCGGGCGACCTGGGTGGCGCGGCGGATGTCGTCGCTGGCCCCCGAGGTGATGTCGTCGCAGAAAAGTTCCTCGGCGATGCGACCGGCGAAGGCCACCTGGATCTGCCCCAGGCACTGTTTGCGGCTGATGGTGTGACGGTCCTTCTCGGGCAGGAACATCGTCCCGCCCAGCATCATGCCGCGCGGAATAATGCTGACCTTGTGCAGTGGCTCGACGTGCGGCTGGAGGGCCAGCGACATCAGCACGTGGCCGGCCTCGTGGTAGGCGGCGAGGCGGCGTTCCTCTTCATCCAGGGCCCGGCTGCGCTTGGTCCGGCCCCAGCGGACCTTGTCGCGGGCCTCTTCGAGGTCGTCCTGCTCGACGGCCGACTTGTCGAGCATCGTGGCGCGGATGGCGGCCTCGTTGATGATGGCGGCCAGGTCGGCCCCGCTGAAGCCGGGCGTGCCGCGGGCCACCTGCGACAGGTCGATTGACTCGTCCATGCGGATGTCCTTGGCGTGGACCGCCAGGATCTGCTCGCGTTCGGTGATGTCGGGCAGATTGATGGTGACCTCGCGGTCGAACCGCCCCGGCCGCCGAAGCGCCGGGTCGAGCACGTCGGGCCGGTTGGTGGCGCCGATGATGATGACCTGCTCGTTCGTGTCGAAGCCGTCCATCTCGACCAGGATGGCGTTGAGCGTCTGCTCGCGCTCGTCGTGGCCGCCCGTGAACCCCATGCCGCGCCGGCGGCCGACGGCGTCGATCTCGTCCAGGAAGATGATGCAGGGGCTCGATTCCTTGGCCATGCGGAAAAGGTCGCGGACGCGGCTGGCGCCCACGCCGACGAACATCTCGACGAAGTCGGAGCCGGAAATGGAGAAGAACGGGACGTTGGCCTCGCCGGCGATGGCCTTGGCCAGCAGCGTCTTGCCGGTGCCGGGCGGGCCGACCAGCATGACGCCGCGCGGAATCCGCCCGCCGATGGCCCGGAACCGTTCGGGGTGACGCAGGAACTCGATGATTTCCTGGACTTCCTCCTTGGCGTCCTCGATGCCGGCCACGTCGCCGAACGTGACCTTGACCATCTCTTTCTTGGCGAGCTTGGCGCGGCTTCGGCCGAAACTGAGCACGCCGCCGGGGCCCGAGGCCGACCGCATCTGCCTCGAAATGAAGAACCAGATGATCATCAGCACCAGGACGAGCGGCAGTGCGGTGGCCAGAAACGTCTGCCAGAAAAACGGGTCCTCCGGGATGTAACTGCGGTTCTTCTCGTCCGGGTCGCGGAAGACGCGCAGCAGTTCCGGGTTCTGCGTCAGCCGCTCGATGAATGGGCGGACCTCGCGCTCCTGCAAGTTGACGGTGAAATCGGCCTGCCGGAACTCGTTCCGATACTCGCCGGGTTTGATGCGTCCGTGCAGGATGTTGCCCTCGATCCAGAGGGCGTCGAGGGCGTCGGGCTTGCCGAGCAGGCGCTCGAGGTCGGCGCGTGAGAGTTCGCTCGACTCGGCGAAGCCGCGGCTGATGGCCCAGACCACCAGCACCACCAGGCCGCCGATGAGCACCCAGCCGAGCAGGCCGCGCAGCCGAGGCGAGGGGCGCGGGCTTTCCTGGTCGCCGGAGGAATCTCTATTGTCGAAATCGTCCTGACTCATAAACAAACCTTCGTTCTACGGCGTATGCGTCGGCCGGCGTGCGGTCCGGCCGGGGAATCACCAGTCCTTTTCCATGGCCTCGACGATGCGTTCGGCCAGGCGCTTGGAGGCCTCGACAGTGGCAGAGTCCTGCGTTTCGCCGATGGCGCCCGCGTACGTGGCCGTTCCGCTGATACGATCGCTCCGCTTGAGGATTTCGCCGGTCCGCAGGTCTTTCCACTCGAACCAGCAGGCGATGACGATCTCGGAATCCTGCGGCACGTCGGTATCGGGGTCCTCGGTGACGACCGGGGCGCGGAGGTCCAGGATTTCGCCGCGAAGTTGCGTGTCGGCCCGCCTGGGGTCGTGGACCACCTTGTACGGGGTGCGCAGTTCGATGGTTTGGACAAGTTGGCGCGTGAGTTCAAACTCCAGTTCCCTGCGGAATTCCTTGGAGGCGAAGATCGAGACCGCCACCGTCCGCACGTCGGTGCGATGGAGCGGCTGCGTCGAGTAGCCGCAGCCGGCGGCGAGGGCCACGGCGGTCAGGACCGGGATGAGGGCGCGTGCACGGTTCACGGGTTCGGCTCCTTGGCGGCGGCGTCGAGGGCCGGCGCGGCGGGTTCGCGGCCGGGGGCCACGAACGCGGTCGCCTTCTCGCTCCAGGGCGAGTCCGGGTAGCGTTCCCGGAGCGTCTCGGCGTAGTAGGCGGCGGCGAGCGGTTGGTTGGCCCGCTGGTACCGGGCGGCGATTTCGTAGAGCGACTGGGCCTGGGAATCGCGGAGTTCCTGGAGCAGGGCCGGCACGTCGTGCCGCGCCGCCGCTTCCGGGTACTTCGCCTGGAACTGCCTGAGCCGGTCGTGCGCCAGGCGAAGCGACGTGGTGCAGTACCGCGGTCCCCGGCATCGCTCGATGGCGGACAAGGCCCGGCGGAGTTCGGCGTGCTGCACGGCGTCGCCGTTCGGATATTCTTTGCAATACTTGTCGTAATATTCCTCGGCGTCGTCCCATTGGCCCTTGTCCCAGTAGTAGTCGGCGATGCGGAGGATGACGTCGTCTGCCAGGTCGCCGGCCGGCTGGTGCTCGTAGACGCGGCGGAGGATCTCGATGGCCTCGGTCTCGCCCGAGAGGAGCGGCATGCCGAGCACGCGCCGGCGGACGGGGCCCAGGTACAGTTCGGCGATCTCAATCTCCTTGCGCAGCGCCTCCGGGTAGCGGTCGCTGCCGGCGTACTGCTCGATGAGGTCCTCGTACTGCTCGTAGGCCTTGTAATAGTCTTCGCGGGCGAAGAGCGCCTCGGCCCGCAGCCACATCGCCTCCTCGCGGTACGGCGAGGTGGGGTATTCCTTGATGAGTTTCTTGAAGTCGCCCTCCGCGGACCGGTAGTTGCCGGCCATGAAGTCGGCCCGGGCCTCGTTGAACAGGGGCTTGTCGGTTCCGGCTTCGGGCGACTTTTTCCACCACGCGGCGCGTTCCCAGAACGGCTTCTTCGTCTCTTCGGGACGGTTGGGCTTTTCGGCGTCGGGCAGTTCCGTCGGCTCGCCGCGCGTGGCCGGGTGCTCGGCAGGCGCGGGCTGGAAAGGCTTGACTTCAGCCGGCCGCGGCACGGGCTCGGTGGGCCTGGCCGGCGGCGCCTCCGGCGCCGGTGACGGCTGGACCGGCTTGGGGGCGGGCGGCGGCGTCTCGGGCTTGGGGGCGGGCGGCACGGGCCTCGAGGTGTCCTCGTACATCCACTTGCCGTCGCGCCAGACCCATCCGGCCTGGGCCGCCGAGAAGGCGCCCATCACGATAACCAGAAGGGCGATACCACACGCGAAACGTCGCACGTCGCGACTCCCCTTGCAGATTTGCCTTGTCCGAGGGCCGGCCGGGCGGCCCGCTGATCCCGGTCCCTATTATAACGATTCATCCGCCCATGAATAGTCAAACGTAGCGGGCGGCGAATAGTTCCTTGCCGGCCAGTTCCAGGGCCGTGGCCGAGAGCACCTCCCGCACTTGCCGGGCGGTGGAGGGCTTGAGGCGGACGCGGCGAACCTGGTCCCAGTCGGCGGCCGCCAGAAACGCCATGGCCTGGACCGTCTTGACGGAGAGGCGGTGGACTTTGCCCTTGTCCCGCGGGCGGCAGGCCTCGCAGACCGGCCCGCCGAGGCCGACACTGTAGTTGACAGGGTGGTCCTGGCTGACGGCTTGGCCGCACTCGACGCACCGGTCCGTCGGCCCGCCGTAGCCCAAGAGAGCCAGCAGCCGCAGCGCGAAGGCGAAGGCGGTGGCCCGGCAGGCGTCGGGCTCGACGGCGGCCAGGTGGCCCAAAGCGTCGGCCGCCAGGTCGAAGACCGCCGGCTGCGGGTCGACCTCCGGCACCAGCGCCAGCACCAGTTCCGTGACCGTCGAGGCTCCGTAGTAGGCCGGGAGGCTTCGATGCAGGCCCTCGAACCGCTGGGTCTCGTACAGTTCCATGAGGGTGGCCAGGCGCTCGGGGTCGCCGACGCTGACGACGGCCTCGCCGAGCATCCACCGATCGAGCGGGCCGCTGAACGGATTCTTCGGGCGGCGCGACCCCTTGGCGAGGCATCGCAGGCGGCCCAGGTCGCGCGACAGCACGTGGACGACCTGGCTGGACTCGCTCCAGTCGTGGCACCGCAGGACGAGCACGGTTGACTTGTGGACGGGCACCCGCCTCTCC
This sequence comes from Planctomycetota bacterium, assembly GCA_016782785.1. GTDB lineage: Bacteria > Planctomycetota > Phycisphaerae > FEN-1346 > FEN-1346 > BS750m-G62. The sequence goes on along the minus strand of JADHXV010000041.1, from coordinate 10,461 downwards.
TTGGCCGGCCGGTGCGGCCGGCGCGCGGTCAGTCGTCGCGGGTGGTCCGGGACGCGTCAACGATGTCGATGCGGAGTCGGCCGATGCGGCGCTGGTCGGCCTCCAGCACGGTGATGACGACGCCGCCGTGGTCGAGCGACTCGCCGGGCTTCGGGATGTAGCCCAGGCGGCTGAGGACGAACCCGCCGAGCGTCTCGTAGTCCTCGTCTTCGGGCAGGTCCAGGTCCAGGGCGTCGTTGAGTTCGTCGATGCGGAGGCGGGCCGCCACGTCGTAAGCGTCTTCGGCGACGCGGCGGATTGGCTCGGCGGCCTCGTGTTCGTACTCGTCGCCGATCTCGCCCACGATCTCCTCGACGACGTCCTCGATGGTCACGAGGCCTGCCGTGCCGCCGTACTCGTCCAGGACGACGGCCAGGTGGACCTTGTTGGCCTGGAAATCGCGCAGCAGTTCGTCCAGGCGCTTGGTCTCGGGGACAAAGAGGGGCTTGCGCATGACGTCGGCGACGCGCAGGGGCCCGTCGGCGCCGGTGGCGGAGGGGGCGAGCAGGTCCTTGGCGTACAGGATGCCGGCGATGGCGTCGAGGTTGCCGTGCGTGGCGGGGATGCGGCTGAAGCCGGACTCGGCGATGAGCCGGCGGGCGGCATCGAGCGGGGCGTCGGCGTCGATGCTGACGATGTCGGTCCGCGGCGTCATGATCTGGCTGGCGTCGGTGCGGGTGAACTTGAAGACGTTCTCGATCATGTCCTTCTGCTCTTCCTCCAAGGCGCCCTCGCGTTCTCCCTCGCCGGCCACGCTGACGATCTTTTCCTCGATGTCAGTCAGGGTCTCGGTGTTGGCGGGCACGCCCAGGAGGCGGCGGACCAAGCCGTCGAAGAGCAGCAGGACCTTCCGGGCCGGCGTGAAGACGATGAGGCAGGCGTGGAGGATGTGGTGGGTGGCGGCCAGGACGGTCTCCGGGGCGTAGGTGGCCCAAGCGGTCGGGACGGCCTCGCAGAAGACGAGCACCAGGGCGGCCGCCACGAGGGCCCCGACGAGCCAGCCGGCCACCGAGTGCCCGAGACGCTCCAGCGACCACTGTTCCAGGAACACGACGGCCGCTACCACCCCCAGGCCGCGCAGCGCCCGGGCCGTCCGGATCAGGGCGTCCTGGTGGTCGAACAGGCGGGCGGCGTGGTCGGGCCGGCCCTTGCGGGCAAAGGCCTCTTCCAGGCGCAGGCGCGAGAAGGACCGCAGCGCGTGGTGCGTCAGGGCAAAGAAGGCCGCCAGACCCGTTGCCGCCAGGCCCAGCGCAAAGGGCACGTAGGGCTGCAACCGGGGCCTCCTAATGGACCGACGGCTGGCCGGCGTAGACGCAGGGGAAGCCGAGTTGCTGGAGCAGGGCGTCTTCGCGGGCGTGCATGCGTTGGGCGTCCTGGGGGGTCCGGTCGTCGTAGCCGATCAGGTGCAGCAGGCCGTGCACGATGTACAGGAGGAGTTCGGCCTCCGGGTTGCCATGAATCGCCTGGGCCTGGTGGTAGGCGCGTTCGGCGGATGCGATGATCTCGCCGTTGATGCTGCCGTTGTTGTTATTGTGGTTCAGGGCCTCGGGCCACTCGGGGTCTTCCAGGGGGAAACTGATGACGTCGGTGATGGTGTCGCGGCCGAGGTAGTCGTTGCTGAGGTCGCGGATGTGGCGATTGTCGGTGAGGACGACACTAAGGCTCTTGGCGCACCGGCCTTCTTCCTTCATGACGTGCCGGACGACCTGAAGAAGAAGTTTCTTATCCAGTTGAATGTGGTCCTGTAGATCCGTGATCTCGATCTTGGCCATGGCTCCCCGTGCCCCGGAGTCAGTGGGTCCCACGTTCTCTCGGGCGCCCGCGTCGAGCGCCGTCCGGCCACCTGCTTGCCGAGAGCGTATCACGGCGGTTCGTCGGAGGGCGTGGCGGAGGGCTGGGGCTGGGCGTCCCCCGTCACGTCGTCCGGTGGCTGCTCGGTCGAGGCCGTTTCGTCGGCCGACGCGCCGGGTTCGCCTCCACCGGCCTCCTTGGTCTGCTCCGCCTCGCGCTGGCCGGGATACGCAATGCGCCCATGATAAACAGAAAGGAGGGCCTTCGTCAAGGCCTCCTCCACCTTCTGGAGGTCATTCATGGTCAGGCCGCTCTGGTCCAACTGGCCGTCCAGCAGCCGCTTCATCACCATGGCGTGGACGGTGGCCTTGATTTTGCCGGCCGTCCGATCCCTGAGGCTGCGCGTGGCGCCCTCGACGGCGTCGGCGATCATGACGATGGCCGTTTCGGGGCGCTGCGGCTTCGGGCCGGGGTAGCGGTAGTCATTTTCGTCGGGCGGTTCGTCGCCGGCGCGTTCGGCCTGCTTCCTGGCCTCGTGGTAGAAGTACTCCAGGAGCGTCGTGCCGTGGTGCTCGGCAATGAAGTCGCAGATGAGCGGCGGCAGGCCGAGGCGGTCGGCGATCTCCTGGCCGTCCTTGACGTGGCTGGCGATGATGAGGCGGCTCATGGCGGGCGTGAGAGGCTCGTGCGGCTGCTCGTTGCCCTGGTAGTTCTCGACGAAGTACCGGGGCTTGTTGGCCTTGCCGATGTCGTGGAAGTAGGCGCCCACGCGGGCCAGGAGACCGCTGGCGCCGATGGCCTCGGCCGCCGCCTCGCTCAGCGTGCCGATCAGCAGGCTGTGCGCGTACGTGCCGGGGGCCTCCAGGGCCAGCCGCTTCAGCGCCGGCTGGTTCACGTCGCACAGTTCCAGCAGGCTTATGTTGGTGACGATGCCGAAGACCCGCTCGATGAACGGCAGAAGGGCCAGCATCACGATGCCGGCGGCCAGGCCGGCGCAGAACGCCAGCAGGGCCGGCCAGAGGACGACCTGCGGCAGGGAGAGCAGGTCCGGGTACGCGACCCGCCACAGCGCGAGGCCGGCGTACGTGGCGAAGAACGCCAGGCCCGTCAGCGCGCCCACCTTGATCAGTTTCGACCGGTTGTTGATCTCGCCGAGCGAGAGAACGGCCACCGTGTTGCCGGCAATGGCCACGAGCGCCCAGTCGAACTCGGCCCGTGCCGCCACTGCCACCAGGAGGGCCAGCGTCCACACGACCGCCAGCGCGAACGTCTGCTCGTAGGCGATCGTCACGATCATGCCGGCCGTGGTGACCAGGAACGTAGCCAGCGCCATCGGCCCCACCGAGAAACCGTACCTCTGGGCGGCGAACTTGGCCAGGCCGAGCACCAGGATCGCCAGCAGCGCCAGCATCAGGCTCCGCGGGATGCTCCGGGCGATGCGCGGCCGGACCCGCGTGGCGTAGCCGGCCTCCGCGAACACCAGGGCGGCGATGACCGCCAACGCGCCCACCCACGCCAGGGCCCTGCGCTTCCAGCCCAGGTCCTCCAGGTACGCCTGCTGTTCCTGGAGGAGAATCTTCAGGTCGGCCTCGCTGATTTCCTTGCCGGCTTCGACCAGGGTCGTTCCCTCCTTGCGGAGGACGGGGACGGGTTGGGCCTTGCCCTTGACCTCGGCCCGGCGGTTCTCGGTCTTGGCCTGGTCGAAGACGAGAGTGGGCCCGACCTGGGGAGCCATGCTGACGGCCAGCCGCTCGACGCCGTCGGCGCCGAAGATCGGCTCCAGCGCGGGTCCGATCAACTGCTTGATGCGGGTCTTGATCTCCGCCGTTTTCTGAACGAGAAGCATGTTGCTCAGCGGCAGTTCCTTGTCGCCTTCGGGCAACAGGACCACGATGACGGACGTGGGTTCTTCCAGGATGGGGGCCGTCTCGGGCGCCAGGCCGGCCGGCAGTTGCTTGCGGAGGTCGCGGAACCGGCCGATGCGGGCGGCGGCGCGCTCGTAGTCCTCCTGGCGGATGACCGGCACCTGGAGGGGGTCGGCCAGCAGGGCAGTGGCGTCGGTGACGGCCTGGCGGATGTCGGCCAGGGCGGCGGCCTGCTCGCCGAGCGCCTGCTGAACCGCTGCGAACATATCGCCGCTCAGGTTCCAGGCCTCGCGAATCTCCTGCGGGACGCCGTCGATGGCCTCGGCCTTGGCGACCTCGTCCACCAGGGTCAGCAGGTTCTCGCGCAGGGCGATCGCCGGCCGCGCGTTCGGCGTGTACAGGCCCGGCACGCGCAGCAGGGCCGTCAGGTCTCGCACGTTGGCCGTGACGTCGTAGTCGATGTACTCGAAGTCAACCCGCGACAGAATCGGGTGGGAGGTGGTTTCGCCCTTGCAGTAGGCCAGCGGCGGCCTGGGCAGTTGAACTACCAGCAGCGCCGCGGCGATGAAGAGGGCCAGGATGCCCACCTGCCACCGGGCGTGCCGGCTCTTGAGGCGCTCGTACCAGGAGACGTCGCCTTCGGGGCGAAGGCGGTCGACGCGCCGCGGTCTCTGGCGTCTTCGGTTCCAGCGGGCCATGGGTCAGTCCTGGTGATCGGTGCGGGGCTTGGGCTGGCGGCCGGTGCGACGGAGGGATCGATCTTCCGCACCGCGGTCGCCCTGCTCGTAGGCGTCCACGATCGCCTGGACGAGGCGGTGGCGGACGATGTCTTCGCGCGCGAGTTCCACGCGCTCGATGCCGTCGATGCCCGCCAGTTTGGTCCAGGCGTCGACCAGGCCGCTCTTCATGTCGGCCTCCAGGTCCACCTGCGTGATGTCGCCGGTCACGACCATCTTCGACCGCATGCCCATGCGCGTCAGGAACATCTTCATCTGGGCGGTGGTCGAGTTCTGGGCCTCGTCCAGGATGATGTAGGCGTCGTTGAGCGTCCGGCCGCGCATGTACGCCAGCGGCACGATCTCGATGACGTCGGTTTCCATGTACGAGCGGACCTGCTTGAATCCCATCATGTCGTGAAGCGCGTCGAGCAGCGGCCGCAGGTACGGGTTGACCTTGGCCTCGAGGTCGCCGGGCAGGAAGCCGAGTTTCTCGCCGGCTTCGACCGCGGGCCGGACCAGCGCCACGCGCTTGATCTGCTCCCGCTTCAGGGCCTGGACGGCCATGGCGACGGCCAGGTACGTCTTGCCCGTGCCGGCCGGGCCGATGCAGAAGACGAGGTCGTTCTTCTCGATGGCCTCGCAGTAGACGGTCTGGCCGGGCGTCTGCGGACGGACCGGCCGGCCCGAGGCGTAGACCTCGATTTGCATCAGGGCGGGTCCCCGTCCGCTGCGGCTGACCGTGTCGATGATCTGCTGGACCTCGCGCTCGGTGATCACCTGGCCGTCGTCGGCCATCCGGAGGATTTCCTCCACGACCGTCTGGGCCTTGCCGACGGCGTCGGCCTCGCCGGCGATGTGGATCCGCTCGTCCCTGGCGGCCAGGCGGACCCCGAGGGCGCTGCGGATCATCCGGAGATGCTTGTCCCGGGGACCGAACACCAGGTGCCGGTGGACGTGCGTGTCGAGTTTGAGCGTACGTTCCATAGGGTCGGCGGCGCCGGGCTGAGGGTCCGCGCCGCAAGAACCATTATCCGCCTTAGGCGGGCTCGGTCAATACCACAAGCAGGACGTACGCGACCGGGGCGGCCGAGAGCATCGAGTCCAGGATGTCCAGGGCCCCGCCGAAGGTGGGTATCCGCCCGCTGTCCTTGACGCCGCAGGCCCGTTTCATGAGGCTCTCGGCCAGGTCGCCCAGGACCCCGCTGACGCTGACCACCGAGCCGAACAGGACCAGGTCGCCCCATCCGAACCGGCCCCAGGCCCGCCCGATGACCAGCGCCATGATCGTACCCGCGACGATGGCGCCGACGAGGCCCTCCACCGTCTTCTTGGGGCTGAGTTTGGGCACCAGGCGGTGCCGGCCCAGCCACGACCCGATGGCGTAGGCCCCGATGTCGCTGCCCTTGACCACGCCCAGCGTCAGCACGAGGTACATCAGGCCTTCCGTCGGCTCGGGCGATAGGAACCGCACCTTCGCCAGGAACAGGCCGAGCAGGCCGACCGTCAGGACGACCAGCACTGTCCAGGCGACCGCTTCGAGCGCCTCCTGAGGCCCGCGGTCGGTCCGTTCGATGACGACGATCTCGGCCAGGAACGTCGTGAACACCAGCCCCACGATGGCCAGCAAGTACAGTTCCAGGCCGCGGGCGTACAGCCAAGGCAGGATTTCGAACGGCCGGTGGATGTCGAGCCATGCACCGGCCAGCATCAGCCCGACGAAGATCATCCCCGTTACCGGCCGGCAGGGCAGGCCCCGGCCGCGCAGCATCCGGAAGAATTCCCAGCACCCGACGAGCAGCGCGAGCGCCAACAGCAGCCAGAACCCCGGGGCGATGGGCAGACCGGCCCACTCGGCGATGCCGACATCGGCCAGCAGGATCGCTGTGGTTCCTGCGATGAGGCCGGTGCCGATGGAGATTCGCACGAGCGGCTGGTTCATGCCCCCTCACTCTCGGCCGGCAGGCCGCCGAACCGGCGTTCGCGGCCGGCGAAGTCGCGCATGGCCTGATGCAGGTCCGCCTCGCGGAAGTCCGGCCAGCGCTTCTCGGTTACCCACAGTTCGGCGTAGGACAGTTGCCACAGGAGGAAGTTCGACAGCCGCATCTCGCCCGCCGTCCGGATCAGCAGGTCCGGGTCCGGCATGCCGGCGGTGTCGAGGTGCGAGGCCAGCGTCGCCTCGGTGATGGCAGCCGGGTCGATTTCGCCGCGGGCGGCCCGCTCGGCCAGGCGGCGGGCGGCGTCGGCGATCTCGCGCCGGCTCCCGTAGTTCACTGCCAGGCACAGGACCGTGCCGCGGTTGCCCGCCGACATCTCCGTGGTCCGGTCCGCCTCGGCCAGGACGTGGGCCGGAATGCCGTCGCGCCGCCCGATCGTGGTGAACCGGATGCGATTGTCCATGATGGTCGGCCGCTCGCGGACGACGTACTCGCGGTACAGTTCCATGAGGAACGCGATTTCGTGCGGCGGGCGGCGCCAGTTCTCGCTCGAGAAGGCGAACAGCGTCAGTTGCACCAGGCCCAACCGCGACGCCTCCTGGGTGATGCGGGGGACGTTGACGGCCCCCTCGCGGTGCCCCTCGATGCGCGGCAGGCCGCAGGCCTCGGCCCATCGGCCGTTGCCGTCCATGATGATGGCAATGTGCCCTGGCCAGGCCGAGCGCGGCACGCCGGCGAGGGTCTCCGGAATGTACGATGGTTCGGGCATGATTCTCGAGCCGCGACCGTGAGGCCTGCCTTGAGCGAAGCCGGACGGGTCGCGCGTACCTGCGATGCGCCCAGTTACGTATCCCCGACCTCACGGTCGGGGCTCGGGGAGAACGGCCTAATCGCGGCGGATGGTCTGTTCGCGGTCGGGGCCGATGCTGACCATCCGCACCGGCACGCCGACCAGTTCCTCCACGCGATGGACGTAGGCTTGTGCTGCCGCCGGAAGCGCGTCGAACGACCTGGCGCCGGAGATGTCGTCCGGCCACGGCTCCAGCGCCTCCAGAACCGGCTTCGCCCGGCCCAGCGCTACGGGGTCCGACGGAAACGCCTCCAGCGCCTTGTCGTCCACCGTGTAGCCGGTGCAGACCTTCAGTTCCGGCAGGCCGCCCAGCACGTCCAGCAGCGTGATGACGATGCCGTCCAGGCCGTTGACGGCGGCGGCATAGCGGATGGCGAACGTGTCCAGCCAGCCGCACCGCCTGGGCCGGCCCGTGGTGGTGCCGTACTCGTTGCCCTGCTTGCGAATCTGGTCGCCGACGTCGCCGGTGAGTTCTGTCGGGAACGGCCCTTCGCCCACGCGGGTCGTGTACGCCTTGACGACGCCGAGGATGTTCCCGATGACGCGGGGCGAGACGCCCGTGCCCGGCCACACGCCCGCCACCGACGCGTTGCTGCTCGTCACGTACGGGTACGTGCCGTGGTCGATGTCGAGCAGCGTGCCCTGGGCGCCCTCGAAGAGGATTCGCTTGCCGTCTGCCAAGGCCCGCAGGAGCCAGGCGGTCGTGTCGGCGATCATGGGGGCGAGTTGCTCGCCGTAGGCGACGTACTCGTCCCAGACGGCGGCGGGGTCGAGCGGCTCGTCGCCGAAGACCTTGGTGAACACCTCGTTCTTCTGCCGCACGATGCGTTCGACCTTCGGCCGAAGGTGGTCGGGCCGAAGAAGTTCCCCCATCCGGATGGCCGTCACGCGGTTCGCCTTGTCCGCGTACGCCGGCCCGATGCCGCGCAGCGTGGTGCCGATCTTGCCCTTGCCCAGGTGCTTCTCCGACAGGGCCTCGATCTTCTTATGCCATGGCCAGATGGTGTGGGCGCGGTCCGAGACCAGCAGCCGCCGGCGCAGGCCCTTGGCCTTGGCCTCGTTGTCGCTGATTTCCTGGAGCAGCACCTGCGGGTCCACGACCAGTCCGCCGCCGATAATGCACGTGACGTTCGGATGGAAAAGGCCGGACGGGACAAGGTGAAGTTTGTACGTCTCGCCCTCGAACGCCACGGTGTGGCCGGCGTTGTTCCCCCCGTTGTAGCGGACCACGACGTCGTGCTCGGCCGAGAGGATGTCGACGATCTTGCCCTTGGCCTCGTCGCCCCACGTCAGGCCCACGATGCAGGTATTGGTGGCGGTCACGCTAAGCCTTTCGCTGTTCGAGCCCGCCGCGGAAGCGGCGGGTCACGTTCGATCGGTATGGCACCTACTCTGGCCGGTTGTGATTGACGGGCTGCTCTATGCACTACCTCGAGGCGCGGCGCCGCGGCAGATGACCGCCCCGCCCAGGCCGGCCACGCGCAAAGCCACGGCGCTTGCCCCGTCCGGGACTTGCGCCGTCATGTAAAACTAGCGAACCCGGTGCCCGATTGCCAGACAAAAAACGGGGCTCCGCGCGGCGCAAGGCGGCAGGGGTGCACGTCAAAAAGGCGGCGGGCACCCAGCGTGTCATTTCGACCGAGGGCCCCAAGGGCCCCATCCGAAGTCCCTGGCCGCGTCCCGCCGCACAGCCTCGGCCGCGCGGCTCGGGCAGGCGGGCAGGCTGGACCCCTTTCCGAAGTCTGGACCCCTTCGGGGCGGGGATGGAAAAATCTCGCTGTGGACCGAACGGCGAGATTCCTCGGCGCGCTGCGCTCGCTCGGAATGACAGCATGGGCTCTTTCAGGTGGACGGCCCGGCAGGCGATCTCCATGAACCGTTTCCGCTCAAGCGATTCCGGTTTCCGGCCGATACATGCGCTGAGGCTGTGGGTCACCTCGCCGATGGCGAGGACAGCCTGATTGGCGGGGACCCGAGAAGCGGCGAACTCGGGTCTCCCTTTTTTGCGCTTCTACCCGCGCCGCCCCGCACGCGCCGGGCCTACTCGCTCGGCAGGACCACCGCCTTCAGGACGCCGTCGGCGTATTTCGACACCATCTCGAATGCCTTCTTCGCCTCCGCCAGGCCCACCCGGTGAGTGACCCACCGGGCCACGTCCACCTGCCCGTTGGCCACGAGCGTGATTGCCTGGTGGGCGGCGTGCCGCGACCGACGGACGTACTGCACCCGCAGTTCCTTGCGGCGAGGGCGGTGCGAGTCCACGCAGATCTCGTCCTCCTCCGGGATGCCGACCAGGCACACCCGGCCGCCGATGCCCGCCAGGTCGTACGCCTGCGGCGCGCCCGCGGCCTTGTTGGTGCACTCGAACACGAGGTTGGCCCCGCGCCCGTCGGTCAGGCGCAGGACGGCGTCGGCCGGGTCTTCTTCCGACACGTTCACCGTTTCGTCGGCGCCCAGGTCGCGGGCCAGGTCCAGGCGGTACCCCAGTTTGTCGGTGACGATAATGCGGCTGGCGCCGCCGGCCCGGGCCATCTCCATGCACCCGAGGCCGATGCACCCGGCCCCGACGACCGCCGCCGTCTCGCCCGGAACCACGCCCACCAGGTTCGCGGCATGGACCGAGACCTGGAGCGGCTCGAGCATGGCCGCCTCCTCGAACGAGAGCGCATCGGGTATCGGTATGCACTGCTCGGCCGAGAGGACGGCGAACTCGCACATCAGGCCGTTGTTCGGCGGCGTGGAACAGAACTTCACGTTCGGACAGACGTTCGGTTTGCCCGTCCGGCACCACTCGCATTGGCCGCAGGAATGGGCGGGCTCGAGGGTCACGCGCTGGCCCACCTTCAGGCCCGTGACGCCGTCGCCCAGGTCCACGATCTCGCCGGCGCCTTCGTGCCCGACGATCATCGGTTCCCGGACCACCTGGTCGCCGATGCGGCCGTGCGTGTAATAGTGGACGTCGGACCCGCACACGCCGACGGCCCGGACGCGGACCTTGACCTGGCCGGGGCCGGCCTCCGGCTCGGGCCATTCATCGACCCGCAGGTCGCGGACGGCATGCAATACCAGCGCCTTCATCGTGGCTCCTTCGGGCTGTCATTCTGAGCGAAGCGAAGAATCTAGCCGTTCAAAATTCCGTCGTCCCGCTGAACTGGACGCCGCGGAGGCGCACGGTCGGCACCACGCACGGCCCCGGCACGAGCGTCAGGCGGCGCGACAGGCCGTCGGCACGCCCCAGGGCCGCCAGCACGTTCTCGGTGTAC
>JADHXV010000040.1 GCA_016782785.1 Planctomycetota bacterium | reverse complement strand
GAAGCCCACGAAGTCGCCCGTGTACGCCTCGGTCGACCCGGCGAAGATGGGGACGTTGTTCTGGTACAGGATCGTGACGGTCTGGGCGTAGAAGTCGAGGTCCACGGTGTAATCGCCGTCGCCGCCGTCCCACGCTTGGCCGGCCTTCAGGTATAGGAAGGCGTTGGCAGTGCTGAACGAACGCTGGAAGATGATCAGGCCGTTGCCGCCCGTCCGGTTGTCGGTCATGGTGCTGGAGAGGAGGGTGGGGCCGCTGAGTTCCCAGTGGGTGTACAGGGTGTCGGTAGTGGGGTCCCAACTGCCGGCGTGGGCGCCGTTGCCGACGCCGTTGGGGTTGCCGCCCACGTATCCCTCGGACCAGAGGCCCGTCAGGAAGGTGCCGCCCTGGAGGTCGTCGCTCTTGAAGATGCCGAGGACCGGGGCCGCCCGCGCGGCGTCGGCTGAACCGAACAGCAGCACGCCGCAGGCAAACAGGGCGGCGGCCAGGAAGATGCCCAGAAACTTTCCGCGCGCGGGGTACACCATGGCTATGCCCTCCCCAAGGATTTTGTGGCCCGTCAACTCAATTCGGGCAGTCAGAGTATTATACACGAGGACCGGCCGGTTTGCAAGCCGCATTGCGGCAAAACCGGGCGCGGGGGGGATGCAGGGGCACGGCCTGCCGTGCCCCTACGCACCGGATGACCAAGCCACCCGGCGCGGCCAAGCCCCGATGCACGGCGGGCGGCCCCGAGGACCGCCCGCGTGCCAAACCCAAGAAGAGCGTTGGCTTGTCTCGTGTGTGTATCGGCCGCTGTCAGCGCCGACGGCGCCGGCAGACGTACCCGATGGCCAGGCCCGCGCCCATCAGGCCGAGCGTGGCCGGCTCGGGCACGAGGCCCTGCAACTGGTCGTCGCGCCAATTCCCCGTGCCGTCCAACTGGCTCTCGACGTACGGGTTGGCGACCATGTTCGGCATGACGGCCTGGTTGACGCGGATCTCCAAGGCGCCGACCACGGCCGCATCGTAATTGGCGGCACCCAGAATCGCGCCATCGAGGATGACCTGCGTAACGGTCGGCGTGCCGCCGATCTCGCGCACGCGGGCCAAGAGGCTGTGGAGTGCGTTGCCGCCCTGCGCGTCGAAGAACGTGATGCCGAACCACGTTTCATCCAGGAGGCTCGTCGGATCGCCGTTGGGGTCAATCGGCGGAGCGACCGCCGTCAGCCCCAGCCAGTAGTAGCCGGCCGAGTGGTCGAAGTACAACGTGTCGATGTCCAGACCCGTGTTGAAGTAATCTTCGGTGACCTCCGGCGCGAAGTCGGGCAGACTGTAGGTGTACTCGCCCACACCCACACTGCCGTCGATCATCAGGCTTGCCCCCGCGGGCGACGCCAGGGCCAAGAGCCCTGCCACCGCAACGACCAAGGAAATGCGCTTCTGCATCACTTGCCCCCTTCGAATCGGATCGTCCGCCCGGTGCGCCGCCTGCGCCATGCGCCGGCCCGGCACCGTAGCGAGACCTCTCGCCGGACGCTTCTCTAGTCGGCCGACGAAGGCCGCCGCCTTGACGGTAAACGCTCCAACCTGTACGTGCCCGGAAATGATAGGGAGGAAGGCTATCCCCGCGACAGCCACGTCCCCCGGTTGCTTCACTACAACTGTACCCCAAAATGCCCAGAAGTCAAATCCGGCAGACTCGATTCCGCCGGAATCGCCGGTCGAGGCGGAAATCCCGCCCTAAAAACCGCGATGGGCCGTTCGCCAGGTTCTCAGGCTTCTCTAGTTTGACAAATGGAAACTGCTGCGCGCGCACTGCGCGCACCGCGACGAAAAAGTTCCGACCCCCCGAGAAATGACGCCTCACCGGGCGGCTTTGTAGAACGGCGCCAGCGCCGGCGCCAGTTTCCGGTACGCCCCGTACAGCCGGGCGTAGCGCTCCTGCCCCTCTTTCGACGGGTGGAGGCGCGTCTCGCCGAAGTCGATCTCCCTCCGGGCCTGGGCCGCCGACCGGTACACGCCCGCGCCGACGAACGCGACCATGGCGGCGCCGAGGGCCGTGGCCTCGACCTGGGCCGGCACGACGACCGGCAGGCCGGTGACGTCGGCCCGGATCTGGTTCCAGAGGCGGTTCCGCGCCCCGCCGCCCACGACCCGCAGGGCCTTCGCCTCGACGCCCGCGCCCTTGCGGAAGACCCGCAGCGCATCGGCCAGTTGAAACGCCAGGCCCTCCAGGACCGCCCGGACCACCTGGCCCCGGCTCGTGTTGAGCGTCAGGCCCAGCAGGGCGCCCGTCGTCCCGTACCGGGCGAGCGGCCCGGTGCCCGTGAAGGCCGGCATGACCGCCAAGCCCGCGGCGCCGGGCGGTTCGTCGGCGGCCTCGCGGATCATGGCCTCGTACCGCTTGCCGCCCGCCGGCACGTCGCCGAACCAGTGCCGGGCCACCCACTCCAGGACGCCGGACCCCATCATCAGCAGTTGCGGGTTCCATCGGCCGGGCTCGGCGTCGCACTCGTACAGCAGGCCGCCCTGGAGCGAGGCCCGGTTGGGCCGGAACGCGGGGGCCCGGGCGATCAGGATCTCCCACGTGCCGCTCGAAACCACCGCCTCGCCCGGGCGGACGCCCGACCCGATGAGGGCGAACTGCGTGTCGTGCCCCGCCGCGACCACCGGCGTGCCCTTCGCCAGGCCGGTGGCCCGGGCCGCCTCGGCCGTCACCAGGCCGATGACCCGGCCGGGCTCGACCCACGGCGGCAGCAGGTCCTTCGGAAACCCGGCCGCCCGCAGGAGGTCGTCGGACCAGTCGCGGCGGGCCTGGTCCATCGCCATGGTGGTCGACGCGATGGTCGGGTCGATCGACGCCTCGCCGGAGAGGCGCCGGCTGACCAGGCCCGGCGTCATGAGGAAGTGCGAGGCCTTCTCGACGGCCTCCGGCGCGTGCCGCACCAGCCACGCCATCCGAAGCAACGTATTGAAATGGATGTATGGGTAGCCGGCGATGCGGAACATCCGCTCGGCGCCCAAGCGGCGGACCAGGCGCCGGCCGAGGTCGGCCGCCCGCTCGCACCGCCAGGCGACCTCCGGGTACGTCGGCCGCCCCGACGCGTCGACCAGCGTCCCGTCGGCGCCCCACGTGGTCACCGTGACGGCCCGGATGCGGCCGGCGGGCACGTCGGCCAGCACGCTGCGGGCGCAGGCGGCGATGGTCTTCCAGAGGGCGTCGAGGTCCCAGACGAGCCAGCCCTTCGGCCCGCCCTTCTGCGGCACGGGGCTGTTCGGCCGCGACGCCTGCGCCAGCGCCCGGCCGCGGGCGTCGATGGCCACGACCGTGATGTTGGTCGCCCCGCAATCGATGACGAGCACGGCGGGCGGCATGGGGGCCCTCCTGGTCCGAGTCCGGGTGGAATAACGGGCGCATCCTGCCGCGCCGCGCGGCGATGTCAAGGCAAAACGGCCGGCGTAGGAGCACGCCATGGCGTGCCCGTCTGTCACGGTCGTTCCGCGCGGCCCGTACGGGCCCCGCCGCATGTCATTTCGACCGAGGCGTGGCCCCCCAGGCGGGGCCACGCCGAGTGGAGAAATCTCGCCGTCAATCCAACAGCGAGATTCCTCGACTCGGCCCGTACGGGCCTCGCTCGGAATGACACTCTCCGGCCGCCCGCGCGCAGAAAAGAAGCGGGCCCGCGCTGGGATGGGAATGGGGCCCGCTTCGCACAATCGGTGCCCCCTCATGCCACCAGGGGGTAGTCAGGTTCTCCGGCCGTTACCGGCCGAACCGCACCGTCAGCCCGCTCGTGCGAACGCCGGGATGGTGGCCACCGCGATGGGAGAACACGGGCGGCGGCGGCGACCGATAGGTCGGCCGGCACACGCCATACGTGCTGTACGTCCGCCGGACCACGACCGTCGGCACGGTGTAGGTCCGGACGGTGTAGTACGTCGGCACGGTGTACGTGGGCACGACGACCGTGGGCACGCTGTACGTGGGCACGACGATCGTCGGCGCCGCATAGGTCGGAACGTACGTCGGCACGGTGACCGTCGACTGGGCGTAGGTGCTCGTGACGACGGCCTGCTGCCGCTCGGCCTCGACGCCGTCGCGGAACCCGTGCTGGTACCCGGCGACGTAGGCCTGCTGCTCGCTGGGCGTCACGGCGGGGCTGACCGTCACGACGGGCGTGCCGGTGGTGATGACCCGGGCACTGGTGCCCCAGTACACGATGCCGCCGGCCTCGGCCGTCGGTGCGAGCCCGAGTACGAGCGCCGCCGCGGCCGCGCCGGCTACGATGGGAATCAGCGCCTTCATGATCGGCCTCCTTGCCTGGCATGCCAAGAGGCGTGCGAGTGATGCCGCCTCGTCCGCCGGAATGGACGAGCCAACGGCCACCCTATTCATTTCCTCCGAGGAATTATTTCACACAAAGAAACGATTGTCAAGTCGCGGGGAAAAAAGACGGCGGCGAACGCGGAACGCGGAACCGCCCCTCTTGGCCGCGACGCGCAGCGGAGCGAGTGTTCCGGCAACCCCTCACCAGCGGACAGAGAACCCGGACCGCCCGCTCGAGTACGCCGCCAGGCCGAAGCGCGTCGAGAAGATGAACCCTTTGCCGAACTGCGGTCCGTAACCCCACGCCACCCGTACGCCGCCCACGTGCCCGTACATGGGCCCGCCCCATCCCGGCGACACGTACACCGGCCAGCGCCAGCCATACGGATAGACGTACGGATACGTGCTCCACGTGTGGCCGGTGGGCACGGGCACGAGGCCCGTCGGCACGTGGACCAGCCCGGTGGGGGCCGCCGCCGTCGCGGGCGGCTGCCACGGCAGTCGGCTGCGCGACGAGGACGAGGAGGACCGCGAGGTGTCGGTCGCCGGCCGCGGCTGGGCCGTCACCACGCCCGGCTGCTGCCACGGCAGCGCGGAACCCTGTCGCGGCGAGGTATAGACGCCGTAGTGGTTCTTGTAGATGCCCGACCGCTGGGCCAGGGCGGGGCCGCTTGCGGCAGCCAGGATCACGATGGCGGCCACGGCTGTGGCGATGAATACGGCTCGGAGCACCCGCATGATCGGTCTCCTTCCCGTTCGCTTCCGTATTATACCCTGCAAACGGCCGCCCGTCAGGCGGATTGTTCGGCCGGGGGCGGCGGGGCGTCCGGGTTCATCTTGCGGGTCCAGAACCGCCAGTCGCACCGGATGGCGTTCGTGGGGCAGATGCGCTCGCACAGATAGCAATGGATGCACAGGTTCAGGAAGAGAGGGTCGGGCTGCATCAGGATGTTGCCGGTGGGGCACGCCTGCGCGCACGCCCCGCACCGGATGCACAGCGGCGGGACGAGATGCAGTTTCGGGAAGAAGCGGTCGAGAAACGGCTTCCGGCAGATCCAGGAGAGGCGGAAGGTCCGACCGCCCACGAAGTCGTACGCGGCCTCGGGCGCGGCCCGGCCGGCGTGGAACGCCCGGGCCTTCTCGACGAAGCCGCGGCCGAACGCCTTGGCCGCCGCCAGGTCGTCGGCGCTCGGGTGCCCCCACTTGCGGAACGATTTCAGATAAATCGGATACGTGTCGTAGCCCCAGCACTCGAAGGAATCGAGGACCCGCCCGCCGCGCTTCGCCAGGAACTTCTGCATCCGCCGGAGCGTGTTGCACGGGTTCCCGCCGTTGGTGTTGAACGTGAACACGGGGACCGGGTCGGGCCGACGCACGAGGGCCTTGATCCAGTCGCGCACGGGCGCCGGCTCGTGGTAGTAGAAGACCGGCGTCCCCAGGCCGACCACGCGGTACGCCAGCCAGGCGTCGGGCGTCACCTGGTGAATGGGCCGGAGGTCGACGGCGTCGCAGCCGGCCTCGGCCAGACCCGCAGCCATGGCCCCGGCCACCTGCTCGGTGTTGCCGGTCTGCGAGAAGTAGACCACGAGGGCATTCAGGGGCGCGTCGCCGGTGCGTTGTGCTTCGTCATTCGTCATGGGTCATTCGTCATTCATTCGTCATTCGTGCTTCATCATTCGTCATTCGCCCGACGCGCTCCCCTTCGGGTCGCGGCTAAAAGGGGCCGGCTGACGGCGGGCAGGCGAGGCTGCCTCGCGTTCGACCTCGTGAATCCACGCGACGAGGTCGTCGAAGTACGCCGTCGGGTGCGGCTCGAACTCCAGCGTGTGATGGGCCCCTTCGTACAGGCGGACCCGGCGTCGGGCGGTCATCGAGTAGACCAGCCGCCGCGTCGCCTCATTATCGATAATGCGGTCGTGCTCGGCAAGGCACAAGAGCGTGGGCAGGCGGACGGTGCGGGCGGCCTCGCGGGCCAGACCGTCCAGACGCCGGCTCTCGCGCAGGAACCGGGCCGTCAGGTCCCGCAGGCTCAGCGGGTCCTCGGCGATGTACCGGACGCGGGCCGGGTTCTCGGTGAAGAGGTGCGGGTCCTCCAGGGGAATCGGGAACCGCTCCATCGCCCGCCCGCTCATCAGGCACTGGCCCACGCGGACCTTCGTGGTCAACGTGACGTCCACCTTCGGCACGATGCCGGGCGCCGACAGGATGAGGCTGCGGTAGAGGTCCGGCCGGTGGCCGACGCACGCCAGCGCCAGTTTCCCGCCCCACGAGACGCCCAGCAAATGGACGGCGGCGGCGCCCGTCGCGGCACAAGCGGCCTCGGCCGCACGGGCCACGTCGTCGAGCCACGTGGCGGCCTTGTCGACATGGCCACGGGGGTGGGCCGCATCGCGGCCGGAACCGCGGCGTTCCACCTGGACCACCGCGATGCCGCGCTCGGCCAGGTGCCGCGACGAGGCCTCGTACCATCCCGAATGGCTCTGGATGCCGTGGAGGTAGAGAACCGTGGGCGCGTTGCCAGGCCCCGCCCGCCAGACCCACATGGGCAGGTCGGTGCCGTCGGCGGCGGCGCAGGTGCGGGGCTGGGGCTCCATGGTGCGTCCGACGCTACCCCGCGCGGCGCGGTGAATCAAGCAAAAGCGCCGGTCGGCATGCTTGCGCCGAGGCCCACGGGGCACCCCGCGCGGTCAGAGACGATGTCATTTCGACCGAGTCCTCGCCGCAGGCGGGGGCGAGCGGAGAAATCTCGCTTTTCAAGCCTCGGAGAACGGCGAGATTTCTCGACTCGCTCCGCTCGCTCGAAATGACAGCGTTGACCGCACGCGTCCGCCGCGCGCCGCCTTCGCTTCCGCTTGCAACGCGAGGCGCGGGCGGGTAGCATCGCACGCGCACCCGTGAACCCTTGGGAGGTCCCAATGAACAGCACTCCCCGCCGGACCCTGATCCTGACCACCGTCGCCGCCGCCCTGGCCGTGGCGTCGTGTGCCCCGCTCAGCCGGGCCGCCGAGGCCGAGCCGTTCGCCAGCGCCTGGCCCACGTCGGTCACGCGGCCGTGGATCGGGCCGGAGTACTGGTCGAACCCGCTCCAGGACTGGCAGATTTCGGACGGCCGGCTCGAGTGCATCACGTCCGGCGGCGACCGCAACGTCCACCTGCTGACGCGGCAGCTGGGCGAGGCCAAGGGCACCCTGCTCATGCGGGTCCGCCTGGGCGCCCTCGAGAAACCGAGCGACCTGACGCCCGGCTGGGCCGGCTTCCGCATCGGCATCATCGGCTTCTGGAAGGAATACCGCGACAGCCTGCTCCGCGGCAAAGGGCTGGACGCCGGCGTCACAACCGACGGGCACCTCTTCATCGGCGCCCCGCCCAAGGCCGAGAAAGGCAAGGCCGCCGGCAAGGTGCCGCTGGAAGAGGTGGAACTTCGCCTCTCGGCCGAGCCCGCCGGCGACGGCTACCGCCTGAAGATCTCGGCCCACGACCCGAAGACGGGCGAGGCGATCGCCGAAACCAGCCGGCAGGCGAAGCCCGACCAACTCGTCGGGAACGTGGCCCTGGTGTGCTCGGCCAACACCAAGGGCCAGGCCCGCGGCGGCAAGGTCCGGTTCTGGTTCCGCGACTGGCGGGTCGAAGGGTCGAAGGTGGAGGCCCACCCCGAGCACGCCTTCGGGCCCATCCTGTTCGCCCAGTACACGCTGAGCCGCGGCGTGATGAAGATGACCGCCCAGATGCCGCCCCTCGGCGAGGGCGAGCCGAAGACCGTCCGCCTGGAAACCCGCGACGGCGGGGCGTGGAAAGAGATCGCCCGGGCCGACATCGATCCCATGGCCCGCACGGCCGCCTTCCGCATCGCGAACTGGGACGCCAGCCGCGACGTCCCCTATCGCCTGGTCTACGCCATGGTCGAGGCCGACGGCAAGCCGCGCGACCACACCTTCGAGGGCACCGTGCGGCGCGACCCGGTCGATAAGGACCCGCTGGTGGTGGCCGCCTTCACCGGCAACGCCGACTACGGCTGGCCGAACCTGGAACTGGTGGAGCACGTCAAGGCCCAGAAGCCCGACTTCCTCTTCTTCTCGGGCGACAACATCTACGAGCAGGTGGGCGGGTACGGCATCCAGCGCGGACCGGTGCCCGAGGCCACGCTCGACTACCTGCGCAAGTGGTACTTCTTCGGATGGGCCTACGTGGACCTGATGCGCGACCGGCCCGCCGTCTCCATCCCCGACGACCACGACGTGTACCAGGGCAACGTCTGGGGCGCCGGCGGCCGGCACACCGAAAAGGACGACAAGGGCGGATACGTGATGGATTCGACATGGGTCAACATGGTCCACCGGACGCAAACCAGCCACCTGCCCGACCCGTACGACGCCGCGCCCATCGACCAGGGCATCACGGTGTACTACACAGACGTGGTGTACGGGCGCGTCAGTTTCGCCGTCATCGCCGACCGCATGTTCAAATCGGGGCCGAGCGGCCTGGTGCCCCCGACGACCAGCGGCCGGGACGACCACGTCGCGGACCCGAACTTCGACCCGAAGACCGCCGACGTGCCGGGCGCGGTGCTGCTGGGCGACCGCCAGTTGAAGTTCCTCGACGACTGGGCGGGCGACTGGGCCGGCACGGACCTCAAGTGCGTCCTCTCGCAGACCATCTTCTGCAACGGGGCCACTCACCACGGCGGGAACCTCGCGTACCTGGTGGCCGACTACGACTCCAACGGATGGCCGCAGACAGGCCGGAACAAGGCCCTGGCGGCCATGCGGAAGGGGTTCGCCGTGCACATCGCGGGCGACCAGCACCTGGCCACCCTCATCCATCACGGCGTCGACGACTGGGACGACGCCGCTTGGTCCTTCGCCGTCCCCTCGGTCGCCAACCTGTACCTGCGGGCGTGGAAGCCGAAGAAGCCCGGCCAACCCATCCAGCCCGGCATGCCGAAGTTCACCGGCCGGTATCTCGACCCGTTCGACAACAGGATTTCCGTGTGGGCCATCACGAACCCCGGGCCGATGGGCGTCGAACCCGCCTCGCTCTACGACAAGAAGCCCGGCCACGGCATCGTGCGGTGCAACAAGGCCCAGCAGTCTTACACCATCGAGTGCTGGCCGCGCTTCGCCGACCCGCGCGACCCCAAGGCCGTCCAGTACGAAGGCTGGCCGAAGACGGTCCCCCTGGAATCGAACTACGGCCGCAAGCCCGCCGCGTACCTGCCCGAACTGGTGGTCGAGGGCATGGCCGGCCCCGTCGTCACGGTCCGCGAGGCCGGCGGCGACCTGGTGTATGCGCGGCGCATCCGCGGCACGACGTACCGGCCGCCCGTGTTCGACGCCTCGGCCGCTTACACCATCGAGGTGGGCGAGCCCGGCACCGACAAGATGTGGACGCTCAAGAACGTCAAGCCCGTCGCGGAGGGCGAGGCAAAGACGCTGCGCGTGACGTTCTGACACAGCGAGACTTGGCCGAGGCCGTAGCCGCGGAGCGCGGTGGGTCTCCGGACCCACCGCGCGAACAGCGCAGCCTTGCCGCGCAGGTCCACGCAGGAAAGGGAGCCGTCGCCCTGCCCGGCCCGTACGGGCCGGGCGACACCCGCGACTTCATGGAGGTGGCCGATGGCCAGGAAACGCGTCAGCACCGCCCGCATCGTCGTCCTCGTCCTCATCATCGTGGCCCTGGCGATCGCCATCTACTTCGTCTGGCAGTCGCGGACGGGCGGCCCTGCCGGGCAAATCGAGAAGATCCAGAGGCGGACCGACCAGGCCGAGGGCGACACCCGCGAGCGCGTCGTCCAACTCATGGGCGAACCCAACGCCGAGAGCGGCATCTTCCCCCTGCCCGACGAGGCGCGGATGGCCGCCAACGCCGCCAAGACCGACGCACGCACGTGGCTTCTCTGGGAGGCCCGCGGCGGGGTGAAGTGCGTGGTCGGCCTCGACGCCACCGGCCACGTGGTGTACGCGGGCCACACGGGAAGATAGCCGGGGCCTGCTCCTGCACCGCACTTCCCGCGCGGCCCGTACGGGCCGCGCACGAAGTGGCGCTGTAGTACTAGATAATCGGAAGCTAGGAATTCTATGAACAGAATGCTACTACTCCGAGGAACGGCGTTGGCTTTCGCGTTCTTTGTTGTGACCCTGTGCATCCCGGTAAAGGAGAGAGACATTTCTTTCTCGGTTGAGAATGCGTGGGCCGCCCGAGGACCTGATCCTGGTGAATTGCCTTTGAGATACGCCCGACTTCGTTCATCCGCGGCCCCGAAACCAGGAGTAGAACGAGGTTTTCTCGTGGGGAATCGATGGCACTCCGGGGTTCCGTGGTGGGCGCTTTACGCAGATGTGGGAACCGAAAGATATTCAGAGCAAGAGGTGTGGTACGTGAAGGTTGATCTCTACCACGCGCTCGCAAACTTGCTGGTCATGCTACCGGCAGGTCTTGCTTGTTCAGGGCTTTACTGCCTGGCCTGCCGAAAGACATCAAGAGGCCTTCCTGGCAAACCGAATGCCCCGGACGGCTGACCGCCGCCGCTGATCCGCAACGTTCGCGCGGCGGGTGCGGAGACCCGCCTCGCTTTCTCAAGAGCATGCGCGGCGGCTCAGGCGAGCCATCGGCCGGCGGCGCGGCCGGTGTCGGCCACGCCCCGAATCAGGCACACGTCAAGCGGCTCTGGTCCGTCTCAGACGAGCCGGCCCTCGGCCTGTCGGACGGCGTCGGGCGTGGGGGCCGCGCCCTGGGGACCCGGAGCGCCCGGACCGGCCGGGCCGCCCGGGCTGCCGCCGCCGGGCATCCCGCCGCCGCGCATCCATCCACCACCCTGCATCAAACCGCCGCCCTGTTCCTTCTTGGCCTCTTCCAGGAACTGCTCGGCCTTGTCGCGCTGCGAGGGCGTCAGGATTTCGAAGACGCGGCCGCGGGTGTCGGTGATGCCTTCGTCGCGGAACTTCATGGCTTCCTGCCAGCGGGACCGGACGGCCTCTTCGCGCTGTTCGGGCGGCATATTCCGGATTTCCTCTATGATATCGCGATAGGATTCGCGCATCGCCTCGTACCGCTCGGTCTGGCGGCCGAGGCCTTCCTTCAGGACCGCGCGGATCCGCGCCTGCTGGCCGGACTCGATGCCAATGGCCTTGGCGGCCCGCTTCGTGGTCAGCAGGTACAGGTCGCCGCAGGCCATCCGCAGGCGGTTCCGTTCCTGGGAAGCCGCCTGGAGCCGCTCTTTCTGCTCGTCGGAGAGGAGGCCGACGGCTTGGTCGGCGATGGAGTCGAGCAGCGGCTGGGCGTCGCGCGTGGCGATGCCGATCTCGCGCCGCATGTCGTACTCGCGGCGCTGGGCGTCTTCGCCGTCGCCGCCGCGGTCGGCGAACTGCTTGCGGATATCGGCCTCGATGCGTTTCTGCTCCTCGTCATATTCCTTGATGAGCGATTCGATCTTGCGTTCCTGGATGGGCGTGATGCCGGCCTCGGCCCGCAGGTCCTCGTCGCGGAGCATCTGGAACAGGTACCGCGACCGCATCTGCTGGATGCGGGCCTGGCGTTCCTCGTCGCTCATCTGACCCAAGTTCTGGCTGCCCTGGCCGCCGGCCCATCGGCCGCGGTCACCATGGTCCTGGCCCTGGTCGCGGCCCTCGGAGGGACTCTCGACCTGGACTTGCGCCTCGACCGGCTGGCCGTTGACCCAGACCCGAATCCCCGGCCCCTGGTCCTGGATGAGGCGGAACGTGGCGGGCGCCTCCTGGACGGCGGGCCGGTACGGCCGGTCGCCCTCGGCGGGCGGGGCGGGCGGCATGGCGCCCGTCGGGCCGCCGGGACCTTCCTGCCCGCGGCGGCGGAGCAACTGCTCCACCTTCTCGCGCTGTTCGGGCCGAAGGATGTCCGTCAGCGCCTCGCGGATGCGGAGCATCATCCGCTCGCGGGCTTCCTGGGCCTCCATGCGAATGCGGCGGCCGATTTCCTCCCGCTCTTCGGGGCCGGCCCGTTCCATCTTCGCGCGGGCCTCCGCCAGCACTTCCTCCATGTGCCGCCCCATGTTGCGGGTCATTTCCTCGATGCGTTCGACCTGCTCGTCCGACAGGCGGAGTTCCTCGCGGACGCGCGGGGAAAGCAGCATGCCGAGCGGATTGTCGGGCATGTCGGGGCCGCGGCCTTCGGGCCGTCCCTCCGGCGGGCCTTCGCGGCGTTCCTCGCGTTCCTCGTGTCGGCCTTCAGGGCGGTCGCGGCCGAACGCCTCCGCCCGCTCGCGGATACGGCCGCGAAGCGACTCGATCTGTTCGCGAACACGGTCGGCCTCTTCTCCACTGCCGCGCGGCAGTTCAGGGCGCTCGCGATCACCCCGGACCCACGGCGGCGGACCTTCCTCGCGGCCCGGGCCTTCACGCCACGGCATGGGGGGCGGACCTTCCGGACGCTCGCGCCCCCACCCGCCCATCGGCGGCGGACCTTCGGGACGCCTGGCCTCGCCCATCGGGCACGGCGGCTTGCCTTCGCGCATCGGGCACGGCGGCTGCTTGCCTTCGTGCATCGGGCACCGGCAGCCCGGCATGTCGCCAGGACCCCGGCACTCGGGACCGCCACGGTTCGGGCACCGGCAGACCGGATCGCACGTGCCCCGGCCCGGTCCGCGATCCATCATGCCCTTGCCGGGACCCATCGGGCCCTGCCCGCGGCCCATCATGCCCTGCCCGCGGCCCATCATGCCCTGCCCGCGGCCCATCGGGCCCGGCCCACGGCCCATCATGCCCTGCCCACGGCCCATCATGCCCTGCCCGTGACCCGGCATGGCCGGCCCGCCGCGGCCCATCATGCCCGGCCCGTGACCCGGCATGGCCGGCCCGCCGCGGCCCATCATGCCCGGCCCGTGACCCGGCATGCCCGGCCCGCGATCCATCATGCCGGGGTGGCCCGGCATCGGCATGGGCGGGGATGGCGGCATGGGTTGGCCCATGCGGCGCTTCGCCTCTTCCATTTTCATTCGGAAGCCGGCGTCTTCGCGTTCCAGGCTCCGCTTCCGATCCTCCACCTCCAGGCGGAACTCGAGTTCCTGGCCCTCGCGTTCGCGGGCGTGCATCTCGAACTCGTTGGGCTGGTCGAGTTGCCCGGCCGCCTCGCGCAGGATGTCCGCCGCGCCGGGCGGAGCCAGGATGACGACGGCGTTGGCCGGCTCGTTGACCGCGATGGGCAACTGCGCGAGGCCCGCGCGGATGTCCGGGTTCCGCTGGCCCAACTGCTCCAGCGTTTCCATAAACGAGTCGGCCGGAATGTGCACAAACCGGAGCACGACGACCTCGACTTCCGGCTCCGTCTCCCCCTCCGGCCGCCCTTCCGGCCGGGCTGGAGGACGGCCCCCGTAGGCCAAAGCGGCCACCAGAACAGCCGCCACCGCAACCAGGACGAAACCCGCACGTCGGACGTGAATGTAACGAGACATGGTCAGCCTCCTTATCCAGAACGGCTCAGAAACCCCTGCGCCAGCAGCGCGCGCTCCAACATAGGTTAAACGGCCCGTGCCCCTCATTATTGCGGCAAGCCCGGCCCGCCACAAGCGCCGATTTTAGCGGCGCGCCGCGTCAGACGGCCGCCTCGGGCGTGTCGTAGAGCAACTGGCCTTCGGCGCCGGTCACCAGCGTCACGCGCGGGTCGGTCACGAAGGCCGACATGGCGTCCCAGCGGAACTTCTGCTGGTGCCCGCGCTTGTCGCTGCCCACGCGGCTGAGCAGGACGTCGAATGCCACGCCGTTCTCCGACAGGATCTGCTGCCAGGCGGCGTTGCGGGGGTCGTTGTTTGTCCGCAGGATCGCGTCGGCGCCAAACCGGTGGAAGTACGACCGCGAGTACAGGCGGAACTTCGGCCGGATTTCGCGCGGCAAGTGGTGTTCGATATACTGGTACACCTCGTCGGCCGTCAGGCTGCCCAAGATGACGAGGTCGAACTTGCGCCCCAGTTCGATGCACGCCTCCAGGTTCAGGCGCTGCTTGGTGACGCCCAGGCGGGTCGTGGTCTTGCGGAGGGGGGATGTAGATACAAGGATGGCAATGCGTTCCATGGCAACCGTCGGCGCACAGACACCCGGGCGGACGCCCGCGCGGGGACCGTCCCCGCCGGCCGGCCGCACTAACTCAGGCTGTCCCTGGTATACCCGAGTTCCTTGACGATTGCCAGTATTTCGCTCCACGTCGGGAACGGCCGGTTGAACTTGCGTTTGTACCGGTCGATGGCCCGGACAAACTCGATTTCCTCCAGGGTCAGTTCGCCCTCTTCGACGCGTTTCTGGAACGCCTCCTGGTCCTCCTTGCGGCGGAGGGCGTAGCGGCGGTCCTGGCCGGCCCGGCGCTCGGTGCCGCGGCGGCGCTCCTGCAGGACCCGGCGATCGCGGCTGGCCCGGCGTTCCGGGCCGCCGAAGTTCGACACCTTGCCGGTCCGGCGGTCACCGCTGGTCCGCCGGCCCCCGCTGGCGCGTTCCTGCTCGATGGTTTCTTCGAAGGTTTCGATGAGGTCGTCGCTGCTCACGGCTGACCCTCCACGTCAGGACCCGCAAGAGGTATCGGCGAACGGGGCGGGATAAATTAGGAGATTTGGGCAAGGTGGGGGCGTGCCATGCCCCCTGTGCCACGGTGCGGCACTGGTCGCCACAACGCCGATTCGCCATTCCGCGCGATGGGTCTCCCGACCCGCCGCGCACCGGGCGGAAAAATGGGCTGGTCAAGCCGCTCGCAAACCGCTACCCTTCCTCGGACGGACCGATGAAACGGGAGGCGATTGATGAGCCGCAGGATCACCACCACCGCCCTCGTCGCGGCCGTCGTGGCCGGCGGCCTGGGCCTGTGGCTGACCCGGACCACCGCCGCCGTCGACCACGTGGTCCGGCACGACCGCGAGTCGCGCTACTACCGCATCCGCGTGGTCGATTACCCCGACGAAGGCCGGCGGTGCCTGCACTTCTCGAAGTCGCGGGGCATCCAGTCGAGCATGATCCTGGACCGGCCGTACCACCTCGACCTGCGGTACACGCAGTCGATCATCGCGGCGCTGGCGATGCACCGCGAGCCGAAGGACGTCCTCATCGTGGGCCTGGGCGGAGCCACGCTGCCGAAGTTCATCAACAAGCACTGGCCCGACATCCGCCTGGACGTGGTCGAGATCGACCCCGACGTCGTCACGGTGTGCCAGAAGTACTTCCACTTCACGGGCGCGGCGGGGCTGCGGGTCGTCGTCATGGATGGACGCATCTACCTGAAGCGCACCGAGAAGAAATACGATGTCATCCTGCTCGACGCCTACGCCGCCGACCACATTCCCTTCCACCTGACCACCGTCGAGTTCGTGCGCCTGGTGCGCGACCACCTGAAACCCGGCGGCCTGGTGGCGTCGAACCTGTGGGAGTACGGCATCAACCGCTTCTACTGGGCCGAACTGCGGACCTTCCAGCAGACCTTCCCCCAGACGTACCTCTTCGAGGCCGGCGCCTCGGGCAATGTCATCCTCTTCGGCGCCGTCGATGCCGAGCGCGTCGCCAGGGACGACTGGATCGCCCGCGCCCGCGCCCTGGCCGACGGCAAGGACCTGGGCTTCGACCTGCCGAACATCGTCCGCGACGAATACTCGATCCTGACGGACCGCAAAATCCGCGAGCCGGCGCTCACGGACGACAAGGCCCCCGTGGGGACGCTGCGGCACGAGGACCCGCGGACCTTCGAGCAGAATGCCAAATGACGGATGATAAGTGCCCAATGACGCTTCGCGCAGGCCGAAGGCCTGCTGTGGCATTTATCATTTATTATTTATCATTGGGTCGCGGCTCCTTCTCCGCAGCGAATGATTAGGATGCCCCCATGCTGATGCGCGGACTGCTGCTCGCGACCGTCTTCCTGGCGGGCGGGTCGCTGATGAGCCTGGAGATGGCCAGTTTCCGCCTCATCCAGCCCGAGTTCGGCAGCGACATCATCGTCTGGGGCAGCCTCATCAGCGTCTTTCTGGGGGGCCTGAGCGTGGGCGCCTTCGCCGGCGGCCGCTTTGCCGACCGCGCCCCGCGGCTCTGGAAACTGGGCGCCATCCTGGCCGCGGCCGGGGTGCTGACGCTCCTCCTTCCCCTGCCCCTCCTGCCGGGCGACTCCCCCGGCGGCGAGCGGGAGTCGATCGCCGACCGGGTCCTGGACCGGCTCTTCCCCGGCGCAGGCGCCCCGCTGCCGGCGGAGTGGAACGAGACGGGCGCGGGGGGCCTGGTCATCTACCAGCCGCCCGACCTCCGGTGGCCGACGCTGGCCGTCGGGGCCATCCTGTTCGGCCTGCCGGCCCTGCTGCTGGGCACCGTGACGCCGTACACGGCCCGCCTCTTTATCCATTCGCTGGGCCGCGTGGGCACCGGCGTGGGGAAGGTGTCGGGGGTGTCGACGGTCGGCTCCATCGCCGGCACGCTCGGCACCGCCTTCTACCTGGTCACGTGGATGGGAACGCGGTGGCTGCTCGTCTCGAACGGCCTGCTGCTCCTCGGCCTGGGCGCCGTCCTGGCCGTCGCGGGCGCCGTCGTCCGCGACCACCCGCCCGACGCGGCCTGACG
>JADHXV010000039.1 GCA_016782785.1 Planctomycetota bacterium | reverse complement strand
AGGACGGCCTCCGGCGGCCCGTCGGCCGTCACGCGCCCGTCCTCCAACAGCACGAGCCGTCCGCAGCACGACGGGATGACCTCCAGTTCGTGGCAGACGAGCACGACGGTCAGCCGCACCTCGCGAAAGAGGGTCTCGAGCGTCTCGACCAGCCGCTCGCGCCACGCCAGGTCGAGGTTGGCGGTCGGCTCGTCCAGCAGAAGGACCTCGGGGTCCTGGACCATCGCCTTGGCGATGAGGCCCTTCCGCTGCTCGCCGCCGGAGAGGTCGGCGTACGCGGCGCCGGCGAACGGCCCCAGGCCCAGGCGGTCGATCCACGCGTCCACCCGCCGCCAGTCGTCGCGGCCAAGCGGCCGGCCCAGGCCCGCGATACCCGTCCGACCGATGGCGACCACTTCGCGGAGCGTCAGGGGCAATTCGCTCCGTTCGGCCAGGGCCTGCGGTACATAGCCTATGCGCCGCCGGAGGCGCGCCAGGCCCGCCGCCCCCGCGTCGCCGACCCGCACGTCCAGCATGCGGACCGTGCCGGCCGCACGCTGGAAGCCGAGCAGCGTCCTCAGAAGCGTGCTCTTGCCCGCGCCGTTCGGGCCGATGACAGCCAGGAACTCACCCGCCGACACCGTCAGCGCGTCCACGACCAAGAGCATGCGCCGGCCCGCCCGGACGCGGACGTTGCAGAGGTCGATGACCGCCTCGCTCATGGCGCCTCCCGTGTCGCGAGAAGCCGCGCCACGTTCTCCCGGACCACGGCGTCAAATGCGCCGCCGTCGGCGCCCGGCGGCGGGAAGTTCTCGAACATGACCACCGTCGCACCCAGGGCCTCGGCCAGCCGGTCGGGGACGACCCGCCCCTGCGGCACGTTGCCGACGACCAGGCCGACGCCGCGCGCTCGCCCCGCCGCGACCACCCGGTTCAGCGCGCCGGGGGTGTCCGACGCACAGAACTCGCCCGCCACCTCCAGGCCCAGCCGGCGACAGAACCCCACCTGATGCGCCGCCGCCAGCACCGGCCGACCTTCCAGGCCGGCGCCGCGAACGCGCCCGCGGACCTCGTCGGCAAGGACCGAGAGACGGGCCTCGACCTCGGCAAGCCGCACGCTCATCTCCTCGCGGCCAGCCAGCCCCTCCGCGACGAGGGCGCCGCCAGCCGCCCGGCACGCCGCCAGATACGTGGCGGGTTCGCACAGGTTGCCCGACTCGGGCACCTCGACGATGTGCAGGCCTTCCTCGACGGCGCTCTGCAACTTCGCGTCGAAGTGCCGCTGGAAATCGAACCGCAGCAGCACTCCGCACCGCTTGAGCCGCGCCACGTGGGCCGGCGTGATGTCGAAATGGCCCGGACACGTTCCCGGCCCCGAGAGCAACACGACTGGCTCCTCGCCAAGAAGGTCGTGCACAACCGCCTCCAGGTACGTAGTCGAGACCGCCACCCTCGGGCCAGGCCCGTCCGGCCCCGGACCGCAGCCGGCCGCCAGCCCAGCCGCCAGTGCCACGATGAGCAATGCCCGACACCGCATAGAATTTCCGATCACACCCATTGCCCGATTCACCTCGTTCGCGCCCACACCGAACCCAAGCGCGGGCCATCGTAGCACGTCTAGGCATTGGATAACACGGCCAGCGAGCATTATGGGCTTTTCGGACGGCCTAACAAGGTTAAATCTCCACAGCGCTGGCGTCCATGTAGCACCGCCACAAATAATATGGCACGGCCGGCTTGACAAACGCCCCAAGACGTGCTACCTTTACCTCGTCTGTGTTACGCCCGGGGAAGGGGTTCGAGCCCGCGGACCGCCGCAGCGCGGTGTCCGCGTGTATACCCTCGCCCTTGCCGGAGCGCGGTCCACGACGCCCACACGCACTCGACGTCACGGAGGAGAAACCGTCATGCCGACCCCCCACGGGACCAGGACGTGCCTTATGCTGACCGCCGCCCTACTCCTCGGCCACGCGGCCGCGCCGGCCTCGGCGCTTGACGAGATATGGGACATTGAGACCGTCAACGCCACAGGCGAAGGCATCCATCCCGACCTCCAGACGACCGACACCGTCACCTTCCAGGGCGTCGTCCTGAACGACCCGGACGCGATGCTCGACACGACGTACCAGTGGCAGATATACGTCCAGGCCCTGCCCACAAACCCGGCGCCGTACAACCAGGGCGGCATCGCGCTCTACGCCAACACCTGGTACATGCCGCCTGTCAACACGTGGCCGAGATACTCGACCGACTTCGAACCGGGCGACATCGTGGAAGTGACCGGCCTGCTCGGCTTCTACAACGGCAAGACGAACCTCAACGAGCGGCACAACCCGCTCGATGCGTTCACGGTCACCCTGCTCGGCTCGGGGCCTCTGCCCGACCCGCAGGTCATCCCCAGCATCGCCGACTGTAACTATTTCGACCCGACCGATACCGACAGCGACGGCCTGCCCGACCGCGCTGCCGGCGGCGAACGCTGGCAGGGCCAGTGGTGCCGCCTCGAGGGTGTCCGCCTCGTCGACCCTGGCGCCGGCTGGGGCAACGGCCTGACCGTCACCCTTACCGACGCCCCAGGCGGCACACTCGACATGCTCTGCGGGTACCTGGGCGCCTTCGACACGGCGGCCGCGCCCACGGGGCTCTTCAACCTCACCGCCGTCTTCGACCAGGAGGACGCGAACGGCGACGCCGACTACCACGACGGCTACCGCATGTGGCCGCTCGACTACACCATCACGCACTTCCTCCTGTGGGGCGACACGAACCTGGACATGGTCGTCGACGCCACGGACCGCGCCACGGTCCTCGCCAGCATCGGCGCGAGCCTGGCCAACCCGACGTGGGCCGACGGCGACTTCAACGCCGACGGCCTCGTCGACGCCGTCGACCTGGCCGCGCTGGACGCGAACCTGGTGCCCGAGCCGGCCAGCCTGGCCCTGGTGGCGGTGGGGTTGACGGCGGCGGCGCTCCGGCGTAGAACGGGCGCCTCGACGTGAGCCCTGCACCAACGCCCCAGAAGGAGAGTCCCATGAGCACCGCCGACGCCCGAACCCCCCGCGTCATCGACTGGACAAGCGGACCGTCGTACCTCCAGATTCTGGGTGGCGCCCACGAGACCTGCGGCATGCGGTCGGGACGGGTGGAACTCGCCCGGGGCGAAGAGATCGGCGAGCACTCCACCGGCGACCACGAGGAAACGCTCGTCGTCATCGAGGGCGCCGGCGAGGTCCACGTCGAAGGCCACGGCGTGCTGCCGATTCGCGGCGGTCAATCGGTCTACATCCCGCCGCAGAGCACCCACAACGTCCGGAACCCGGCCTCGCCCCTGCTCCGGTACGTCTACGTCGTGGCGCCCGTCCGGACGGGGGCCGAGCCGATGCATCACGCAAGGTCCACGTGATACCACCCATCGCATCCGGAGGACTGCATCACCCGCCCGACGGGGCGGCGTCCCCCGCGCCGGCCGAGAGGCCTGGGTTCACCCTCGTCGAACTGCTCGTCAGCATTGCCATCATCGGCACGCTGACGGCCCTCCTCCTGCCGGCCGTCGCGGGCGCGTACCTGACGGCCCGCGTGACGGCCGTCCAGTCGGACCTGCGGCAGATCGAACTCGCCATCCACGACTATTGGATTGATTTCAATGCTTACCCGCCCGCCCGCGTCTACTGCCTGGCCAGCAAGCGGCACCTGTACTACGCCCTGCCGAAGGAACTGGAGGAACTGGGCTTCCTCACCGAACCGCTCGAGGACCCGTTCAGCCCGGGCCAGGCGTACCGGTACACCGCCGTCGGTCCCGGCACCTGCAACGACAGCCCGACGACCATCATGCTCCTGGTGCCCGAGACGTTCCCGGAGCCCGGCGGGAAGGTGCGCGTCTGCCGCGACGCGAATCGCTCGCCGATCCGCTGGATGGCGTGGAGCGTGGGGCCGAACGGGCCGCCCCAGGATTTCATCAAGCAGATGCAGTTCAACCCGGCCGACCCGGCGGGCTGGTACCCGCGCGACGGCCGCGGCATCATCTGCCGGTACCACGATGGGAAGCAGACCGTGTCGCCGGAGTAGGCGCGTCCGGGCCGGAAGCGTCCGGCGCCTCAGCCGTCTTGCGGCAGGGCCGCGATGTGGGCCGTGTCGCGGGCGATCATGGCCTCTTCGTCGGTGGGAATGACGAGGATGCGGGTGGGGGAGGCGTCGGCGGCCACGTCGCGGGCGGCGCGGGTGTCGGCCTCGTTGCGGACGTCGTCCAACACGTAGCCGAGCGGCGCGAGGCCCTCGCACGTCCGCCGGCGGATGTAGGCCGCGTTCTCGCCGATGCCGCCCGTGAAGACCAGAGCGTCGACCTGTCCGAGTTCGGCCGTATACGCCCCAATGTATTTCTTCAGCCGGTGGCAGAAGATCGCCAGCGCCAGTTCCGCCCGCTCGTTGCCCTCCCCGGCCGCCCGCAGGACCTCGCGCATGTCGTTCGAGACGCCCGAGACGCCCAGCAGGCCGCTCCGGCGGTTCAGAAGGTCGTCCACCTCGTCCACGCCCATGCCGAGCGAACGGACCAGGTGAAAGATGATGGCGGGGTCGATGTCGCCGCTGCGGGTGCCCATGACGAGGCCTTCGAGCGGCGTCATGCCGAGCGACGTATCGACACTCTTCCCCCCGCGGACCGCGGCCGCACTGCACCCGTTCCCGAGGTGCAGCGTGATGAGGTTGACCTCGGCCGGCGGCCGGCCGAGCATCCGGGCCGCCTCGCCCGCCACGTACCGGTGGCTCGTCCCGTGGAAGCCGTACCGCCGGATGCGGTGCTCGGTGTACAACTCGTACGGCAGGGCGTAGAGAAAGGCGTGCGGCTCGAGGGTCTGGTGGAACGAGGTATCGAAGACGGCGACGTGCGGCACGCGGGGCATGAGGTGCATCGCGGCGCGGATGCCCGTCAGGTTGGGCGGGTTGTGGAGCGGGGCGAGGTTGGCGCACGCCTCGATCGCCGCGATCACCGCGTCGTCCAGGCGCGTGCTCTCGGCAAACCGCTCGCCGCCGTGGACCACGCGATGGCCGACGGCGTCGATCGCATCCGGCCCTGCGATGGCGGCCCCGTCGCCCTCGGTCAGCGCCCGGACCATCAGGCCGAAGGCGGCCTCGTGGTCCGGGGCCTGGACCTCGCGACGAATCTGGTTTCCGCCGGCCTCGTGGCGAAGGCCGCTGGCCTCCTCGCCGATGCGCTCGATGAGACCGGAGGCCAGGACCTGGGGCTCGCCGCCGTCCGCCATCGCCAGCAGCGAGTACTTGATGCTCGACGAGCCGCAGTTGACCACGAGGACGTTCACGGAGAAACCCCTCCCAGGCAGGGCTGCCATGCCGCCGATGGCGCCGCGCACGGCCTGCCGCCAACGTCGCGTCGAACGCGCGGTGGTTCCGGAGAACCACCGCGCCAAACCTGCCCCGCGCCCCTTGGGCCTACATCATCGACCGGCGGACCCAGGACCCGACCCATAGGTACTCGAAGTCCTTCCCGCCGCTCGTCTGCACCGCGCCGATGATGGCATAGATCCAGGCCGCCATGGCGACGGCGATGGCCAGCAGGAACGTCAAGATGCCGACGCAGATGTAGAAGAGCGGTATCGAGATGATACCCAGCCCGAAGGCCGCGACGTTGGCCCAGATCTGCCACCACATGGACTGCTTCATGTGGAACTTGACGTACTCGCTGGATTCATCCTTCTTCACCAGGTACAGGATGAGCGGCCCGAGAAAGCCCACCAGCCCGAGCAGGTGGGCGATCATGGCCATGTTCCGGTCCTCCTTGGGGGCGTTGGCGGCCTGGAGTTCAGGCGGCAGCGGCGGCGGTCCGCCGACGGCGGCCTGCTCCGGCGGCGGCCCCTCGGCGACGGGCGGCCGGCCCTCGTTCGATTCGCCCTCGGCCGGCGCGGCCTCCGGCGACTCCCCTTGCGTCTGCTTATTGTTCTCTTGCTCGTTCATGGCGTGCCCCCGAAACCGGACCTTGCGAACCACCGTTATCAAACACCCTGGCGACGTGCCCGAGTATAACCACGCCGCCGCCCCGCCGTCAATGAAACAGCGCGGCCGCGGCGAGCGAGGCGCCTGCTCCGCTCGGGTCTCGTGTGAAGGGGCGCGCGTGGCCCGGCCCGTACGGGCCGGGAGGCGAAGCGCGTCACCGCCAAGAGGGCGCGGTGTCCCGAAATCGTTCAACTGCCCCGCGCCGGCGCGCCGATACAAGACGTGTGGGAGCGATTCCCCTCGACTGCTCCGGTCCCCGCCTCGGTCGTCCCGCTTGACGTTACAGGAGAGGTATGCCGTGCTTCGCTTGAACCGCCGCATCGCGTGGGTCTGGCCGGTCCTTCTCGTGGCCGGCCTGGTCTTCGTGGTGGCGTTCCGCACGTGGTCGGGGTGGGCGACCCGTCCGATGGCGGCATCGACCGATGCTGCGGAAGGGGTGATCAAAGGACACGCCGACGATGCGGCGGCCGTGGCCCGGCGCATCCGGCAACTCGAAGCGGCTATCGAGCAGACCCAGCAGGCCCTGGCCGACCTGGCGGCCACGGCGACCCGCAAGCGCGAGCAGGCCGACACGCTCCGGACCATGTGCGAGTCGGACCAGTTGACCGAATGCCCGCCCTTCCTGCACGAGGACGCCACGGTTCGGGCCCTGCAGAAGATCATCCGCGAGGCCGACGGCGCCACACCGGCCGGCGACGACCGCCAGGCCCGTCTCGCGACGGCTGCCGCCGTGGCCCGCGAACGGCTCCGCGCGCGCCTGACCGCCTTGCACGACCAACTCCGCAACGAGATCGTGGACGTGGAGGAGCGTGCGGCGGTGCTGGGCCAGCGGCTTCGGATCGAGAGCCGGGACCTCCCGCGGCTGCGCCAACAGGTGGACCACCGGCTTGACAGGTCGACCGCCGGCGCCGAGGCGGGCAGCACCGCGCCACGCCTGCCGACAGACTGATCTTGCCCGTTCCAGCCGGCGTGCTATAATACCCAAGATGCGTCAGCACCTGGGGCAGCGCCGTCCCGGGCGATGCGAAGCGGGGCGGTCTGCACATTGTATTGCACGGGGGAGGCTGGCGATGACCAGCGACCGGAAGAATCGCCCCGAACGCCGGCGCTATCCGCGGTCAGTGGTGGGCATCCCGGTTCAGGCCGTCCTGCGGAACCTCCCTCCCGAGGATCCCGACCGCGTCGTCGGCCTGCACGTGAGGGACCTGTCGCCCGCCGGTGCTGGGGCTGTGGCCCAGCGTGCGCTGTTACAGCGCCAGCCGCTGGTCCTTTTCTTCCCGCCGCTGGGAGCCGGCCGGGGCGACGATACGCCCGGGCAGGTCGTCCGTTGCGAGGAGTGCGGCGACCATTGGTCGGTGGGGATCGCCTTCGAGGAAGTGCTGAGTGAGTCGGAGCCAATTTCAGCGAATTAGCGCGATTTCCGTTGGCCATTTCCCGGTTCTCGGTGTATAGTACCGTGTGCATCGGCTGGGGGGAGCGGCCCTCCCGGCTGTGACGTGCAGGTAATCCTGTTGCGTTTGTCCGTTCAACGACGGGCTGTCAACAAGGGGGTCAGGCCCACGGGGGAGGTCCCACCGCGCGTGGCGCCTGTACCATCCCTGGGACTCGAGGAGCCCTCGAGATGACGGCTCGCGGCCCTCCGTAGACCTCCGGGCTTGCTCGATGGTTTTGTCCACAATCACCGTGACGCACCACCGCAGACAGTGGACCGAGGAATCCGGGGGAGAGGTTTGCTTTTGTGTGAATCTGCGCCATACTTCCCCGTCCAAGTGAAGAGCGGGGGCTTGTCCTGCCGATAGAAATGCACGGGAGCACCTTCCGAATCCGTTACGAAGACGGTGCACCGGCAGCCTCCGATCAACTGGGGACCGACCGATATGGTCACCGACCGCGCCAGGAAGAGCACGGAAGAACGCCGCCACTTCGGACGGTTTGTCACGCAGCTGCCTGTCCGCACCCAACGTGACGACCTGGCGAAGCGCCTCCAGGCGGACCGCCGGACCGAGTGCCGGCTTCAACTGCGCGACTTCTCGCTGGGAGGGCTTCGGGCCGAGAGCGCCATCCCCCTGAAGGTGGACGAGCGGCTGACGCTTCACTTGCCGCCGGTCGGCCGGCAACCGCCCGTTCAACTGACCGGCCGAGTCATCCACTGCCGGCGCCAAGACAATCGTTACTCGGTGGGCATCGCCTTCCACGACACGAAACCGGCAGCCGACCTGTCGCCGTATCGATACCTTCCTCGGCTGTTCAGCCTGGCGGCTGACTTTGCAGGCGAGGTCCGCCCCATTCCGAACGGCCGCGGCAAGCGCTGACCTGAGCGGCCGGGTGATTCTGCCCGATGCACCCTTGCGCTGCCGTGGCCCACCGCGGCCGCCCTCCGGGCCGTTTCGGTCCACCCGGCGCTTCCGCCACGTATCCCCTTGCCCCCGGCCTCCGACGGCGGTACGATAGGGTGGCTTCGGCCGATTTTCGACACGTGTGGGAGTCTGTTGCGTGAAGATTCTGTTAGTTCAACCGACGACGCCGCCGGCCGACTGGGTGGGCTTCAGCCGGGCGGCCCTGCCCGAGCCGCTGGCGATGGAATCCATCGGCGCCCTGGCTGCGCCGAACCACGACGTGCGGCTAATCGACATGCGGTTCGGCGACTCGCTGGACGAGGCGCTCGAGACGTTCGCGCCCGACCTCATCGCCGTCACCTGCCTGACGACCGAGGTCTATAACGCCCAGGACATCCTTCGGACGGCGAAGGACCGCCGGCCGGACGCTTTCACGATCGTGGGCGGCCTGCACGCAAGCCTCCTGCCGGCCGACTTCCAACAGCCCTACGTCGACGCCATCGTCATCGGCGAGGGCGAACGGACCTTCGAGGAGCTGCTGGCGGCGCTGGACCGCACCGGTGGCTGGCCCGACGACGACATGCTGGCCGGCATCGACGGCCTGATGTGGAAACGGTCCGACGGCGCGTGGACCGCGAGCCGCGAGCGGGCCCTCATGCCGTCGCTCGACGACTTGCCGATGCCGGCCCGTCACCTGGCGGCTCATCACGCCGACGACTACTTCTTCCTGTTCGACCGGCCGCACGCCTCCATCGCCACCAGCCGGGGCTGCCCGTTCCGCTGCAACTTCTGTTCGGTCTGGAAATTCTATCACAAGCGTTGCCGGTACATGTCGGCCGAGCGCGTGGTGGACGAACTGGCGACCGTCAAACCGACGGCCGTCAGTTTCGTCGACGACAACTTCCTATCGCACGTGCCGAGGGCCTGGAAGATCCTGGAACTGATCCGCGAGCGCGGCATCAAGAAGACGTACGGCATGCAGGCCCGGACGGACACGATCTCGAAGCACCCGGACCTCATCGCCGCCTGGAAAGAGGCGGGCCTGGAAACCATCCTCATCGGCTTCGAGGCCGCCACCCAGGAGCAACTCGACGCCGTCGCGAAGGGCGCCACCGTCGAGCAGAACGAACGCGCGATGGACATCCTGAACGACCTCCGCATCCACATGTGGGGGGCGTTCATCGTGGACCCGCAGTTCACCCGGGAAAACTTCCAGACGCTGAAGCGGTATCGCGAGGAGAAAGGCGTCATCTACCCGCAGTTCACCGTGCTGACGCCGCTGCCCGGGACCGACCTGTACGAGCAGCGGAAGGACGAACTGGTGACGCACGACTACCGGCTGTTCGACGCGCTTCACGCCGTCCTGCCGACCCGCCTGCCGCGCGAGGAGTTCTACAAGCAGTTCGCCTCGCTATACCGCCCGGACAACCTGGACCTGGCGTACGAGTGGATTTCGTCGGGCCGGATCACCATGGAACGAGCGCGCAAGGCCCACGCCATTCTCGCGGAACTGGGCGACTACCGGAACTTCCTCAAGGGCGAACAGGCGGTGGGGCTATCGACCGCCACCTCCTGACGCCAGGGTCCCGACCCACCATGCGCGAAGACGTGGAAATGTCGTTCGGCGAGCACCTCGAGGAACTCCGCCGGCGCATCATCTACGCCCTGCTGGGTCTGCTCGTCGCCTCCGTCTTCTGCGGCATCAAGTACCAGTTCCTCCTGCAGGCGCTGGCCCGGCCGTACAAGAACGCGTACGAGAGACTCATTGCCAGCCAACTCAACCTCAAGCAGCCGGACGAGGGTCCGAAAAGGCCGCCGCTCGAGATTCCCGACGACGCGCCTTTGGCCTCGGTCCTGAAGGCGTTCGACGAGCGGCTGGCCGGCATCGAACGCCGCCTTGACGCCATCGCCCCGCCCAGGGAGGCGGGGCCCGACACGTCCGAAGACGCCCTCGCCTACGCCCAGCGGTTCCCTGCGCCGAGGGTCATCGTCGGCAAGCCGCTGACGGTTTACGTGACGGCCATCATGCTGTGCGTCATCTGCGGCATTATTCTGGCCAGCCCGTGGATCCTGTACCAGATCTGGGCGTTTGTGGGCGTGGGGCTGCACTCCCACGAGCGGCGGTTCGTGTACCTGTACGGCCCGTTCAGTTTCGTTCTGTTCATCGGCGGGTCGGCCATGTTCTATTTCATCATGCTGCCGGTGGCCCTGAATGCGTTGATGGCCCCAGCGGCCGGGATTGTCGTCGACGGCATGCCGATCTTCGACCCGAGCCTGTTCCTGGAAGACTACTTCAAGTTCGTGGCCCTCCTGACGCTCGTCTTCGGCGTCGTGTTCCAGACGCCGCTGGTCGTCATGTTCATCGCATGGACCGAGATCATTCCCCTGAAGACGCTCTTCAAACAGCAGCGCGTGGTGATCATGATCCTGCTTGTTCTGTCGGCCATGTTCACCCCGCCCGACCCCGTGACCATGATCATGATGGCCATTCCCATGATCCTCCTGTACCAGTTGGGCCTGCTGCTGGCCTGGTTCACGCTTCGCCGCAAACGCAATCGCCGGGCGGAGGAGGAAGGGGAGGAAGAGGACACGTGGGGCGGCGAGGACCAGAGCACGCCCTCCGCCCCGACCGGCGGCGAAGGCGCCGCCGCCGCACCCCCGGTCAAAGAACCGGAGGGCGAGGCCTCCGAACCCGAATACCGCGAAGACGACCTCTACGACTACGAACGCGACCACGGCGAAGGCGACCAGGCGCCGGAGCAGCAGGCCTACGACGACGGCTATCCGCCCGGCGAGTACCACTACGAGGAAGAAGGCCAGGACCCCGACGCCGGCGCACCGCCGGACGCCGAACCGCCCGCCGCGGACGAGGGCCCGCCCGAGGAGGAGCCGCCCGAGCCCCCGGCCCCTGACTACGACGCCGACATCCCGCCCGAGGACCGCATGAAATGAGCCCGGGCCAGCGCCCGCCTTCCAACCGGCCCCCGCCGCGGGTCGCCACCGTTCTGCGTCGGCTCCAGCGCGCGTACGGGCCCCGGCCGTGGCGGGCGCGCGGCACGCCGCTGGACTCGCTCATCGGCACCATCCTCAGCCAGCACACCAACGACACCAACTCCGGGGCCGCCATGCAGCGGCTCCAGGAGGCCTTCGCCACCTGGGACGACGTCGCCGACGCCCCCTTGCCGCGCATCGCCGGCGCCATCCGCGTCGCTGGCCTGCATCGGCAGAAGGCCCGGACCATCCGGCAGGTGCTTCGGCGCATCCGGGAGGATCGCGGCAAGGTCAGCCTGGAGTTCCTCCGCCGCCGGTCCACCCGGGAAGTGAAAGACTACCTGCGTGCCCTGCCCGGCGTCGGGCCGAAGACGGCCGCCTGCGTCCTGCTGTTCTGCCTGAAGCGGCCGGTCCTGCCCGTCGACACGCACGTTCACCGGGTCAGCCGGCGGCTGGGCCTGATCGGCGAGAAGACCAGCGCCGAACAGGCCCACGACGTGCTGGCCGAACGCGTCCCGGACGAGAAGGTGTATGCGTTCCACGTGCTCCTGATCCAGCACGGGCGCCAGGTGTGCCACGCCCGTCGGCCGGATCATGCCGCGTGCGTCCTGCGGGACCTGTGCCCGTCTGCCGATACATGAGGCGTGCTGGGATACGGCGGGTGTGGCCGTTTTCAGTGGCACGCCCGGGCCAGCACAATGTCATTCCGACCGACGCCGCACGGCCGAGTGGAGGAATCTCGCCTTTCGTACAACGGCAACAGCGAGATTCCTCGACTCGCTGCGCTCGCTCGGAATGACCATCGGTTGGGCTGCCGGGGCCTTGCGAGTTGCCACAATCCGCGGCCACACCCGATATGGCGGCGGTGCCGATTTCGCTTGCATCGTTCCGGGAGGCCCCCTATAGATAAGGGCACTGTCATCAGCCCCTTACCCGCGGACCTTTCGTCAACCGGAGTACGACTATGGGCAGG
This sequence comes from Planctomycetota bacterium, assembly GCA_016782785.1. GTDB lineage: Bacteria > Planctomycetota > Phycisphaerae > FEN-1346 > FEN-1346 > BS750m-G62. The sequence goes on along the minus strand of JADHXV010000039.1, from coordinate 4,594 downwards.
CGCCTCACGCTGATGTGTCTGGTACTGTGCGTCGGTTGGGCCCTTGGGGGCGGATGCGCGCCCGCCACGAAGGAATCGGCCTTGATGCAACTACCCCCGGCCGAGCGCATCCTGGCCTTCGAGGCCACCGGCGTCGAGGTCGAGGGCGCGCCCCGCATCCTGCAGGGCCTTCTGCGGGAGCGGTGCCCCATCCTTCGCGCCCAGGCCGCCCAGTTGCTTGCCGCTTACGCCGCCGAGAACCAGCCCAGGGCCGTCCTGCCGGCCTTGACGCACAAGGACCCGCTGGTCCGGGGCATCGCCCAGGCGTCGTACATTGAACACAGCCGGTACGGCCTGGCACCGCTTGCGATGAAGCGCGACGTCCTGGAGGTGGAACCGCGGGTGCTCGACGCCCTGGCCCGCCTGGAAGACCCCGGCGGCCGGGTCGACCTCCAGAAGGTCATTCTCGGCCATCAGGACATGCTGCGCGAGTCCCTGGAGAAGGACACCGTCACGGCGGTGCTGGCGGCCGATATCCTGGCCCGCACCGGCGACGCCGGCGCACGCCGACGCCTGCTGCAACTGGTCGGCGAGACGCAGCCGCCCGTCCTGACCAAGGCCATCCGGGCCACGGTTCGCAACGACATGGGGCTGGGGCCGACCGCGCTGCCGCTGGCGTTCGGCAAGGGCGTGGAGGCCCGCCGGGCCGTCATGCGGGCCCTGGTGGTCTCGCCGGACCCGCGGCTCCAGATGCTGCTTCGGCGCGGCCTGATGGACCAGGACGAAGCCGTCCGCCGAAACGCCATCCGCGCCCTCGGCAACCTCGGCGCGGCCGCGCCCGTCGACCTGCTGGCCGAGAGACTCCAGGACCCGGGCGCCTTCCAGGATGATACCCTCCAGGCCATGGGGGTCATCGGTCTGCCGGTAGCCGACACCCTTCGCCGGTACATCCGCGCCGCCGATGACAAGACCGACCCCGCCCTGCTGGTCCGGGCCATGATGGCCCTCGCGCCCAACGCCAACCGGAGCGACATCGGCTGGGCCAGTGGCCTGCTGGACGACCCGAACACGTTCGTCCGCGCCGCGGCGGCGACGGTCCTCGGCCGGACGGCCCATCCCGAGGCCCAGGCCGCCCTCGTCGAAAAGCGCACCGACCCCGACCCGCTGGTGCGGGCGGCCGTGGCCAAGGCGCTCGGGCAGATCGGGACCATCTACGCCGCCAATCACCTGCTGGACATGCTCAAGGACCGGTCGCCGCTGGTTGCCTCGATGGCCGCCTGGGGCCTGGGCGCCACCGGTTATCCGGCGGCCGTCCCGGCCCTCGTGAAGATGATGACCTCGCACACCAGCAACACCAGGACGCCGGTCCGCGTTGGCGAGATGTACAGCCGACCTGAACTCGCCGCCACGGAGGCCTTGGGCCGCATCCGCACCGCGGAGGCACGCGAGGCCCTCCGTCTGGCCCTGGAGGCCGAGTCCTGGCACGTCCGCGCCGCCGCCGCCGACGCCCTCCGCGTTCAGGCCGAACGGGCCGACGAGACCACCCAGGCGCTCGAACAGCGGCTCGATGACCCCGTCAGCGTGGTTCGCGCGAGTGCCCTGATTGCCCTGGAATCGCTCGGCAAGACGTACGAGCCGGGTGCACTTCAAGGCAGGTAACCACGCCGAAGCGCCGATGCGTGCCCACACAGCCACGCCGCCCGACGGATAGAGAACCTTGGCGCGTACCTACGGTCCACCGTTTCGCCAGCCGCACTTCGCGCTTCAACCCATTCCGCCCGTCCGCGTATAATGGGCGAGTGGAGGGCCCGAGCCGTGTACACGCTCGTCCACGTAACGCACGAGGCACAGGAAAAGATGGGCGGCATCGGGGCCGTCCTCGAAGGTCTCCTGACCGCCCGCGCCTACCAGGCAGCCGTCGAACGAACCATCCTGCTGGGCTGCGGCCAGGTGCCGCCCGAGACGCTGCCCGCCACGGTCGAAGAGGTCCTGTACCAGACGGGCGGTCCCGCCGGCGAGGGCGTCGCTGACGGTCTCGCCGCCGCGTTCCGACACATCGAAGCGACCTACGGCGTCCGGCTGCTGCACGCCCGGCGGCGGGTGCCGTGCCCCTTGCGCCAGCGCCGAAGCCGCGTGGAACTCCTTCTCTTCGACGTCAGCGACGCCCTGCCGGAACCCATCAACCGCACCAAGGCCGACCTGTGGGCGTCGTACGGCCTGGAGAGCGACCGCTTCGAGCACGACTGGGGATACGAGGAATGGGTTCGCCTGGCCGCCCCCGCGCTGGCGGCCGTCGAGGCGCTGGTCGGTCCGGCCCTTGCGCATGCCGCCCTTGTGAGCCATGAGTTCATGGGCCTGCCGACGCTGCTCGCGGCCCGCCTGCGGGTGCCCGACCTGCGGACCATCTACTGGGCCCACGAAGTGCCGCCCGTGCGGGACCTCATCGAGCGCGAGGTCGGCCATCGCCTCGTCTTCGACCGGGCCCTCGAGACCGAGGCGGGGGCCGCTTCCTACCAGGCCGCCCTTCGCCAGAACGGCGGGTACAAGCACGCCCTGGTCAGCCGAGCCCATCATGCCTCGGCGATCTTTGCCGTCAGCGAGCGCGTCGCCAAGGAACTGGCGCTGCTGGCCGACCCGTTCCGGCGCCGGCCCATCGAGGTGGCGTACAACGGCCTGCCCGTCCGGCCCATTACGCTGGAGGAACGCCTTCGGAGCCGGCGGCGGCTCATCCGGTATGCCAAGGCCCTGGCCGGCTTCGCGCCCGACTACGTCTTCACGCACGTGGCCCGGGCGGTGGCGTCCAAGGCCATCGAGCGCGACCTGGCCGTCCTCGAACACCTCGACGACCGCCTGGCGGAGCGCGGCAAGTCGGCCGTCCTGTTCGTCCTGGCCACCGACGCCGGCCGGCGCGACCCCGACACGGTCCGCCACATGGAGACGGCGTACGGCTGGCCGATGCATCACCGCGAGGGCTGGCCCGACCTGGCGGGCGGCGAAACCTCCATCGGACGGGCCGCCCAGGCGTACAACGGCTGGGCCCGGGCCACGCGGGTGGTCCTGATCAACCAGTTCGGTTTCGACCGGGCGTCGTGCGGCGAGCGCATGTCGGCCGACATGCGGTTCCTGGACTTGCGCCAGGGCAGCGACGTGGAGTTCGGCCAGAGCGCGTACGAGCCGTTCGGCATCGCCCCGTTGGAGACGCTGGCGTTCGGCGGCATCTGCGTGCTGGCGTGCGCGTGCGGATGCGCCGACCTGCTGCGCCGCGTGGCGGACGAGCCTCTGCCCGAGAACATCCTGCTGGCCGACTACTCGGCCCCGCCCGAGGCGGGCCCCGCCCCCATCAGCGAGGGCGAGACGCGCCGCATCGAGCACGAGGTAGCCGCCCGCCTGGCGGCGACGCTGGCCGACAGGCTCCCGACCTCGCAAGACGACATCGAACGCTTGCTCGAGTCCGGGTGGGCCCTGGCCGAACGCATGAGTTGGCAGGCGATGTGCCGGGACTACATCGCCCCCGCCCTGGCGCGATCGTTCGGCGACCGGCCGCCGGCGCGCGGCAAGCGTACAGAAAGCCGCTAAGGAGGCTGCCATGATCCACCTGAAACGTATTCTCGTGCCGACCGACTTCTCGGAGCACAGCGAACACGCCGCCGCGTATGCGGCCGAACTCGCCCGACGGTTCGACGTCGAGGTGGTCCACTGCCTCCACGTGTCGGACATCCCGGCCGACCTGCTGGCCACCTCGGGCTACTACATGACCGGCCCGAGCGAACAGTTCATCGACCAGGTCCGCGAAGAGAGCCGCAAGAGCCTCGACGAATTCGCCAAGAAACATCTGCCGGACCTCCCGGTCGAGACGGTCTTCCTGGAAGGCCGGCCGTTCGTCGAAATCATCCGGTACGCCCGCGAGAAGGAAATCGGCCTGATCGTCATCGCGACGCACGGGCGGACGGGCATCCAGCACGCGCTCTTTGGCAGCGTGGCCGAGAAGGTCGTCCGCAAGGCCCCCTGCCCCGTGCTGGTCGTCAAGGCCCAGGAACGCGAATTCGTCATGCCGTAGACGCCGGCGAAGCCGCTCCGCTCGGCTGGGCCGCTCGGCGGGTGCGCATCCCGCGCGGCCCGTACGGGCCGCGCGCCATCGCCCGCCGGGGACGCGTTATTTCCGCCTCCAGACCTCCAGCCCGGACAGGTTCGCCGCGCCGCCGGTGGCCGTCAGGTCGATCTTCCCGACGGTCACCTCGATGAACCACGGGCCGAGGCGTTCCCAGTCGCCCGCCTGGCCGGTGTTGTAGTCGCTAACCACCGCGCGGCCCTGGACCGAGATCGTGATCGTTTCCGGGCTCGTCTCTTCCCACACGTAGGCAAAGACGGCGTACGAGCCGTTCGGCACGTTCGTCAGCGCCAGGCTCGTCTTGCCGCGGCCGTACCGGAAGGTGCGGACCATGCCAGCCCGGGCGGGGTCGGTCGGCGGACGGAGGGTGACCTCCCGGTTTTCGAGCCGGCGGTCCTGGCAGACGAAGTCCTTGGCGTCGTCGCCGTCCCACTTTCGGCCGTCGATGTCGACCGCTTGGCCGCCCACGTTGATGCCCCGGTAGAACGTCCAGGGCCCGGTCGGCGG
>JADHXV010000038.1 GCA_016782785.1 Planctomycetota bacterium | reverse complement strand
CCCGCTCGGCCGCCTCGCGATACCGCGGCTCGTCCAGGACGCGGCCGGCCAGCGCGAGGGCCGAAACCGCCAGGGCGTTCCAGTCCGCCAGGACCTTGTCGTCCTTGGCGGGCGGCTCGCGCTTGGCACGGGCCGCCAGCAGGGCCTGCCGGGCGTCGTCCAGACGGCGGCGGAGCGCCTCGACCGTCAGCCCCTCCCGCTCCGCGAGTTTCTCGGGAAGCACCGGCACGTGGAGAACGCTCTTGCCTTGCTCGAAGTTCCCCTCCTCCGTCACGCCGAAGTACCGGCAGACGAGGTCGCCGTCCTCGGGGCCGAGCACACCGCGAATCTGGTCGGGCGTCCAGACGTAGAACGCGCCCTCTTCGCCGCCCGTCTCGGCCGAGAGGGCCGAGTGGAACCCGCCGCCCGGGTCCGTCATCTCGCGCAGCATCCAGTCGAGCGTGTCGCGGGCCACGCGCTCATACAGCGGCTCGCCGGTCGCCTGGTGCGCCTCGAGGTACGCGGCGGCGAGCAGCGCGTTGTCGTACAGCATCTTCTCGAAATGGGGGACGAGCCACTGCTCGTCGACGGCGTACCGGTGGAACCCGCCGCCGAGTTGGTCGTACACGCCGCCGCGGGCCATGGCGTCGAGGGTCGTCCGCACCATGGCCAGCGCCTCCTCGTCACGCGTGCGACGGTGGCAGGTCAGGAGCAGGCAGAGGGCGGTGGCGGGCGGGAACTTCGGCGCGCCGCTGAACCCGCCGTGCGCCGCGTCGAACCGCCGGCCCAGCCGAGCGACGGCCGCGGTCAGCAAGTCGGCGTCGAGCGCCGCTTCGCCCGCCCCGCCGTTCCTGGCCGACCGCCGGATCACCTCTGTCACGCGGGCGGCGGTCTGCTCGATGTCCCCGCGCCGGTTCTCGTACGCGTCGACGACGGCCTCCAGCACCCGGCGGAACGACGGCAGGCCAGGCCGGCCCTCCTTCGGAAAATATGTGCCGGCGTAGAAGGGTTTCAGGTCGGGCGTCAGAAAGACGCTCATCGGCCAACCGCCGCTGCCGGTCAGCGCCTGCACGGCCGACATGTAAAGGGCGTCCAGGTCCGGCCGCTGCTCGCGGTCCACCTTGATCGAGACGAAGTGCCGGTTGAGGTATCGAGCGGTCTCGGCGTCCTCGAACGACTCGCGGGCCATGACGTGGCACCAGTGGCACGCCGAGTACCCGATGGACAGGAAGATGGGCCTGTCCTCGCGCCGGGCCCGCGCCAGCGCCTCGGCGTCCCACGGATACCAGGCCACGGGGTTGTCGGCGTGCAGCAGCAGGTACGGGCTGGTTGAGCCCGCCAGGTGGTTGCCGGGGTCACGGGAAACCTGGGACACCGTGTCACCTCCTTGGCGGCCGACCGGCGCCGCCGAGGGCGCGAATCGTAACGGCTTGCATGAGAAGAACCTCCGACCGAAGCCGTGCAACTCTCCTACTATAGTGGGGGAAAGCGCGAAGCCGCCGCAAGGTCCAACCAAAATGGCGGCGGCCGCGCGAAAGCGCCGGCGCTCGCGCGGCGGGTGCTCCTCGGCCGCGCTCGGGGCAGGCTCCGACCCACACCGCTTGGCCAGTCCGAGCGATGTCATGCTGAGCGAAGTTTACCCGCCGGAGGCGGGCGAAGCATCTCGCCGTGCGACCAGCACGACGGCAACGGCCAAGGCGAGATTCTTCGGGTCGCCAAGGCGACCCTCAGAATGACAGCGCCAGGCACGGGCGGAGACCCGCCACGCGGAATGCGCTTGCAGCGCTGGAGGATTACGGGGCGACCGAGAGCATCCGGATCGCGTCGGGCGCCTCCCAGGCCTTTCGCCACGGGCCGGACGCGGCCTGGCCCGTGTAGAGCGCCTCGCCAACCGAGGCCCAGCCCGTGCCGTCGGCGGTCACCGCCACGTGGAACGTGTCGATGTTCTCCCGCGTCGCGGCCGGGAACCCGTCGGTCACCTGCGACCACGTCTTGCCGGCATTCGTGGTGCCGAAGAGGCCGCCGTGCACGTTGTCGCCGTGAGGCCCGTCGCTGGTGCTGGCCAGAAGGACGGCGGGCCTGGCGGGATGGACGGCGATGGCCCGTCCGTACCGCCTGCCCAGTTTGCCGCCGCGGTCCTGCCACGTCTTGCCGCGGTCGTCGCTCACGTGCACCGCCCGGGCGGTGTTGGCGTAGACGCGGTCGGGGGCGGCCGGGCACGTGGCCACCTGGTGCACGTCCTCGTTCAGGTCGGGCGTGACGGGGGCCCACGTCGTGCCGCGGTCGGCCGAGACCATGATGCTGCCGACGTGGATGTCGGCGTAGACCGTGCCGTCGGGCGTACCGGCCAGGCTGCGGACGGCGGGCGGTCCGCCCCACGGCGTATGCCAACCGGAGCGGACGTGCAGCGCGTCAAACACGCCGCACCGCTCTGCACCGCGCTCCACCGTCAGGCGATAGACGTGCGGCGGCTCGGTGCCCAGGAGGACCTCGAGCGGGTCCTCGGCCAGAATCAGCAGGGCCGTCACCTCCACGCCCTCGCCCAGGTCCGGCTCCAGGTAACGGGGCCGGCCGCCCTTGAGGAGGGCCAAGCGGCCGTCTTCGAGGGCCACCAGGGCCCGGTGCCTTCCCTCGGCCACCCGGCGGATGCCCGGCGCCTCGAACCGTTTGCCGGGCGTACCGCCCGCCTTTTCGAGTTCATAGACGGCGTCGCTCGTGGCAATGAGCATGGCGTTCACCCCAAGAGGATATCCATGGCCATCATCACGACAAACCCCACCACGATGCCGAACGTGGCCGCACGTTCGTACCCCCCGCGGTGGGTTTCGGGGATGATCTCGTCGCTGATGACAAAGAGCATGGCGCCGGCGGCAAAGGCCATCCCGAACGGCAGGATCGGCGCGAACACGCCGACGAGCCCGGCGCCCAGGAGTCCCGCAATCGGCTCGACCAGGCCGGTGGCGGCGGCAATCCAGAGGGCCCGGCCACGGCTGTAGCCTTCGCGCATCAGGGGCAGGAGGACGGCCAGGCCTTCCGGCATGTTCTGGAGGCCGATGCCGAGGGCCAGCGTCGTGCCTTGGGCGACGGCCTCCTCGGTGCCCCCGCCGAACCCCACGCCCACCGCCAGGCCTTCCGGGAAGTTGTGCAGCGTGATCGCCAGGACAAAGAGCCACGTCTTCCGCAGGCTGGACGAGGGGCCCTCGTGACCCTTGAAGAAGTGCTCGTGCGGAATCCACTTGTCGCACCGATCCAGGAAGACCGCGCCGAACAGGATGCCGCCGGCCATCACGAGGATGGCCCAGTAACTCGTCCCGTAAATCTTCTCGCCATACTCCACGCCCGGCACCACGAGGCTGAACGCCGTGGCCGCCAGCATCACCCCCGCCGCAAACCCCAGGAGGATGTCGAGCACCTTGCGCGACAGGTTCCGGAAAAGCAGCCCCGGCAGCGCGCCGACGCCTGTGGCCAAGCCCGCGGCCATGCTGGCGGTGAAACCGTACAGCACCGTCTCGGAGACCGAGAGCGTCTCAAGGGCCATGCGCGTTCTCCCCCGCAGCCGATGCGCCGCGCGAAACATCGGACCGGCGGCGCCGGCGGACGAGCATCCAGCCGCGGCCGTCGTCGCGGATGAGGCGGTCGGCGGCCTCGGGTCCCCACGACCCGGCCGGATAGGCGGCCAGGCACGCGCCGCCGCGGCCCTCGCAGCCGTCGAGGATGGGCTGGACGAACTCCCACGCCGCCTCGACCTCGTCGCTGCGGGTGAAGCGCGTCGAGTCGCCCAGCGCCGCGTCGAGCAGCAGCCGCTCGTATGCGTCCGGCGAGCCCTCGCGGAACGCCTCGGCGTAACCGAAATCCATGTGATACGGTTCCAGGCGCAGGGCCGCCCCCGGCACCTTCACCTGGAACCGCATGACGATGCCGTCGTTGGGCTGAATGCGGATGGCCAGCACGTTCGGCCGAAGCGGACCGTACGGCGGGGCGCCAAAGAGCACCTGCGGCACGGGCTTGAAGTGGATGCCGATCTCGGTGATGCGGACGGGCATCCGCTTGCCGGTCCGCAGGTAGAACGGCACGCCGGCCCATCGCCAGTTGTCGATGAATAGTTTCAGGGCGACGAACGTCTCGGTCGCCGAGTCGTCGGCCACGCCGGGCTCGTCGCGGTACCCAGGCGCCGCCTCGCCGCCGACCGTGCCGGCGGCATACTGGGCGCGGACGACGCGGTCGGCGGCGCAGTCGGCCGGGATCGGCCGCAGGGCCTGGAGCACCTTGACCTTCTCGTCGCGGATGGCGTCGGCCTCCAGCGAGACGGGCGGCTCCATGGCCACCAGGCTCACCAGGTGCATCATGTGGTTCTGCACGATGTCGCGCAGGGCCCCGGACCGGTCGTAGTACCGGCCGCGGGCGCCCACGCCGTCGCGTTCGGCCACGGTCACCTGGACGTGGTCCACGTACTTCTGGTTCCACAGCGGGTCGAAGATGCTGTTGGCGAACCGCAGGACGAGCAGGTTCTGGACCGTTTCCTTGCCCAGGTAATGGTCGATGCGGAACACCTGGTCCTCGGCGAAGGCCCGGCGGACCTCCTTGGCCAGGGCGCGGGCGTCGGCCAGGTCGTGGCCGAACGGCTTCTCGACGATCAGGCGCGACCACGCCCCCGCACCGTCCGGCACGGCCAGGCCCGACTCGCCCAGGCTGCGGATGACCGGGGCAAACGCGCCCGGTGGCGTGGCCAGGTAGAAGAGGCGGTTCGGGCCGAGGCGGCCGGCGTCAGCACCGGCCTTCAGATGCTCGCGAAGCCGGCGGAACCCCGCCGGGTCGTCGTACGATCCTTGGAGATAGGTGAGGCGCCTAGCGAAGTCGGCCCAGGCGGCGTCGTCGACCGCCCCGGCCCGCGAGAACGCTGCCACGCCGCGGCGGAGGTCGTCGCGCCACGCGTCGTCGGACATCGGCGTCCGCGCGTACCCCACCACGCCAAAGCGCGGCGGCAGGTGGCCGTCGCGCCACAGGTCGAAGATCGACGGGAGGATCTTCCGCCGCGTCAGGTCGCCCGAGGCCCCGAAGACGACCAGCGTGAACGGCCCCGGCACCCGCGGCGACGCCGGCTCGGCGGGCGGCTTGTGTGCGTTCGTCGGCATATCGCGCCTCAGCCTCTTGCGGGGCCGCCCGAAACGCGCCGGGCAAGCCCGGCGGCTAACTGTGTGTCGAGGCCGCGCCGGGGTCGTGGCCCGTGAGGACGATGTCGGTCGGGGCGGCCGGCATAAGGGCGTCCGGGTCGGCCAGGGCGGCGCCGAGCCGGCAGGCCTCGCCCATGGCCGTGATGTCGTCGCGGACCGTCCCGGCCGCATCCACGCACTGCACGAACAGGTTCGCGAAGTACCCCATCTCCAGCGTGTCGAACCAGTACCGCATGGTGAGGCGGATGCCGTCGAACATCCGCTCCACCTTCGACCCGCCCACCGCGATGACCAGGGCCCGGCGGTCGCGGTCCTCGGCAAACAGAGGCCTCTTCATGCGGTACTTGCGCGACCACAGGCTCTGGCACCGGTCGATGAAGACCTTGCCCTGCGACGCCACGCCCATGAAATGGACGGGCGTGGCAAAGACGAGGCGGTCGGCCTGAAGGAGTTTGGCAAGGAGCGGTTGGAAATCGTCGCGGATGACGCACTCGCCGGTCTTGGCGCAGGCCTCGCAGGCGCGGCAGGGGGCGATGGCGAGGTCCGACAGGCGGACGTGCTCGGTCCGGGCGCCGCCGGTTTCGGCCCCGCGGAGGGCCTCCCCCAGGAGCGCGTCGGAGTTGCTGCGGGCGCGCGGACTCGAAGAAATACCCAGGACGTGGAGGCTCATGGATGCGATCCCCCGCTGAGATGCCGCCCCGCGCGTCGCCGCGCGAACCATTACCGGACATGACCGGCCGTACTCACCACCCCTGGTCCGCCCGCAGGCCTTCCGTGTGCATTATAACGTCGAGCGGGCGGCCGAGTGTAGTTCTGTGCCGAATCGCATTGCTTGCGTCAGACCAGGCCGCGGGCCGCCGCCAGGACCGGCTCGTAGTCCGGCTCCTCGGTCATCTCCTCGACCAACTGCCGATACCGGATGACGCCCTCGCGGTCCAGGACGAAGACGGCCCGGGCCAGCAGCCGCAGTTCCTGGATGAGCACGCCGTAAGCCCGGCCGAGGGCGGCGTCGCGGTGGTCGCTGGCGGTGACGACGCGGTCGATGCCGGCCGCCCCGCACCAGCGTTTCTGGGCGAACGGCAGGTCCATGCTGACGGTGAGGACCTGGACGCCGTCGCCCAGCCCGGCGGCCTCCACGTTGAAGCGGCGGGTCTCGGTGTCGCAGACGGAGGTGTCGAGCGACGGCACGGTGACCAGGATCAGCACCTTGCCGCGAAACGACGACAGCACGACTTTCTCCAGGCCGTTGCCGATGAGCGCGGCCTCGGGCGCCTGGGCGCCGACCTCCGGCATCTTGCCGACGAGCGTGAGCGGGTTGCCTTTGAACGTGACGGCGCCTTTGTGATGCGTCGTGTGATGCGTCATGATGTGTCCCTCCCTTGATTTGAGTTGCCAACCGCCCGGCGCACGCCTGGAATGAGCCGGACGCTGACGCTGACGGTCTCGATGCCGATATCGATGAGCCGGCCCAGGTACTGCGGGTCGGCGGCCATTTCGCCGCAGATGGCGAGCGGCCGGCCCGCCTCGGCGGCCGCACGGACCAGGTCGCGCAGCACCTGCCAGAAGACCGGCTGGTCGGGGCAGTAATCGTCGGCCACATGCTCGTTGTTCCGGTCCACGACGAACAGGTACTGCAACAGGTCGTTGGAGCCGATGGAGGCGAAATCGGCCTCGGCCAGAAGGGCCGGCGCCTCAAGCACCGCCGACGGCACCTCGAACATGGGGCCGTGCTCGATGCGTCCGGCGGCCATGCCGGCCGTCGCCTCGTCGAAGAGCGCCCGCGCCCGCCGGAACTGCGCGAGGCTCGTCACCATCGGGTACATGACCCGCACGGGGCCGTCCTGGGAGGCCCGCGCCAGGGCCCGGGCCTGGGTCGCCAGGAGGTGCGGCCGGGTCAACAGGTACCGCAGGCCGCGCAGCCCCAACGACGGGTTCTCCTCGTCCGGAAAATCGAACAGCGGCGAGGGCTTGTCGCCCCCAAGGTCCAGCAGGCGGAACGTCGCCGGCAGGCCGTCCATGGCCCGCAAGACGTGGCGGTAGCGGTCGGCCTGCTCGTCCTCGTCCAGCAGGCGGGCGGCGGCGAAGAACTCCATCTCCGTCCGGTAGAGCCCGACGCCCTCGGCCAGGTGGCGGCGGGCGATGTCGGCCTCCTCGGCCAGGCTGATGTTGGCCATGACGGCCAAGGCCTCGACCGGCGGCACCGGCCCGCGCGGCACGGCGGGGGCCTTCGCCTGGAAGCGTTCGACGGTGGCGGCGCTCGGCCAGATGACGACCTCGCCCGTGTCGCCGTTGACCAGCACCTCGGTGCCGCAGGCTACCAGGTCGTGGACGTGCGGAATGCCGCTGACGGCCGGGATGCCCAGGGCCCGGGCCAGGATGGCGGCGTGGGAGGTCACGCCGCCGCGGTCGGTCACCAGGCCGAGGACGTCCTCGGCGTCGAGTTCCAGGGCCAGGGCGGGCGTCAGTTCCTCGGTCACGACCACGCGGTGCCGGCCGCGCTGGCAGTACGGCTCGCTGGCGCAGATGAAGGCCGACGTGGTTTCGCACAGTTCGCCCAGAAGCCGGCGCTTCAGTTCCCCGATGTCGCCGGCCCGTTCGCTGTGGTAGGCGCTCTCGAGTTCCAGGAGCCGGCGCTCGTAGGTTTCGAGGGTCCGCTGGACGGCGATCTCGGCGTTGCGGCCTTCGTCGATGGCGGCCATAAACTGGTCGGCGAGGGCCGGGTCTTCCAGGATCATGCGCTGGACCGAGAATATCTCGGCCTCGGCCGGGCCGAGGCGGTCGCGGACGGTCTGCTTCAGACTTTCCAGGCGCTCGGCCACCTTGGTCATGGCGTCGCGGAGCCGCTCGCGCTCCTGCTCTTTGGCCTCGCCCGAGACGCGGTACTCCGGGATGTCCTCGTGGACGGCCTGCCGGAACAGACAGACTCTCCCCGCCGCGCTTCCCGGGCTGACCGCCAGTCCCTGGAACCGCGTTTCGGTGTTCTGTCGGCCGTCCATGTCAACCCCCTGTGACGACTGCCGTGGCGACGCGGCGTCCGTTCCATCTTCAGCGGCGGCGGCGCCCGCCGGCTCGGCCCTGTTCGTCCATCTTAAGGGACCGCCGAAACCGGGGTCAAGGGGAGGCCGGGCAAACGCGGAACGCGGAACGGAAACAAAAGTACGTAGGTCGGGTCAACAGACCCGACAACGATAGCGCGTAGGTCGGGTCAACAGACCCGACAGTCAACAGTACGTAGACCCGACAGAAGCGATGTCGGGTCTGTTGACCCGACCTACCGCTGGGGGCCGCGATGCGTCAGCGGCCCTACCCCGAAGCCAGCAGTTGCTCGACCAGCATCGCCAGGCGGGGGATGAAGAGGATCGCGCCGACGACCACCGCCCCCAGGGCCGACAGCAGCACCGCCGCCGCCGCCACGTCCTTCCCGATCTTCACGATCGGGTGACGCTCCGCCGCGATGCCGTCCGCCAGCAACTCCAGCCCCGTGTTGAACGTCTCCGACACCCACACCAGGACGATGGCGATGACCAGGTCGGCCCATTCACCGGTCGTCAGCGGGAACGCCGTCACGTGCAGCACGCCCGCCAGCACCAGCGCCAGCACCGTCGCCACGGCGTGCAGCCAGGCGTTGTGCTGGCTCCGCAGCACGAACGCGATGCCCTTGGCCGCGTGACGGAGACTGCGGATCCGCCCGATGACCGTGAACGGCGACGTGTACGGGGCGTCGGTGTCGAGCCGGCGGGCGCCCCGGCGGGGCGGCGGGGTGTCGTCGGGGTTGGTCACGCGCGGGCTGCCTCCTCCGAGAGCAACGCCAAGTCCGTCAGACGTTGCTCCATCACCGCCCGCTTCGCCTCGGGCAGGTCGGCCTCGGCCAGCACGCGCCGGACGCCGTCGGCGAACACGGGCGCGGCAAACCCGGTCGTGAAGGTCCGGTCCGGCCGGGCCTGGATCATCTTCAGGAACCCCTCGAACTCCGAGAAATACGAGCCGTAGATGTGGAAACTGTCGGCCACGTGGACGTACTCGCCCACGGCCACCCCCACCTCGTCCGCCACCTGGCGCTGCAACTCCGTGAACGCATACATGTTCATGAACGCGGCCTTGAATGCATCGTTGGAGCGGATGTGGATGACGAGGTTCAGCCGCGGCGCGCCGCCGTCCGGCGGCTCCTCCACGCGGAACCACATCCGCTGAAGGCACGCCGGGTCGTGGATGCCCAGGTCCTGCCACGCCTGCCACGTCACCGCCTGGGCCCGGCGGGTATGCGGCGTGGCGCGGAGCATCCGGACCACCTCGGCCACCTGGTCGATCGGCTCCGCCACGCCCGGCACCCGGTACGCCCGCAGCCGCTCGTGGTACGTGTACTCCCACTTGCCCTCTTCGGGGGCGATCCAGTGGTCGTGCACGCCGTGGAGCACCTCGGCCCGGTACACCTCCAGGTCCTCCAGGCCCCCCGGGAACGCCTTGTGGATGCGCGGCTCGGCGAACGGCTCGGTCACGTGGATGAGGCACGCGACGTCGCGGCTCTCGGGGTCGCCGGGCTTGTCGTACTGGGTGCGGAAGCGGGCGCCTTCGGCCCAGGTACGGCGGACGGCGGTCTCCCAGCCCTCCGGCAGCGTGCGTGCGACAACGTGGATCGATTTCATGGGGCCTCGGCCTGTTGGATGGCGTGCGTCAACGTCGGCGATTGTAGAGGCGCCCCGCCCGGCGGGCAAGACGAATCGCAGCACGGGCCCGCGCCCGCGTGGCCCGCGAAATCCCGCGCGGCGGGTCTCCGTACCCGCCGCGCCTGAGCCACCGTGTGGCTTGGCCCGTACGGGCCGGGAGTGTGACCGGGTGGCACGGCCACCCGCTGTCGGGTGGCCGTGGCGAGATGCCCCACGGCCACGGCCGCGGCTGCGCCGCTGCCGTGCCACCCAAGCAGGGGTTCCCGCGCGGCGGCTCTCCCGAGCCGCCGCGCTCCAGCGCGTAGGTCGGGTCAACAGACCCGACGCCCCTGGCCGCGGCTGCGCCGCCGTGCCGCCCGCGCCGCATCCGCGAACCATCACCGGCCGCAGCCGTGCGACCGGTTAACCCCAAACCCTCTGAAGGCCTGGTAACGAAAGGAGCGTTGCGTCATGCAGCCACTGTCAAAGGGGTTCTATTTGGGATCATACGTTGGTGGCATAGTTGCCATGCTCCTGCTGATGGTCATCGGCTTCGCCCTGATAGCCAACGAGGAGGAGGCGGGCATGGCCTTCATCTTCCTCGGCTACCTGCCGATGATCTACTCGGTCATCGTTGTCTGCGTGCTCATCTACAAGATGTGGTCGGCCATCCAGGGCCCTACCGCCCGAAGCACGCCCGGCAAGGCTCTCGGCTTCCTCTTCATCCCCTTCTATAACTTCTACTGGATATTTATGGCGTTCTGGGGATGGACGAAAGATTACAACGCCTTGGCGAACCAGCGCGGCATGACCCAGCGAGCCCCTGAGGGTCTGGCCCTGGCCATGTGCATCATGACGCTGTGCGGCATAATTCCATTCCTCGGGTACCTCATCGCCCTGGTGAACATCGTCGTCACGGTCGCCTTCTACAACAGCGCCATCAACTGCGTGAACGCGCTGGCGGCCGCACCGGCCGAAATGGAGGTGGAGGCCAGCATATAGGATCGCGCCGGTCCATAGGGGCGCGGCATGCTGTGCTCGAACTCTCGCGTGGTGGCCTTCCCAGGCCACCACGCCGCTTGAGACCCTGCATTTCGCGGTGGCTTGGTCCATACGGAGGCGTATGCCGAAGGCCACCGCGCGGCAAGGGCAGGCACGCCGGGGCGTGTCCCTACAGGCCGCTCCCGCTTCCCTCCTGTGCATGGGCCTCAGAAAACTGTTGAGCCTTGGGCCTCGTCCGGCTATGGTGCCGCAACATGAACGGGACACTCCTCCTGGGTTTCGACATCGGCGGGACGAAGTCGGCGGTCATCGTCGGCGACGCCGACGGCAACGCCATGGCCCGCGAGGAATTCGCGACCGCCGGCCCGGAGGCGACGGTCGGCCGGCTCATCGCCCTCGGCCGCGACCTGCTGACGGGCGAAGGCCCGGCGGCCTGCGGCATTTCGTGCGGGGGACCCCTGTCCAGCCGCGATGGCCTCATCCTTTCCCCACCCAACCTGCCCGGCTGGGACCGCGTGCCGGTCGTCCAGATGGTCCGCGACGCCTTCGGCGTGCCGACGGCCCTGGAGAACGACGCCAACGCCGCCGCCGTCGCCGAGTGGCGATGGGGCCTGGGCTGCGAACTGGACGACGTCATCTACCTGACGTGCGGCACGGGCCAGGGGGCGGGCATCGTCCTGGGCGGGCGGCTGGTGCGAGGCAAACAGGACCTGGCCGGCGAAATCGGCCACGTGCGGCTGCTGGAGGACGGGCCCGTCGGCTACTGGAAGGCCGGCAGCGTCGAAGGGCTGACCAGCGGCAAAGGCCTGGGGGAAGTGGCGAAACGCCGACTCGCCCAGCCACACGGGCCCACGCACCTGGACCGCTACGCCGTCGACGAACTCACCGGCAAGGCCGTGGGGGCGGCGGCAATCGACGGCGACGCGCTGGCCGTCGAGATCGTCCGCAAACAGGGCGAGTACCTGGGCATGACGTGTGCCATACTCATCGACATTCTTAATCCTCAGCGAATCAGCCTGGGCTCCACGGCCCAGCGGCTGGGGGCGATGCTGATCGAGCCCGCCCGCGAGGCCGCCCGCCGCGAGGCCCTGCCCGCCGCCTTCGAGGCGTGCACCATCGACAAGGCCGCCCTCGGCGACGCCATCCAGGACCTGGCCGCCCTGGCCATCGCCCACGATGCGATGGAACGCGGCTGAACCCCGGCCCGACGCGTTCCATCGGCCCTCGCCCTGTACCCCTCTACAGCGCCCGCATGAACGCGACCAGCGCCGCCTTCTCCTCGGCCGTCAGGTTCAACTGCTGGATGAGGTTGAAGAACTCGACGGTGTCTTCGAGCGTCAGCAGGCGGCCGTCGTGCATGTACGGCGGCGAGTCCTTGATGCCCCGCAGCGGGAAGGTCTTGATGGGCCCGTCGCTGGAGGCCATGCGGCCGTTGACCATCTGCGGCTTGAAGAAGCGTTCGGCCCGCAGGTTATGCATGAGGTTGTCGGTGTAATACGGGGGAACGTGGCAGACGGCGCACTTGGCCTTGCCGAAGAAGACGGCCTCGCCCTGGAGTTCCTCCTGGGTGGCCTTCTCGGGGTCGAGGCGGCCGTAAATATCGAGTTTCGGGGCGGGCGGGAAGTCCAGGATGGACATGAACTCGGCCATGAAGTGGACCTGGCTGGCCCGCTCCAGGATGTTGACGCCCTTCTTGGTGGCGATGACGGGGTCGCCGTCGAAGTAGGCGGCCCGCTGCTCGAACTCCGTAAAGTCCTCGATGCTCTTCAGGGCCCGCTGCGAACCGAACAGCCGCTGCACGTTCACGCCGCGGAGCGTGGGCGTATCCAGCCGGTGGCGGAACGGTTGCGGCCGGATGTCGCCCACCAGATGCGTCGTGCCGTTGGTGTGCCCGTTGACGTGGCAGTCGAAGCAGGTGACGCCCAGGCTGGGCCGGGCGCTGCGGCGGTCCTCGGTGGCGTTGAACTGCTGCTGCGGGAACGGCGTCGTCAGCAGCCGCACGCCCTCCAGTTGCTTGGGGTTCAGGATGCCGTTGAAGAGTTCGTAGTAGTTGTCCGTGGTCACGACCTTGCCCTGCGACACGTCGCCCAGGTCGGGCCGGGTCGTCAGGTAGATGGCAGGCGGGAAGTCGGCCAGCAGGTGGTCGGGCAGGTCGAAGTCCAGGTCGAACCGCGTGAGGTCGCGGCCGGTCTGCTTCCGGATCTCGTCGATGTGGAACTGCGGAAAGACCATGCCGCCTTCCGGATGATTCGGGTGCGGCAGAGGCAGGAACCCTTTGGGCCAGAGGCCGCGGTCGCGGATTTCGTCGGGCTTCCTGGCGGCGAGTTGTTCCCACGTGACGCCGTCGGGCAGCCGGACGCGGACGCCCGCCTGCACCGCCCTGCCGCCCGACATCGTGACACCCTTGGCCGGGCGGTTGCCCAGATCGTACCGCTCCGCCAGGAGATCCATCTGCCGCTTCATGACGGCCGGCTTGGCCTGACTCATCCGCTCCATGGTCGCCTGGAAACCCTCCGTAACGACCACGGGCGCGTAACTGGTCTGGCCCCGACCGGCCTCCTGGGCACACGCCACGCCGATGGCCAGAAGAGCCGCCACGGCCGCCGCAGGCGCTAACCACCTGCTATGCCTGATGAGTGCTTGCATCGGTCAGCCCCTTTCTGTGATGGATGAAATGCCGATTTGCCTGGCGACCGCCCACCGGCGCCGGTTCCTGATGGTTTCATGCTAGACGCGCGGGAGAGCACAAGACAAGGGCCAGAGAAAATTGTGCGCCGCGTTAATCCGACCCGCCTTCGCCGGACAGGAATCCGAAATCCCTGGCCGCGTCCCGAGTCGCGACGCGGCTCGGGCAGGCCGAAATCATCCGGCCCCACCTTGACGCCGCCTGCCCCGCTGTGTATCGTGAAGGGTCTGTATCTTGGGGAGTTTCTGCGCATGGACCGCACGATTCACGTACAGGGCGCCCGGACGCACAACCTCAAGGGCATCACGGTCACGGTACCGCACCGGGCCTTGACGGTGGTGACGGGCGTGTCGGGCTCGGGCAAGTCGAGCCTGGCGTTCGACACCCTCTACGCCGAGGGTCAGATGCGGTACGTCGAGAGCCTGTCGGCGTACTCGCGGCAGTTCCTGGAGCAGATGGAACGGCCACCCGTCGATGCGATTACCGGCCTGCCCCCCGCCATCGCCCTGGAGCAGAAGAACACGGTCAAGAACGCCCGGTCGACGGTCGGCACCGCCACGGAACTGGCCGACTACCTGCGGCTGCTGTACGCCGCCGTCGGCGACACGCTCTGCCCGGACTGCGGCGTCCGGGTCGAGAAGCACACCGTGGCCGGCGCGGTGGACCAGGTGCTCGGCCTGGGACCGGGAACGCGGCTGCTGGTGACGGCTCCCGCCGCCCGCGAAGGCCGGCCGTGGGAGAGCCTGGCGAGGGACCTCCAGCGGCGAGGCTACCGCCGGCTGTGGATCGACGGGCGGATGGTCGACGCGGCCGAGGTGGACGAGGCGTCGGCCCCCGAAACGTTCGAGGTGGTCATCGACCGCCTCGTCCTGGCCGACGCCGTCCGCGACAGCCGCAGCCGCACCGCCGAGGCGCTGGAGGCGGCGTTCCGCCTGGCCCACGGCCGGGCATGCGTGGTGGTGCTCAAACGCCACGAGCCCGGGGCGGAAGCACCGGGGGACGCCCCCGGGGCGAGCGGGGCCGACACCGACCGATCGGACGTCTCCCGCCGCTCCCGCGGCGGGCTCGACGCAGCGGGCTCGAAAACCGTTGAGGGCGTGCGGCTGGCGTTCGACATCCGGTTCAACTGTCCCTCCTGCGGCCGCGAGTTCCCCGAGCCCGACCCGCAACTCTTCTCGTTCAACAGCGCCGTCGGCGCATGCCCGGAGTGCGAGGGCTTCGGGCGCGTCAGCGGCCTGGACCCCGACAAGATCGTTCCCGACCCGCGCAAGAGCATCGACCAGGGGGCGATCACCTGCTGGCAGACGCCCGCGTACAAGCACCTGCACCGCGAGTGCCGCCGGGCCTGCCACGCCCGCAGCATCCGCACCGACGTGCCGTACATGGACCTCTCCGACGCCGCCAGGCACTACCTCTGGGAAGGTGACGAGTACGACGAAGAGGACTGGCCGGGCATCCGCGGCTTCTTCAACTGGCTCGAAACGAAGCGGTACAAGGTCCACGTGCGGGTGATGATCGCCCGGTACCGCGGGTACACCACGTGCCCGGCGTGCAACGGCCGGCGGCTTCGGCCCGAGGCGCTGAACGTCGTGGTGGGCGGCAAGAACGCGGCCGACCTGGCCCTGCTGCCCGTGGCAGACCTGCGACAATGGTTCGACGCGGTCCGCCTGCCGCCCGAGAAAGACGAGAAGGTGGCGGTCGTGCTCCGCGAAATCCGGGCGCGCCTGGCGTACCTGGACGACGTGGGCCTCGATTACCTGACGCTCGACCGGCAGACGCGGACCCTCTCGGGCGGCGAAGCGCAGCGGATCAACCTGGCGGCGGCCCTCGGGTCGAGCCTCACGAACACGCTCTACGTGCTGGACGAGCCGACGGTGGGCCTCCACGCCCGCGACACGCATCGCCTCGTCGGCATCCTCAGAAGCCTCATCGCCAAGGGCAACACCGTGGTGGTCGTGGAGCATGACCCGGAGGTGATCGAGGCGGCCGACCACCTCATCGACCTGGGCCCCGGCGCGGGCGAGGCGGGCGGCGAGGTCATCTTCCAGGGCCCCGCCGGCGACCTGGCCGACTGCGACGCCAGCCTGACGGCCCGCTGGATGAAAACCCATGCCGACCGGGCCATCTCGCCGTACGCCCGTCGGCCCAACGGATGGATCGACATCAAGGGCGCCCGCGAGCACAACCTCCGGAACCTGAACGTGCGGGTGCCGCTGGGCGTCCTGTGCTGCGTGACGGGCGTCTCGGGCTCGGGCAAGACCACGCTCGTCCACGGCACGCTGTACGGCCAGTTCAAGCAGCACCGGGGCGAGGCCGTCGACGAGGTCGGCGCCTGCGACGCCGTCGAGGGCCTCGACGCCATCGACGACATCGTCCTGGTGGACCAGTCGCCCATCGGCCAGAGCACGCGCTCGAACCCAGTGACGTATGTCAAGGCGTACGGGCCGATACGGAACCTGCTGGCCGACACGCCGCGGGCCCGCGTGGCGGGCATCACGCCGGCCGCCTTCTCGTTCAACGTCTCGGGCGGGCGCTGCGAGGAGTGCAAGGGCGTCGGCACCGTCACCTACGACATGTACTTCATGGCCGACGTCACGGTCGTCTGCCAGGCCTGCGGCGGCAAGCGGTTCAAGAAGAAGGTGCTGGACGTCCGCTGGAACGGCAAGAACATCGACGACATCCTCGACATGACGGTGGACGAGGCGATGGCCCACTTCGCCGGGCACGCCGCCATCACGCACCGCCTTCAGCCGCTCGTGGACGTGGGCCTCGGGTACATCCGGCTGGGACAGAACACGGCCAGTCTGTCGGGCGGCGAGGCCCAGCGCCTTAAACTCGCCTCGTACCTGGCCGCCCCGAAGAAGGGCGAGCAGTACCTGTTCATCTTCGACGAGCCCACGACCGGCCTGCACATGGCCGACGTCCAGGTCCTCCTGAAGACGTTCCACCGCCTGGTGCACGCGGGGCACTCGCTGCTGGTCGTGGAGCACAACCTGGACTTCATCAGCCAGGCCGACTGGATCATCGACCTGGGCCCCGAGGGCGGCGACGGCGGCGGCGAGGTCGTGGCCGCCGGACCCGTCGAACAGGTGGCCGCCCGCCCGCGCTCCTACACCGGCCGGTTCCTGGCCGACCGCGTAGCGACGGCCCGGGCGTAGGCGGGGCGCCCTACCGCTCGCGCTTCCACGGCAGCGGGGCGGGTTTGGGCGGTTCGGTCAGGATGATGCCAAGGTCCTTGAGGTCGGGCGGCGGCTGGGGCGCGTACCCGCGGCTCAGCAGGATGTCCGGAACCGCATAATGCCCCTGGTTCTTCTGGGGCGGCGGCAGGTCGACGCCGCCGGGCACGTACCCCGGCACGGAGGCGTCGACCCGCACCTCGGCGGCGTGCTGCACCGCGCCGAACCCCGCCGCCAGTTCCGCCCGGTACCGGCCCTCGGCGTCCGCCACAGCGTAAGACGTGAGCACCTGCTGCCCGACGGCCGACGGCATGACGGCCCGGACGCGCACGCGGGCGCTGGCCAGGCCGAGTTTCGTTTCGGCGTCGACCACCCGGCCGCGGACCTCGTACAGGTTGGGCTTGCGCGACGTGGGCGTGCCGCAGCCGACC
>JADHXV010000037.1 GCA_016782785.1 Planctomycetota bacterium | reverse complement strand
GTGTCGCCCATTTCGCTGTAGAAGCCCGAGAGGAGGTATCGCCAGTCGATGTTCTCGGGCTGGGCGGCCAGGAGGGCCCGCATCTCGTCGGCGGCGGCCTTGAGGTCCTTCTTGCCGGCCAGGGCGTACGCCAGCAGCGCCCGCATCGACTCGTTGTCGGGGGACTGTTTCAGGACCTGGCGGACCAGGTCGATGGTCTCGTCGTACTTTTCCTGGCGGAAGCGGACCTCGGCCATGACGGCCAGGGGGGCGATGGACTGCGGTTCGAGGGCCTGGGCCCGCGAGGCCATCTCGTACGCCTCGGCGAGTTTGCCCTGGGCCAGGTACACGCCGCCCAGTTGGATGTGGGCCCGGAAGTCCTTGGGGTAAGGGACGAGGAGGTCGCGGAGTTCCTTGGCGGCCTCGTCGAACTCGCCCTGGCGGGCCAGCACCGCCGCCAGGAAGTACGCGGTGGACGCGTCGGCGGGGGCGACTTGGCGGGCCCGGCGGTACTCCTGGATGGCCTCGTCCAGGTGGCCCAGTTCCTCCAGCAGCATGCCCATCTTTCGGCGGAAGATCGGCAGGTCGAGCCCCGCCCCGACGGCCGTCCGGTACACCGCCAACGCGTCGGCGTACCGCCTGTCCTGGATGAGGAGGTCGGCCTTGCGCGAGTAGGCGATGCCGGCCTTCGGCTGCCGCGCCAGGGCGTTGTCGTACATCGAGAGGGCGTCGGCGGGGCGGCCGGCCGCCTCGGCCAGCATCCCCGCCAGGACGAACGGGCCGTAGTGCGACACATCGCCTTCGGTCAGGCGGCGGGCCTGGCGGTAGCCTTCGGTCTTGTCGGGGAGCGAGTCGATGATCTTGGCGGCCTTGACGAGGGCGGCCGAGTTGATCACCTCGTCGACCATGGTGGCGGCCAGGGCGCCCAGGGCATCGATGGGCCGGCCGGCCTCCAGGTGGATGTCGGCCAGTTTCAGGGCGGCGGCGACGTCGACCTCGCCGCTGCCCGGCTGGACCAGGTCGCGGTAGAGTTCGGCGGCGTCGGCGTTGCGGCCGGCGGCGTCCAGGGCCTGGGCCAACTGGAGCGCCAGCGCCCGGTTCTCCGGGTGCTCCTTGTGATACCGCTGGAGGTCCGGGATGACGCTCTCGGGCTTGCCCTCGGCGCGGGCGATGTCGGCCAGGCGCAGGTAGCCCGCGTCGCCTTGGGGGTTGGCGTCGATGAGGCGGCCGGCCCACTCGCGGGCAGCCTGGTGGTCGCCGGTCGCGAGGGCCGCCTCGGTCCTCAGGTCCAGGAGGTCGGTGTTGGTGGGCCGCTCCTGGAGCGCCGGCCCCAGGACCTCGACGGCCCGGCCGGCGTCGCCTTGGTCCAGCAGCAGGCGGGCCAGCCGTTCCCGCAGTTGCAACTGGCTGCGGTACAGGAGGAAGAGTTCCGGGTAGCGGCGAAAGAAACTCTGGGGTTCGGCCAGGTGGTCGAGCAGCGTGGCGTAGGCGTCGGCGGCGGCCTTGGGCTCGCCCAGGCTCTCGCGGGCGCGGGCCAGGTGGTACATGCCGAGCATGTGAAACGGCGAGGCCGGGGCGGCGGCCCGGGTGAGGCGGTTGAAGAGGTCGGCGGCGACGGCCAGGTTGCCGCGCGCCGCCGCGATCCGCCCGCGGAAGTAGAGGGCCGATTCGTCCGCGGGCGCCAACTCCAGGGCCTTCTCCAGCGATGCGATGGCGTCGGTGACCTTGCCGGCGTCGTACTGGGCCAGGCCGAGGTTGACCCAGACGTGGGCGACGTCCGGGGCCAGGTGGGCGGCCTGGCGGAGTTCCTCGGCCGCCAGGACGGTTTCCTGGTCGGTCATCAGCAGCCGGCCGCGCATGTAGTGGCGGAGGGCCTGTTCGACGGGGTCGGCGCCGGGCTCTTCGAGCGGCGTGGGCGGCGGCAGGCAGGGCTGCGGCTGGGGGTCGGCGGCCGCCAGCGAAACCTCGGGCAGTGCCGGCCGGGCGTGGGCGGCTTCGCCCGCCGGGGCCGCCGCGCAGCCGGCCGCGGCCAACGCCACCACCGTCCACATCACCAACCGGGGCGGCTTACGCATCTTGGACACAAAGAAACCGGTTCGCGCGGCCATGGGCCGCCTCCTGTCGCATGAGGTTCCTGCCGGGCAACGTGGTCATCCCACGCAGGGGGTGACCATGCGCCACAACATGCTACGCGCCCCATAAGCGGGGCGGCTGAATATCGCACGCGGCTCGATGCCCGCCGCGAAACCCGTCAGTGAATGATCTTCGTGAGGGGGTACACAATAATACCCGTCGCGCCGGCCTTTTTCAACCGAGGCACGAGGGTCCGCTCCTCGGAGGCCGGCAAGATGACCTCGAACGCCAGCCAGCCGGGTTCGACCAGGCGGTTGACGGTCGGACTCCGCTCGGCCGGCAGCATGGCCTTGATGGCGTCCTCAAGGTCGGCCGGCACGTTCATTTTCAGGCCGACCATCTCCTTGGCGTCGATGGCCCCCTGCAACAGCAGCGCCAGGTTCTCGATCTTGTCGCGCTTCCACTCGTCCTGCCAGGCCGCGCGGTTGGCGATGAACTGGGTATTGGACTCCATGACGGTGGCCACCTCGCGCAGGCGGTTGGCCCGGAGCGTGGACCCCGTCTCGGTAACGTCGACGATGGCGTCGACGCCGGGGAACCGGGCCTTGATCTCGGTCGAGCCCCACGAACTTTCGACCTTGACCGCGATGCCGCGCTTCCTGAAGTACGCCTTCGTCACGTTGACGAGTTCGGTGGCCACCAGGCCGCCTTCGAGGTCCTCGGGCCTGCGGACGGGGGTTTCGTCGGCAACGGCCAGGACCCAGCGGACGGGCACCATGCGGGCCTTGGAGTAGATGAAGTCGCGGACCAGGTGGACGCGGGACCGGTTCTCGGCGATCCAGTCCTTGCCCGTGAGGCCGGCGTCGAGGACGCCGTCGTCGACGTAGCGCGACAGTTCCTGGGCGCGGAACATCAGGACCGTCAGTTCCGGGTCGGAGGTGCGGCGGACGTCGGAGCGGGCGGCCTCTTCGACCTCGAACCCCGCCCGGGCCATCAGGTCGAACGTGGCGGCCTCCAAGCTCCCCTTGGGCAGCCCGAGTTTCAGGACCGGCTGGGTCATGCGGCACTTCCTTCGTATTCGCGTTTCGCACCGCAGCGGCGGGCGCCGTTCGAGCCGCGTGCTCGCTAACGTTCGAGCCCGCCGCGGAAGCGGCGGGTCACGTTAGTGCCGCGCGCTCGCTAACGTTCGAGCCCGCCGCGGAAGCGGCGGGTCACGTTAGTGCCGCGCGGCACGTACCACGCTCATCAAGCGTGACCGGGTGCTTCCGCACCCGGCTCGAAAGCCGGCATACCGGCGCGCTAAGAGCGTTTGCGTCGGGTGCGGCTGGCGCGCCGGGCGGTCTTCTTCTTTTTCGCCCCCGTCCGGGGTTTGGCTTTAGCGGACTTGCGCGGGGCGCTGGTCTTGGTCTTCTTCCCGGCCGACTTGCCGGCGGATTCCTTGGCGGCCGGCTTCTTGCGCGGCGCCGCCTTCTTGGGCTTTTTGGCCTTCTTACGTTCGCGGCGGCGGGCGAGGACCTCGGCCACCGTCGGGCACATCTTCTTCAGCGGGCACGTGGAGCAGAGCGGCTCGCCCGGCACGCAGACGTCGGCGGCCAGGCGCTTGACGTGGGCGTGCAGTTCGTACGCATGGTCGCTCTTGACGGCCCGCTCCAGGAAGGCCTGCATGTCGGACTCGGACTCGGACTCCACGTCCACCAGGCCCAGGCGGCCGAGCACGCGGGCCACGTCGCGGTCCACCGGAAAGGCGTGGGCGCTGGCGCAGTCGCGGGCCATGGTGGCGGCGACGAACGGCCGGACCTCCTCCAGCTTCTCGAAGAACGCGCGGGTCTCGACCTTGCCCATCGGCTCCAGGAAGTCCCAGACCATGCTGTTGTGCCACTTGAACACCTGGTCCAGGACCCGCGGAATGACGCGGGCCTTGTGGCCGGCCCGGGGGAACTCGGGGCCGAGCATCTCGCGGATTTCGCGCGGCCGGCTCACGCGCAGGTCGTTCCAGTCGGCGAAACAGCGGGCGATGCGTTCCATGGCCCGGTCGACCGCCTCGGCCGTCGCCTCTTCCGAGAGGATGGTACGGACCAGGTGCTCGACCGGGTGCGTGACGGGCCGCTGCGGCGCCTCGCCGTAGGCGCGGCGCAGCGCCCTGCGGACGCGTTCGAGGTGCTTGACCTTGTCGGTGAACGTTACCATGGGTGGCGCTCCCGCGCTCGTGCAGAACGCGCCGGGCAAGCCCGGCGGCTAAATATATGTATGAATATCTAGGCCGGCTCGCCCTCGTCGCCGGCGTCCTCGGCGCCGGCGTCCTCGGGGCCGGGCATCGCGTCGGCCTCGTCGCCGGCGTCCTCGGGGCCGGGCATCGCGTCGGCCTCGTCGCCGAGCGGTTCGACGCCCCGGCGGATGCGGTCGGCGCGGGCGGCCTCGTCCTCGGCCCGGGCCCGTGCGATCAGGGCGCTCAGGTTCACGCTCCGCTTGACCGATTCGTCCATATGAAACCGCAGGAGGGGGCAGTATCTCGTGTCGAGGGCGTCGGCCACCTTCTGCTGGACGTGCCCCCGCGAGTGCTGGATCGCCGCCAGGCACGCCTCCTGCTGCTTGGCCTCGCCCAGGATCGAGACGCGGACGTCGGCCAGGCGCATGTCGGCCGAGACGTCCACCCCCGTGACCGTCACGATACCGATGCGGGGGTCCGCCAGTTCGGTGATGAGGGCCTGGCTGACCACCTCGCGGATGATGCTGGCGACGCGTCGGACGCGTCGGCCGGGTTCAGTGCGTCGCGGACGTTTCACGTCGGCCTCTACAGGATTTCGGTTTCGTAGCGGACGAGTTCGGCCCCGGGCGTCCGGCGGGCGAACGCGACGACCTTCGCCAGGACCTTGTCGGCGAAGGCGGCCTCGTTGGTCACGAAGGCGACGCCCAGGACGGCGGTCTGCCGGAGGTCGAGCGCGTCGACCTCGCTGACCGAGACGTTGAACTCGTGGCGGATACGGTCGCGCAGGCTCTTGACGACCTGCCGCTTGTCCTTCAGCGAACGGGCCTCGCGGATCGCCAGGTGCATCTGGAGCAGGCCGACCACCATGCCGGCACCTCATCGACGCGCCGCGCGGTGGGTCTCCGGACCCACCGCGCCGAAACGGCCATGTCGCCCATGCGCGGCGGGTACGGAGACCCGCCGCGCGGTTTTTCCGGCCCGTACGGGCCGGGCCACACGCCGCGCGGTGCGCCTACAGCGTACGGGCGATCGAGACGACCTCGTAGGCCTCGATGCGGTCGCCCACCTTGACGTCGTCGAACCTCTGGATGTGCAGGCCGCACTCCTGCCCGGCCCGGCACTCGCGGACGTCGTCCTTGACGCGCTTGAGGCCGTCCAGTTTGCCTTCGTAGACGACCAGGCCGTCGCGGACGACGCGCACCCGGGCGCTTCGCGCAATCGTGCCGTCGGTCACGCGGCAGCCGGCGATGGTGCCGACCCGGCTGATCTTGAAGATGGCGATGCACTCGGCCTCGCCGAGGCGCCGCTCTTTCTGTTCGGGGGCCAGGAGGCCCTCCAGGGCCTTCCGCACGTCCTCGGTCACGTGGTAGATGATGTTGTACTGGCGGATGTCCACGCCGCGGTCCTCGGCCAGGGCGCGGGTG
This sequence comes from Planctomycetota bacterium, assembly GCA_016782785.1. Lineage (GTDB taxonomy): Bacteria > Planctomycetota > Phycisphaerae > FEN-1346 > FEN-1346 > BS750m-G62. Next base: position 11,450 of record JADHXV010000037.1, on the reverse strand, counting down.
CCCGGGTCGGGGACGACATTGAAACCGATGACGATGGCGTCGGAGGCGTCGGCCAGGAGGATGTCGCTCTCGTTGATGCCGCCCACCCCGCCGTGGATGACGCGGACGCGGACCTCGGGGTGCGCGATCTTTTCGAGGTTTTCGCGGACGGCCTCCAGCGACCCGTGGACGTCGGCCTTGAGGACGACGGGCAGTTCCTCGACCTTCTGTTCGGTCATCTGCTCGAAGACGGCCTCGAGGGTGCGGGGGCGGCGCTGCTCGGTGAGTTCCGCCTCGCGGGTGCGGCGCTGGCGGTCCTCGGCCATTTCCTTGGCGGCGGCCAGGTCCGCCAGGACGTAGAAGCGGTCGCCGGCTTCGGGCATGCCCGAGAGGCCCGCCACGCGGACGGGAACGGTGGGCCCGGCCACGTCCATCTCCTTGCCGGTCTCGTCGCTCATGACGCGGACGCGGCCGTAGGACATGCCGGCCAGGACGACGTCGCCGACGCGGAGCGTGCCGTTCTGGACCAGGAGGGTGGCCATGGGGCCCATGCCCTCGGTCAGTTCGGCCTCGATGACCGTGCCGAGCGCCTCGCGGTCGGGGTTGGCCTTGAGTTCGAGGATTTCGGCCTCCAGCAGGAGCGATTCGAGCAACTGGTCGACATCCTGGCCGGTGACGGCGCTGGTCTCGACGCAGATGGTCTGGCCGCCCCATTTCTCGTCCAAGAGTTCGTACTGCGTCAGCTGCTGGCGGACGCGGTCCGGGTTGGCGGTGGGCAGGTCGCACTTGTTGATGGCCACGACGATGGGAACCTCGGCGGCCTTGGCGTGGTTGATGGCCTCTTCGGTCTGCGGCATGACGCCGTCGTCGGCGGCCACGACCAGGACGACCACGTCGGTGACCTGGGCGCCGCGGGCCCGCATGGCCGTGAACGCCTCGTGGCCCGGCGTATCGAGGAACGTGACCCACCGCTCGCCCACCGGGACGCGATAGGCGCCAATGTGCTGGGTGATGCCGCCGGCCTCGCCCTCGGCCACGTGCGTCTGGCGGATGCGGTCCATCAGGCTGGTCTTGCCGTGGTCCACGTGCCCGAGGAACGTGACGATGGGCGGGCGGGGCTGGAGGGCCTCGGGGGGCTCCTCGCGGCTATCGATGCCTTCGAGGATCTGGGCCGGGGCCCATTCGGACCGGACCGTCAGGTCGATGTCGAAAGCCAGGGCGACGTCGGCGGCCTGGTCCGCGCTGAGGGTATCGTTAATGGTGGCCATCTGGTTCTGCATCATCAGGTGCTTGATGATGTCGCTGGCCTTGACGCCGATGGCCGCCGACAGCGACTTGACGCTGACCGGCGCCTCGACGGCGGCCTTCTTCTGTCCCTCGGCGGGGCGGACGCCCGCGGCCCGTCGCGGCGCGCGCGGCACGAGGCGTCGGGCGCCCCGCCGGCCGCGCTCCGTCATGGCCGGCTGGCCGGGGACGCGGGCGCCGTCGGCGGCGACCTCGTCGACGTCGTCGCGCTGGCGGGTGCGTTCGCGCCGGCGGAACGCCTGGGCCCGGCGGACCCCTTCGGCCTGTTCTTCCGCTTCGCTGCGCCGGCCCCGGCGTCGGCCGCGTCGGCCGGGGGTGGCCTTCTTGGCGGCGTCGCCGTCGGCCGGCGTTTTCTGGCCGACCTTGGCGGCCTCTTTGCCCTTCTTGGGCCGGGCGATCGGCCGGGTCTTCTTTCCGGCGCCGATGCCGACGGCCTGGGGGTGCGGCTCGGGGGGCGCTTCCTCGGTGATCTTCTGCGGATGGGCCTGGGGCCGCGTCGGCTTGGGGGCCAGTTTCGGGCCGGGCGTGGGTTTCTGGCGCGGCCTGGGGGCCAGTTTCGGACCGGGGCGGGGCGGCCGGCGCCGCGTGACCGGCCTCTCGGCCGGCATCTCGGGCGCCTCTTTGACCTCGACCTCGGCGGCTTCCGCGGTCTCGGCCGCAGCGGCCTCGGCGATCTCGGGGGCTTCGGCAGCGGGGGCTTCGGCGGCGGGCGCTTCGGCGGCCACAGTCTCGGCCGGGGCGACGGGGGCGGCCTCGGCGGGGACCTCCTGGACGGGGGCCTCGGCGGCCGGGGCGACGGCCTCGGCGGCGGCGGTTTCCTCGACCACCGCGGCCTCGGCGTCCGGACGGGCCGGCGGCTTGCGCCGGCCGGGCAGTTTGACGCCCTCGGCCTTGGGCTTGGCCGGCCCGCGCGTGGGCAGCGCCACGACCCGCTGGCGGGCCTGGGCCAGTTGTTCGTCGGGCGAGAGTTCCGGCGGGGCCTCCACCTCGGGCGGGGCGACCTGCGGGGGCGCAACCGCCACCTGGACGCCGGCCGCCGCTTCGGGCGCGTCTTCCGATTCCAGTTCGTCGTCTTCGGCGCCGAGGCGCGCGGCCAGCCGTCGGCGGATCATGTCGGCCTCGTCTTCGTCGATGGTGCTGGAGTGGCTCTTGACCTGGAGACCTACCTGTTGGCAGATCTCGATAACTTCCTTATTCACCATGTCGAACTCGCGGGCGAGTTCGTAGATACGTACCGACACCCGGTTTCTCCTGCTCGGATTACGGCTCGTCCGTCTCGTCGGACGCTGCGGCGGCGGCATCCGAGGGTTCGTCTGTGGCCGCCTGAACGGGCATTTCGTCGGCCGGCGCGGGCGGCGCGGGCGGCTCGACATCGGCTACGTCGGCCACGTCGGCTACAGCGGCCTCCGTGGTCTCGGCGGCCCCGTCGGTCTCGGCGGCCCCGTCGGTTTCGGCAGCCTCGTCGGTTTCGGCGGCCCCGTCGGTTTCGGCAGCCTCGTCGGCCGGCGCTTCGGCGGCCTGGCGGGCGGCCTGGGCTTCGGCCTCGGCGGCGAGGCGGGCGTCCTCTTCGGCGCGGGCCTCGAGTTCCTCGACGAGGTCGGCGACCTGGACGATGACCTCGCCGGCCTCGTCGACCGAGAGGCCGAAGGCGGCGAGTTTCTCCGGGTCGGCCTCGGCCACGTCGGCCAGGCTGATGTAGCCGGCGGCCACGAGTTCCTGGGCCAGGTCGGGGCCGACCATCGGCAGGTCGGTGAGTTGCTCGATGGCGGTGGCCCGCTGCTGATCGTACTCGGCCGGGGTCATGATGTCGATGTTCCACCCCGACAGGCGGGCCGCCAGCCGGACGTTCTGCCCCTTCTTGCCGATGGCCAGGCTCAACTGGTCGTCGGACACGAGGACGGTGGCGCGGTTGATGTCGCGGTTGAGGAGGATCTCGCGGACTTCGGCCGGCTTCAGCGCGTTGCCGATGAAGATCTGGGGCGACTCGTTGTAGCGGACGATGTCGATCTTTTCGCCGGCCACCTCTTCCACGATGTTCTTGATGCGGCTGCCGCGGATGCCCACGCACGCGCCGACGGGGTCGACGCGCGAATCGACGCTGGAGACGGCCACCTTGGTCCGGTGGCCGGCCTCGCGGGCGAGGGCCTCGACCTCGATGATGCGGTCGGCGACCTCGGGCACCTCGACCTCGAAGAGGCGGATGATGAGGTCCGGGTGGATGCGCGATAGGACGATCTTGACGCCCGCCCCCGCCTCGCGGACCTCGATAATCAGGGCCCGGATGCGGTCGCCCACGTGGAGCGTTTCGCCGGGAATCTGCTCGCTGCGGGGCAGGAACCCCTCGCCGCGGCCCAGGTTCACGAGCGCGTTGCCGTGGTCGACGCGGGTGATCTGGCCCGCGACGACCGTGCCCACCTGGTCGCCGTAGTCCTCCATGAGGCTGGCGCGTTCGGCCTCGCGGATTTTCTGGATGATGACCTGCTTGGCGGTCTGGGCGGCGATGCGCCCGAGGACGGTGGGGTCGATGGGCGTGCCCTCGATGTGGGCCTCGATGTCGCCCGTCTGGCGGTTGATGCGGACGACGGCCTCTTCGACCGAGCCGAAGTGCTTCTTGGCGGCCGACCCGAGGGCGGCCTCGATGCCCTCGAAGATGACTTCCGCGTCGATGTTGCGTTCGCGCCGGATCGAGTCGACGATCCGGACTAGGTCCGCGCCGTTCATGTCGTTCGTCAACTCCCCGTCTGCGTCGGTCCCGCCCGGCGGCCCACCCGGGCGGCCGCGGCCAAACAAAAAAAGTGGGACCCCGAGCCAGACCCCACTTCCGCCGCCTCCGCCGGAGCGGAAAAACGGGCGCCGCACCTGGCCTCGTTACCTGGCGTGGGCTACATGCTCAGGCTCCACTCGGATGCTGTCGCCCGTCGGGTCGTTCACAGAGGCACTTCGCCTCGATTCTCTGCCAAGCACGCCGGCCCCGAGACCTCTGGCCGGCTCCCTCGTCCCGCTCCGCCGGGGCGACACACCCTGCCCCACGCCCGCGCAAAGCGGGCGCCGCGGCGCGCACGCCAACGGCAAAAAATTCCCGCCAGCGCGGGAACGTACGCCTACACTGTACCCCCGCGCCACCGCACCGTCAACCTCTTTTTGACGCCGCAGGGCCACGCGGCATCCGACCCGCCATCCGAGCCGCGACCGTAAGGTCGCGGGTAGATGTGGCCTCCGCCGATTCCGGCTCGCCGACCGCCTGCTGCACATCAGACGTACCCCCGACCTCACGGTCGGGGCTCGGCGGCTACGTCTCGCCGCCGGCCTCGGGGCCGGCCGGGGCCTCTTCGGCCGACTTGGCCTCTTTGGCCTCTTCCGCCGGCTCGGGCGGGGCCTCTGGGGCCTCCTCCGCCGGTTCGGACGTCTCCTCCGGCGGGACCAACTGGGTCTCGATCTGCTCCAGGCGGATCGTGTCGCCCTCCCGCACCTGCCGGAACACCTTGATGTCGCCCTCGCACCGGCCCACCGGGTTGACGGGGCTGGCGGCCCGGGGCTCGTCGCCCTTGGACGCGGGCGTCTTGCCGAAGAAGATGCAGAACGCGCTGCCGGTGGGCCAGTAGGCGACCTCGCCCACCTCCATACGGTCGCGGGCCTCGGCCCCCAGGTCGCACTGGAGCGGGATGCTGAAGTAGATTTCCTGGCCCCAGGTGTTGACGGTGCTCTCGATGGGCAGGGCGTCCCAGATGCGTTCGGCGTTGGGCGACTCGTTCAGCGTCGCCAGCATCTCGATCTTGTCGGTCGTGATGCGAATCTCGTGCATGGACCTCTCCCTTCGTAGCGGGCGGGCGGCGCCCGTGCGCGCCCGGCCCCGGCCACAAACATATCAACCTATCGGCCGGCCGCGGTTCGTGCAAGGAAAAAGCCGTGGCCTTACAGCACGGACCGGCCAAGCCCGTGCGGCCGGGCCCGTCCGGTCCGCCGATGCGTCGCCTGCGGCGCGACCCGCCCGGGCCGCGCCCGATGGCCGATCAACCCTGTTGCTGCTTCTTTCTGATAATGAAGAAGACCACGATCAGGACGACGAGCAAGACACCCATGATGACATAGTACATCTACGCTCTCCTTCCTGCGGACACGGGGCCGATCTCTCTCATCCCCCTGCTTCCAACGACCTTAAGGATAGCCCTCGCGGAATCGGAGTCAAGGACTATTTGGCGGTAGCGGCGCGGCGTCGTTCGAACCGCGACCGTAAGGGAGCGGGTATGTCTGGACGGCGGAGACCCCGCGAGCCAACCGCCTGCTGCCCATCGTGCGTACCCCCGACCTTACGGTCGGGGCTCGACATCCTCGCCCGCCAAATCGGCCACGCGGGCCTCGACCTCGCGGCGGACCTCGCCGTCCAGCCGCCGGCCCGCCATCGGCATCTGGTCGTCCAGCCGCAGCACCGCCCGGTATCCCGCCAGCGCGGCATCGCGGCGGTCGAGACGCTCGAGCACCTCAGCCAGCCGCAGCCGCGTGGGGATGTCCGTCGGGTACAACGCCGCCGCCTGCTGAAGCGAGACCTCCGCCGCCGTCAGCGCGTGCCGGTCCTCGGCGGACCCCGGCAGGGTGAGGTAACAGTCGGCCATCGCCAGGTACGCCCGCCGGAGCCGCGGATGCCGCGCGAGGGCCGCCCGGTATCCCTCCAGCGCCCGTTCCATAGCGAGGGCGGCCTCGGGACCCTTGGCGCCGATCGCCTCGCGGTGCCAGAACGAGGCCCGGAGGAAGTCGGGTTCCCAGGCCAGCGGATTGAGTTCAGCGGCCAGGCGTGCCGGCTCGTCGGCCGCCAACGCGAGGCCCGCCCCCGCCGCCTCCCTCAGCAGCCGCCGCTCCTGGGCCACCGGCACCACGAGCCAATGCGCGTACGCAAAGCAGAACGCCATCGCCACCAGAATCAGGATGAACCGCACCGGCATGGGCAGCGCGAGGCCAGGCGCCGAACCATCCCGAGCCGGGTGCGGGAGCACCCGGTCACGTTCGATCGGCGCAGTGCATGCCATGTCGGTCGAGCATGACCGGCCGCTTCCGCGGCCGGCTCGAGAAGCCTCGCTCGGCTTGAGCGACGCCTCGGCCGCGCGCCCCGGCCCCAGCGTCGCGACCAGGACGACGAGCATCGCCCAGGCGGTGGGCGGTTCGAGGACGGCCGTCCCGACCTGCTCCGCCAGGACGAACGCCACAAGCCCCACGATGCACGCCGTGCCCAGGCCGCGCATCGGCCGGCCCGACGCCTCCAGCCGCATCGGGCTCTCGGCAGGGAGCAGGCCCGCGAGGACCGCCATGACGGCCGCCGCCGCCACGCCCCAGCCCCAGCCCATCAGAAAGGTGAGGACAACGGGGATGGCCGCCAACGCCATCGTGGGAATCAACAGGCCCGGCAGGGCGGCGCCGGGCGCGCCGGCTTGCGCTGTTCGAGCCGCGACCGTAAGGTCGCGGGTAGGTGTGGCCTCCGCCGATTCCGGCGCGCCAATCGCCTCGTGCCCCTCCAACGTACCCCCGACCTCACGGTCGGGGCTCGATGCGGCGCGCGCCCGCCTCCGCCACGCCAGCACGGCCGCGGCCGCCAGCGTCGCCAGCGACGCGAGGCCCGCCAGGCCGAGCGTCGACCACGTGGCGAGGGCCATGTTGTGCGGGTCGGCCACCTCTTCCGGGGCCCACGCCGGCTTGTACTGGACGTAGTAGTTGCCGAAGTTCTCGAGGCCCACGCCAGCCAGCCCGTGCGACGCCAGAATCCTGAGCGTCGCCGACCAGTAATCCAGCCGATACCGCAGCGTCCGAAGGCCCGCCTCGACCGCCGGGTGGTCCATGTGCGTGGCGGCGGCCAGCGCCCCGGCCGCCAGGATCATCGGCAGGACGTACAGGATGAGCCGCGTTCGCCGTCGGCGGACCCGCAGGGCAACAACCAGCCAGTATGCGCCCACGGCGACGGCCGCCATCGCCGCCCGGCTCTGCGTCAGGAAGAGGCCAACGGCGCAGAGAACCGCGGCCGCTGCCGCCACGACCGACAGCGCGCGGGCCCCGCGAGTGCGGACCTCCGTCCACTTCTCGCACGAAAGGCCCACGGCCGCGAAGAACGCGAGCATCAGGAACGACGCCAGCACGTTCGGGTGCCCGAGCGCCGCCTGCACGCCGCCGAAGAACCGTTCGCGGAAGACCGTCTCGCGCCAACTGCCGGGCTCGATGTGCTGCGCGGCCAGGACCTGGTCGCGATGCGCCTCGAAGTAGGCATAGGCTTCCGGCAGACCGACGGTCGCCTGATGAATCGCCACGGCCGCCGACACGACGCCCGCCGCCACGAGCGCCGCCAGGAGGAACCGGCGTTCGCCCTCCCCCTCCACGGCCTGCGCGAGGGCGAACATACCGGCCCAGAGGCCCGCCAACTCGGCCGCCCGCACCAGGGCCGACGCCTTGTCCGACGCCGCCAGCGTCGAGACGACCGCGCCGACGACGAACAGCCCCGCCGCGACCGCCAGGAGCGGGTGCGGCAGGCGGACCCGGCCCTCGGCCACCCACGAGGCCGCCAGCAATATCGGCATCAGCCAGAGCCCGAGGCCCAGCGACATCACCGCCAGCGGTCCCGGCAGTCCGTGGACGCCGAAGAACGTCGCCCGCGTCGCGAACTGCGGCAGCACCAGCAGGTACGCCGCACCGATGACGACGACCGCCCGGCGAAGCCAGGCGGCGACGGTGGCGGGGGTGGGGGGCGGAATCATGCGTGCGCCTCCTGTTCCGGCGACCGCCGCATCCATAGCACCACCCCCATCGCCACCGCGGCATATAAATATACAATGCACGGCGCAAGATACAAGAGAACCGCCCCGACGCCGGCGAAAACCGTAAGCCCGCCCGCCGCCAAGACGGGCGTCCACGGACGGGCGCCGCGGGCCAACATCCGGTGGGCCAAGTGGCTCGTGGCGTCGCCGACGAACGGGTTCCGCCCGCGCATCACGCGCGCCAGCAGCACCAGTGCCATGTCCAGGAGCGGCACGGAAAAAATCAGCACGGGCACGAGGACGACCCACCGCGTGGTACCGCGGTCCGGAAAGTAGTACCGCGCCACCATCGCCAGGGCCGCGTACAGATAGCCCATCAGGTGGCTGCCCGCGTCGCCCATGAAAAGTTTGGCGGGTGGAAAATTGTAGATAAGGAACCCCCCGAGCGCCCCCGCCGCCGCAAGGGCCATGCCGGGCACAAAGAGTTCGCCCATCATCATCTGCCCGAAGGCCAGCGACCCGAACGCCACCACGCCCACCGACGCCGCCATCCCGTCGGCGTGGTCGAACATGTTGAACGCGTTGACGACCGCCAGCACCCACAGGATACTGACGACCTGCCCCAGCCACGGTGTCTCGATCCAGAGGCTCGCCGACAGGCCGAACCCCACGACCACCAGCGTTGCCGCCATCGCCTGCAAGAGGAACTTCCCGAGGGCCGGCAGGCGGTACCGGTCGTCCAGCATACCGATGATGAAGAACACGAGCCCGCCGAACGCCAGGCGCAGAAGGACCGGCGTGCGGGCCTCCAGATGCGGCCGGACGGCCTCCGGCAGCCACCCCGGCAGCCAGTCGAGCGGCGCGTAGAGGCCCACGAGCCACGCTCCGCCGACGACCAGCAGGAGCGTGTCGGCCATGGCGATGCCGCCGCCGTACGGACGCGGCGCGGCGTGCAGGCGGTCGGGCCGGACCTCGGCCACCAGGTCGACCATCTGCGCCACGCGCCGGGCGATGGGCGTCAGGAGGGCCGACACGGCCATGGCGGCGCCGAACGCAACCAGGCCGAACTCAACCACGGGCCGTCTCCCGCCGCTGCTTGAGCAGCCGCTCCCGCACCCGCTCGAAGAACGCGTGGTAGTCCGGCGTGCGGTAGTCCGGGTACGTCCAGTCCAGCGTCCGCCAGCCTCCGCGGACGTACAGGAGCGTCAGTTCGCCGTAGATGCCCTCGCCCAGGTACAGCCGGTGGGCGTGGTCCTTGGTGCTGGCGAGGACGAGTTTCGCCGGCGCGATGTAGCCGGGGTCGAGGTTAACGGGCCGGGCGGCGGGCCATTCGCCGTCGGCCGCCAAGCGGTCCTCCAGGTCGTTCGTGAACCGCTTGATGCCGGCCAGGTCCTCCGGCCGCAGGAGCCGCTCGAACGAAACGAAGTACCGCAGGAGCGGATGGCCCATCTCGTCGCGGTAATACTCGGTGAACTCATGGGCGAAGAGGTCGCTCCGCAGGTCGACCGGCCCCAGCGGGTCGGCCAGGCGGTTCTCGGCCTCGGCAAACGCTCCGGGATACGCCGACAGCATCCCCACGACCAGTTTGACGGGTTCGGCTTCCGCGGGTCGGCCCATACGGGTGATGATAGGGCCGCGGGGCGCAGCGTGCCACGCAAAAGCGCGGGCCGACGTGTCGCCCGCGGCGCACGGCCGAACCGCCCGCTCACTATCGTTCGCGGCTAGCCGCGAGCGCGAGCGAGCGGTCGAGCCGTGACGACCGGCGGCGAGCCGCGGGCCACGGGCACCACGTCGGTCGTATCGACCTGAGTACACGCCTCCAGATCGGCGTCGAGGCCCAGGCCGCGGATGAACGCCCCGCCCCAGGTGGCGGCGAACGTCTCGGCCAGGCGGTCCTTCGCGCCGCGCCAGGCCGCCAGGGCCACCAGGCCCGAGTCTTCCAGCGAAAACCGCCCCGTGCGGCGTGGTGGCCTGAGAAGGCCACCACGCAGGAGTGGGCCGGGCGGTTCGCCTCCAGCCTACCGCGCTGGCGCGTCGGCGTCGAGCCGGCTCTTGCCGCGCGGCACTGGCGCTGCGCTGCGGGTGTATCAGGGCACAATGAAGGAGCCCAGCGTTGCGGCGGTATCCGGTCATCTATCAAGGAGAATGTCTGCGTTAGCGATGATGTCGGCGATCTTCTTCGCATGCGAAAAGGACCCATAGCCACCTATCGCATTCCCGAGAATGCAGCACAAGTTGTGCTTGTCTTCTCCGCACATTGTGGGGTTTGCCAAGCACTTGTCCATATAGTCTGCCGGGTTCCGAGGAACAAAGATATAACTGTCGATCATGTGCGGATCATAGGTGTATGGCAACGCAAAGCGATATTCCTTCTGCCGCGCGAATTGCAGACGCTTCGTAAACACCGTTTTCTGCCAAATGTTCTCGGGACCTCTCTCCTCGGCGACTTCGTCAGCGTACGTCACCACCCTATGCTTCACAGACCCGAAAGGGAATCTCCGCCTATCCCGCTCCATCTCGAACGCCTCTTCTAGCATCGCACAAACCCTATCCGGCGTACTGATGATCGCCACAACGGTCGGCGGGAGTTTCTTGCACTGCGGAAATATTTCCCATTCTTTCGGTGTCGGCACGTCGCCATCTAAGATAGTCCAACAACTGAGAACCACGCCTGAAGACTCGGCCGATCCACCGCCGGCAGTTCGTATCCGCAATTCCCGATCGTCGCCTCCCTCATGGTAGAATCTCCTGTAGTACACGGGCGAGCGCAACACAAATGTGCTGTGTTCGGAAAATATGCTCTTGCAGGCATTCATGTCAGCAAATCGAGCGATTCGCACTTTATCTGAAATTCCTTTATGTAGGAAGAAGCCAGCCATTGTTCTCTACTTCACGATCCCCGGCTTCCAACTAGGGCAGTGCTTCACTCAGATGATATCTTATCCAGGGCGGCGCGGGCTCGGGCGACTTTGGCCAAGATGTCGTCGGCCTTGGGCCAGGACCTCGGCCGGCGGCCGGTCGGCCTGCGGTTCGCACCCGACCATCAGAGCGCAAACCGGAACCAGGAGCAGCAGGCGACTGGCGAAGGCGCGCATGGCGATCCTCCCTCGTCCGCGAACGGGCCGGACGTTTAGACGCCCGCCCGGCCGGGCGGTTCACCGCCAGCCTACCGCGCCGGCGCGTCGGCGTCGAGGGGCCGGTCGCTGCGGCGCCGGCCGCGCCGCGTTTCCGTTGCAGCCGGCGCCCCGGACGTGCTAGAATCCGACGCGGAGCACCCGGCCCCGCGTCCACACGCAAGGAGACCTGCATGCGCATCGGCATCCTGACGGGCGGGGGCGACTGCCCCGGCCTCAACGCCGTCATCCGCGCCGTCGCCAAGACCCTCATGCACGAGCAGGACGCCGAGATCGTCGGCTTCCTGGACGGCTACGACGG
>JADHXV010000036.1 GCA_016782785.1 Planctomycetota bacterium | reverse complement strand
GGGGCGACGCGAAGATGCCCGTCTTCAAGCCCGCCGTCCGGCTCGGCCCCGCCCTCCCGAACGTCCAGGTCTCGTACGTGGACGGGCAGCCGCGGGTCCTCGTGCCCGGCAAGGAATACACCGACTTCCTGGGCAAGGGCTTCGCATCGAGCCGGCCCGTCCAGGCGCCCAAGGTGACCGTCGGCACCGGCCGGATTCGCGCCAGCCAATGGAAATACGTGGATTATGACGGCGATGGCGCCCTCGACCTCGTTTTCGGCGCCGGCTACTGGGGCGATTACGGCTGGGACAACGCCTTCAACGCCCGCGGCGAGTGGACCCGCGGTCCCCTGCACGGCTACGTCTACGTCTTCCGCAACGCGGGCACGAGCGCCGAGCCCGAGTACGCGAAGGCAGTCCAGGTGGAGGCCGGCGGAAAACCGGTGGACGTGTACGGCATGCCGAGCCCGAACTTCGCCGACTTCGACGGCGACGGCGACCTGGACCTCCTCTGCGGCGAATTCATCGACGGATTTACGTACTTCCAGAACACCGGCACCCGCACGGCGCCGCAGTATGCGGCGGGCCGGCGCCTCCTGCGCGGCAGCGAGCCCCTCGTCATGGACCTCTGCATGATCACGCCCGTGGCCGTCGATTGGGACAAGGACGGCGACACCGACCTCGTCGTCGGCCAGGAGGACGGCAGGGTGGCGCTGGTGGAGCACACGGGCCACGTCGCGGACGGACTGCCGGTCTTTGCCGAGCCGCAGTTCTTCCAGCAGGAGGCCGCCGATGTCAAGTTCGGTGCCCTCGTCACGCCCGTCGGATTCGACTGGGACGGCGATGGTGACGAGGACATCGTCGCGGGGAACACGGCCGGGTACGTCGGCTTCATCGAGAACCTGGGCCCCGTCGACGGAAGCCCGACGCCCCGCTGGGCCGCGCCCGTCTGCCTGAAGGCGGGCGGCAGGACGCTCCGCATCCTGGCCGGCCCGAACGGCTCCATCCAGGGGCCCTGCGAGGCCAAGTGGGGGTACACCACCCTCAGCGTGGCCGACTGGGACCACGACGGCCTGCCCGACCTCGTTGTCAACTCCATCTGGGGCAAGGTCGTCTGGTACCGCAACGTCGGCACGCGGACCCGGCCCGAACTCGCCGACGCCCGGCGCGTCGCCGTCCAGTGGCCCGGCAAGCCGCCCAAGCCCGCGTGGAACTGGTGGGACCCCGAGGATGGCGAGCTCGTCACCCAGTGGCGGACCACGCCGGTCGTCGCCGACTGGGACGAGGACGGCCTGAACGACCTGGTGATGCTCGACCACGAGGGGTACCTGGCGCTCTTTCGCCGGCGGCGCGAGGGCGACCGCCTGGTCCTCCTGCCCGGCGAGCGAGTGTTCCTCGACGCCAAGGGCGGCCCGCTGCACCTGAACGCCGGCTCGGCGGGCAAAAGCGGCCGCCGGAAACTCTGCATCGTGGACTTCGACGGCGACGGCCGGCGCGATCTGCTCGTCAACTCGAAGAACGCGGACTTCCTCCGCAACGTCTCCGCCGGCGGACCTCCGTGGACGTTTCAGGACATGGGCACACTTTCAGACCGCCGGCTGGCCGGGCACACCACCAGCCCCACCACGGTGGACTGGGACGGCGACGGCCGGCGCGACCTGCTCATTGGCGCGGAGGACGGGTTCCTCTATTTCCTGGTCCCCGCCCGGCATGCCGTGGAGGCGGAACCGCCGACGCGGTGAGGGGTTCATACACAAGGGCCGCCAGGCGCCGCGGAAAAACTGGGCCTGCGCGGTGGGTGAACTAGGCCCGCGCGGTGGGTGAACTGGGCCCGCGCGGTGGGTGAACTAGGCCCGCGCGGTGGCTCTCCTGAGCCACCGCGCATCGAGGCCCGGGAGCACAGCCCATACGGGGCGCGCGGGAAAACCGGCGGGTGGAGTAGGCCCACTGGGTAGAATGCGTGTCTGCGTCAGGGCCTGCACAAGGAGATCGCCATGGGCCGCACCGTTACGCTGGTCGTTCTGGGTCTTTTCCTGGCGGGCCTGGTGTCGGGGCCGCAGGCCGCGGCGGCCGAGGGCAAGGTCCGCCGCCTGCCCGTGGCGGAGTACGTCAGCCGGATGAAGGCCGGGTGGATCGGCCAGATGGCCGGCGTCGGGTGGGGCGGGCCCACCGAGTTCAAGGTCAAGGGCGAGATCATCCCCGAGGACCGCGTGCCCCAATGGAAGCCCGAACTCATCAACCAGTTTCACCAGGATGATATTTATGTCGAAATGACGTTCCTGGAGACGCTGGAGCGGTACGGCCTGGACTGCCCGATCCGGCAGGCAGGCATCGACTTCGCGAACTCCGGGTACCCGTTGTGGCACGCGAACCGCGCCGGCCGCGACAACCTGCGCAGCGGCATCGCCCCGCCCGATTCCGGGCACCCGCAGTTCAACCAGCACGCCGACGACATCGATTACCAGATCGAGGCCGACTACGCCGGCCTCATCGCGCCCGGCATGCCGAACCTGGTCATCCGCCTCGGCGAGACGTTCGGGCGGCTCATGAACTACGGCGACGGCGTCTACGGCGGCCAGTTCGTCGGCGGCATGTACGCCGAGGCGTTCTTCACCGCCGACATGGTCGAGGTGGCCAAGGCCGGCCTCGCCTGCATCCCCGCCGAGTGCCAGTACGCCGAGATGGTCCGCGACGTCCTCGCCTGGTACGCGAAGGACCCGGACGACTGGCAGAAGACCTGGAACCTCATCGAGGAGAAGTACCACAAGAATAGCGCGTACACGCACGGCCTGTGCGGGAAGCCCGGCGGGCCGGGCGCCGGCAGCATCGACGCCAAACTCAACGGCGCGTACATCCTGATGGGACTCCTGTACGGCAAGGGCGACCCCGACCAGACCATCGTCATCTCCACGCGGTGTGGGCAGGACTCGGACTGCAATCCCTCCAACGCCGGCGGCATCCTCTTCACGACGATCGGCTTCGAGAACCTACCGGACAAGTACACGTCGGCTCTAAACCCGGAGGGCACGTTCAGCCACACGCCGTACACGTTTCCGAAACTGATCGAGACGTGCAAGAACCTCGTACGCGAAGCGCTGGCGAAAACGGGCGGCAAGGTGGAGACCGGCGCCGACGGCCAAGAGGTCTTTGTCATCCCCATCGAGGCGCCCCGGCCCAGCGCCCTGATAAAATCGTACGAGCCCGGCCCGATCGCCAACGCGCGCTTCACGGACGAGGAGATGGCCAGGATCAAGCCGCCCCCACCGCCCGCCCGCAAGGCGCCCCAGAGCCCGAAGAAGGACATCGCCAAGGCCGTGGCCGCGTTCGCCCCCGGCTGGACGGCCGAGAACTGCGGGACCGAGATGGACCCCGGCCTGCGAGCCGAGTGGGGCGGCCGGAAGAACGTCCTCGTCACCCACCCGCTGAGCGAGGCCGCCGGCTGCGTCCTTTCGAAGGAGGTCGCGGTGCCCGCCGGCACGAGGCCGACGCTGCGGCTCGTGGTCGGCCATGACCCGCGCGGCGACTGGACGCTCGTCGTCAAGGCCGACGACACGGTCCTGGCGCGGCAGAAGATCAGTAGCACGACCTGCACGGACGGCTGGCGGACGATCGAAGTGGACCTGTCGCCGCTGGCCGGCAAGACCGTGCGCCTGAGCCTCGTCAACGAGGCGGACGGCTGGTCGTGGGAAGCCGGCTACTGGGCCGAGGTCGGCGTCCGGAGCCAGTAGGGCCGCCTTACCGCCGGCCAGGACCGCCTTTGCGGCATCAATGCCGCCCCTTCGGGAGGCGAGCCGTTAGTCTTTTTTCTTCTTGTCGTAAGATGCCAAGCGATCCCGCTGCGCCCGGGCCTCGGCTGCCTTGCCCGCCGCCTCCAGTGCCTGGGCATACCTCTCCATAACGTGCTTGAACGCGGGGTCGACCAACTCGAACTCACGGTTGAAACTGTCCCGGTAAGGCGGTACGCGGTGAACGACGCGCCCCATGTAGGTCAGCATCATCTCCGTCCGGCCCTGCTCCTGCATTATGTTGGCGGCCCGGTCGAAGAGGTCCACGAAGCCGTAATGCTCGGTCAGGTACTGCTCGGAGGCCGTCACGTAGACCTTGAGGGCTTCGTCGGCCCGGCCGGCGGCCTCGAGATACTCGCCCTGGAGGCAGCGGAGTTTGACGGCCAGGTCCGGGCGCTTGGACCGGGCATACAGGTCGAACGCCTTGCCGAGGATGCCCAGGTTCTTGGCGACCTGTGTCCCGTCGCCCTCCTTGGCTGCGACCATGCGGGGCACAAAGATCCGGGTCAGAATCTCCAGGGTCAGGTCGGGGTACTCGCCGAATTGGCGGAGCATGGAAAGGTACATCTGCTCGCCTTTGTCGGCGGGAATATAGCCGTCGGCGACATCGGCAGCCACCAGGCGCCACGGCACGGCACAATAGGGGTTGCGTTTGACGGCGCCCTCGAGCAACCCCGTCACGTAGTGGCGTTTCCTGCCCTCGAACAGGGTGTACACGCCGCAGCCGGCGACGGCCTCCAGGTAGCCCTTGTAGGAATGGATCATGGCGGCCACTTCGAGTTGGACGTCGCGGTCCAGGACGAAGTCGGCGAGGCGCGGATCGTACACCGAGCCGGTGTAGTACCGGTCGTAATCGAAGCGTGCGGTGTACAGCAGGTCCATGTTCTTGACCCTCTGGCCGACCCACGCGACCCAGGCGTGGCCGCCGCGCGCCCCCTCCCCCACGTCGTACATGGAGGGGATGCCAAGGGTCTTCAGCACCCTGCTGGAGAAGTAGGCCCGCTCGGCGCATACGCCGCCGTACTCAAGGAGGTTCGGCATCGACTTGGGGCGGTCGCCGATGCGCGGCTCGCCCCGCAGTTTATCGTAGTCGTATTCCAGAGAGTAATACACCTGGCCGGTGACCTGGACCAGTTTCGCGCCATAGCGCATCCGGACCCACAGGCGTTCCTCGAGCGGCAGGTCGTTGTCGGCCACGAAGAGCAGGAGCGGCCAGGGGGTCTTGTCCAGAGGCATCTTCATCCGGGCGGCGTTGTCGACGTAATCCTTGAACGCGTCGGCCATCGCTGGGATTTCGCGCTGCTCGTGCTCCACGTAACGGAGCCGCCGCTCGCGGATGCCGTGCTTCCCCGCCGACCCGTGCACGACGGCAAACGCCAGCGCCAAGTGCGGATAAGCCTCCACCTGTTGCGGGAACTGCTCGCGCAGCGCGCCCAGCATCTCCAGGATCCGCAGGTCCGTGTCGCTGTCCGCGTGCAGGCCCAACACCACAGCGTCGCACAGGATCGGATGCGTGGTGACCCACGTCCAGAGCGCATCCGGCACGCGGTCGGGCACATGCTGTCCGCGGACGCGGGCGATCGTGTAGCGGCGGAACAGGTCGATGACGTCGTCGGTCAGTTGGGCCGGCGCGGCGGCCTCCAGAAGTTGCGACCGCAGCGCGACGGTCGCCGCATCTTCGACCGGTGGGGCAGGCGGGGCGGGCGGGGCCTTTTTACCCCGTGGCGCCCCCGCCCAAACCTCTGCGGCCGACGCCGCCAGCACCATCGCACCAAGGAATACGGCCAGGACACACGCGGACTTGCGTTTCATGGCGAGTCCCCCCTGTCCATACAAGGATAGTCTGTATGTCGGGTAGCGTAGGAACCAAGACCCGACAATGCAAGAGTTTCTTCAGCGAGCCACCGGGATGAACCGCCCCAGCCCTATCGCCTCCAGCAGGGCGTCGCGGTTCTGGTCCCAGGCATCCGGCCCGGGAAGCAACCGGGGCAGTTCCAGCGTGAGAATGGGGATGCCGCCGTCCACGCCGGCCCAGTTCCCCAGGCTGCCGTGACACGGACCCAGGCTCGCCACGACGGGATACCCATTCAGGGCGCTCATGGCGCGGGCCAGGTCCTCGGCGGGGCCGTCGAAGTTGTTGCAGTGCCGGCCGCCGGAGATGGCATGAATCGCGATAATTCGCTCCGGCCGGGTCAGGCGGATGGCAATGAGGACGGCGCACGTCTCGGGCTCGCTCGCCGGCCACCGGCCGCCGTAGTAGCGATGTCCCGGCTCGAGGCGGCGCCAGTTGGCCGCCGGGAAGTTCCGGTTCACGTCCACACCGCGGGCGTTGCCGCGGGTGCCGCGGGCCAGGCCGTCGGGATTGGCCTGCGGCAGGATGGCGACCGGCGGACCGTCCCGCGCGCCGGGTTCCGCCTCGAGGTGTTCGAGCAGCCGTTGGGCCACGTCGGCCCCGTTCGGCTCGTCGCCGTGGATGCCGCCGATGACGAGCGTCCCGCCGTCGCCCCGGCCGAAGAGGTGGAGGACGAGGGGCGTGCCCTCGACGCTATGGCCCAGCCGGATGGTCCGCGGGCCGGCGGGATTCGGCGGCTCCGACTGCGTTTCGGCCACCTGGCACGCTATGCCGGCGCGGCCCGCCACCATCGGCGCCTCGTCGCCGCCGAGCATCGGCGGACGCACACCGCATCCCGCCGCCCACATGGCGCAGCCCCACATCGCCAAGAGAACACACAACACCGGGGCTGGAATCCTGCGGGTGCGCATACAGGGGCGTCCCTGGCACATGTGGCGGTCGGTGCGGAGGCATGCTATCAGCGGGTGCCGGCGGCGTCAACGGCATCCCTCTCGCCACGGCATGTGTTACCCGGCCTTGACGCCGCCCGCCCATCTCCGCATAATCGGCCTGTGCGGGCAGACGCAACCTCAAGGAGGTGCGGCATGGCCAAGATCATTACGCTCCTGACCGACTTCGGCATCGACAGCACGTACCCGTCGCAGATGAAGGGAGTCATCCTGGAGCGTCAGCCCGACGCCGTTCTGGTCGACATGTCGCACGGCGTGCCGCGGCACGACGTGCGGACGGCCGCGTTCATGCTGGCGTCCGCCGCCCCGGCGTTCCCCGAAGGGACGGTCCACCTGGCGGTGGTGGACCCCGGTGTGGGCGGCAGCCGGCGGGTTCTGGCCGCCGAGGCCGCGGGACATCTCTACGTGGCCCCGGACAACGGCGTGCTGACGCTCGTGACCCAGGGCGGCCGGCTGATGGGCCAACCGGGTTCGCCCGCCCGCGTGGTGGCCGTTGAGAACAAGGTCCATTTCCGGCACGACGTCTCGAGCACATTCCACGGGCGGGACATCTTCGCGCCGGTTGCGGCCACCCTGGCCGGCGGCACGGCAATCGACAGCCTTGGACCCCAGGTCGAAACCATCGAGCGCTTCCCTCTGCCCAAACCCGAGCGCCAGGGCAACACGATCCACGGCCAGGCGCTGTACGTGGACCCGTTCGGGAACCTCGTCACGAATGTGCCGGGCGAGATGCTGGAGCCGTTCGACCGGTCCCAGATTGAGGTCGTCGTGTCGGGGGCGGTCATCCGCACGCTCTGCTCGGCGTACTGCGAGGTGGCGCCGGGCATGCTGCTGGCGTACATCGGCAGCGCCGGGCTGCTGGAGGTGGCCGTCAACCGCCAGAGCGCGTCGGTCCGCCTCGGGGCCGGCATCGGGACCCGCATCACCGTCAACCTGCCGGAGGCCACGTAGACGACCGCCATGAGCCGTCCGGATGACCCGACAGTTCGCCTTGGCCGCCTCGACCAGGCCCACGTGTGGCACCCGTTCACGCAGATGGCCGAGTGGGTGCACAGCGAGCCGCTTGTTATCGCCGCCGGCGAGCGCGAGTTTCTCATCGACACCGAGGGGAACCGGTACATCGACGGGGTGTCGAGCCTGTGGTGCAACCTGCACGGGCACCGTCGGCCGGAGATCGACGAGGCGATCCGGGTGCAACTGGGCCGGATCGCGCACTCGACGCTGCTGGGTCTGGCGTCGCCGCCGTCCATCGAGTTGGCCGAGCGGCTGGTGGGGCTTGCGCCCGGGGGCCTGACGCGGGTCTTCTACTCCGATTCGGGCGCCACGGCGGTCGAAATCGCCCTGAAGATGGCGTTTCAGTATTGGCGGCAGTGCGACCCGCCGCGGCCGGAGAAGACGCGGTTCGTCCACCTGGCCGAGGCGTATCACGGCGACACCCTCGGGGCGGTCAGCGTCGGCGGCATGGACCTCTTCCATGCCCTCTACCGGCCGCTACTGTTCGAGACCATCGAGGCCCCTGCCCCGTACTGTTACCGGTGCCCGCTGGACACGCGGCCGGAGACGTGCGACCAGGCGTGCGCGGCAGCGATGGAGAAGATCCTGGCCGACCGGGCCGACGAGACGGCGGCCGTGATTATCGAGCCGCTGGTGCAGGGGGCGGCCGGCATGATCACCCATCCGCCCGGGTACCTGCGGCGGGTGGCCGACGCCTGCCGCCGGCACGACGTCCTGCTCATCTGCGACGAGGTGGCAACCGGCTTCGGACGCACCGGCCGCATGTTCGCCTGCGAGCACGAGGATGTGAGGCCGGACCTCCTGTGCCTGGCCAAGGGCATCAGCGGCGGGTATCTGCCGCTCGCCGCCACCTTGGCCACAGACCGCATTCACGCGGCGTTCCTGGGCGAACACGCCGAGCACCGCACGTTCTTCCATGGTCATACGTATACGGGTAACGCGCTGGCGTGCGCGGCGGGCCTGGCGAGCCTGGACATCTTCGAATCGGACGCCGTCCTGGACCGCATCCGCGATCTCGAACGGGCCCTGGCCGAGGGCCTTGCGCCCGTCGCCGCCCTGCCGCACGTGGGCCAGGTCCGGCAGCGCGGCGTGATGGTGGGCATTGAACTTGTGGCCGACACCGACACGCGCGAGCCGTACCCGCCCGGCATCCGCATGGGCGCCCGGGCGTGCGAGGCGGCCGTGCGGCGCGGCGTGTGGGTCCGGCCGCTGGGCGACGTCGTCGTCCTCATGCCGCCGTACTGCACGAGCGACGCCAGCCTGGCCCGCATCCTCGATGCCGTGCGCGACGGCATCGCCGAGGCCACCACGCCATGACCCGCGGCTACTTCATCACCGGCACCGATACGGGCGTGGGGAAGACCGTCGTGACGGCGGCGCTGGCGGCCACGTGGCGGGCCGACGGCGTGAACGTGGGCGTAATGAAGCCCGTCGCCACGGGCTGCGTGCGGCGGCGCGAGGGGCTGGTGTCGGAGGACGCCGAGTTCCTCGCCAAGGCCGCCGACGCGCCGGAACCCCTGGAGGAAATCGCGCCGGTCCGCTTCGCCGAGGGCCTTGCGCCCACCGTCGCCGCCGCCCGGGCCGGACGGGACGTGGACCTCGCTCCCGTGTGGAAGGCGTGGCATCGGCTGCGGCGCGCGCACGACGTGATGCTCGTCGAAGGCATCGGCGGGGCGCTGTGCCCCGTCACGCCGCGGCAGACCGTGGCCGACCTGGCCCGGCGGTTCAACCTGCCGGTGCTGGTGGTGGCGCGGCCGGGCCTCGGGACAATCAACCATACGGCCATGACGGTGGAGGTGCTGCGGGCGCGGCGGCTGGAAGTTGCCGGCGTCGTCATCAACCGCTACAACCGCGACACCGAGGACCTGGCCGAGTTGACAAACCCGGACGAGATCCAGCGCGTCACCGGCGTGGCGGTGCTCGGCCTCATGCCGGAGGACCCGTCGACCGATTTCCGGGCGGGCGTGATCGGCGACGATGTGCTGGCCGCCGCGCGCCAGATCGCGCTCGGGCGCCGCTGAAGCCACCTTGTCACCCCAGGCGGCGCAGTGAACGGGGATATGGATTGCATCTCGATACGGATTTCGTCTTGACAAACCCAGCGCGGCGGGTATCGTTATACACTCTGTTACGTGGGCGATTAGCTCAGATGGCTAGAGCGCCTGCTCGACACGCAGGAGGTCACAGGTTCAAATCCTGTATCGCCCACCACCGCTCGACGCGGCGGGGACTATGGGGCACTCCGGCGGCGAAGCGAAACGTGGGGAGGATACGGGACACGTCTGAGGCGTCTGCCGGCGTGGGCTTTCGGCGCTTTCTGCGGGGCGCGAGAGAAACCTTGCCGGCTTGGCATGCTCTGCCTCACGTCACAGATGACGCTTCCGTGTCTATTCTTGCTTTTTGGCTTGTATGGATGTCGCGTCAGGCGTACGATAGACAAACGGGGGGTGACAATAGTGAAAGGGACTGATTCATGGCGAAGTCAAAGAAGATCGGCGCCTCTGTGAAGGCGGAACTCTCGGAGTGGGCTCGCGGCTTTGCGCTGCTCTCGGATCCCACGCGCCTGGGCATCCTGAAGATGCTGGCGGACGGCCCCCAGAACGTGACGGCCCTGTGCGACGCCCTCGGTCTGAAGCAGCCCACCATCAGCCATCACCTGGGTCTGCTGCGCATGGGCCGGCTGGTTACCGGCACCCGCAAGGGCAAGTCGGTCGTCTACACCTCCGAGAAGAAGAACCTGAAGGACCTGGCGGCGGGCATTGCGAAACTGATGCCGTCGAAGTAAAATCATCGCGCCGCACCCGCTCGGACCGTATCGGCGGAGCCGACGCACACCGTTGCGGCTAGGGAATCTTGGCCCACTGAATGGTTTCCGTATATCGCCATTCTCCGGCTGAGACTGTGGGACGGTTCGGGTGGAGATGCCGAAACCCCCAAGCCAGGGGACGGTGTGACCGTCCCCTGGCTTTTTTCTTTACTTCCCACCATGCGCCGGTAGCGTCGGCATGGCGGGGGTGGCGCGTGACGCGCACCATGCCGCAGGCCGGCACCGCCCGCGGCGGAGTGCTGCATGTTCCGACTTCGTGAATCCGGCGCGACCGTCTGGGGCGAGGTTCGCGGCGGCCTGGTCACCTTCCTGACGCTCTCCTATATCCTGTTCGTCCAACCGGCGGTTCTCGCCGCGGCCGGCATGCCCCCCGGCGACGTCTTCTTTGCCACCTGCGTATGCTCGGCGGCCGCCTGCTTCCTGATGGGGCTGCTGGCCAACTACCCGTTCGCGCTGGCGCCCGCCATGGGTCACAACTTCTTCTTCGCCTTCATGGTGTGTGCGGCAGCACCGATCGGGATGGGGTTTACATGGCAGGAAGCGTTGATGGCCAACCTCGTCGCCGGAGCGGCGTTCCTGGCCTTGAGTTTCTTCGGTCTTCGCGAGGCCGTCATGCACGCCGTGCCCGACGGGCTGAAGTACGCCATCGCCGTCGGCATCGGCCTCCTGATCGCCTTCGTCGGCCTGCAGTACGGGGGGATCGTGCAGAACAGCCCGGCGGTGCTGGTGCGGCTCGGCGACCTGACGAACCCGCTCGTGCTGGTCGTCCTGGCGGGCATCGTGGTGACGTCCGTCCTCCTGGTCCTGCGGTTCCGAGCGGCGATTCTGCTGGGCATCCTTGCGACGGCCGTCCTGGCCCTCGTTCTCGGCCACGTCGCCTACCATCCGGCCGACGGCCTCGAGCTGGTGACCGAACACGATTATCTTGTACGCGTCGGGGCGGTAGCGGGCGACCCGTCCGCCGTCAAGCCGGTGCCCCCCGACGAGGCCCGCGTCATCCTGGCCGAACCGCGCGAGGCCGAGCACCTGACCGGGCGGATTATTTCGCTCCCCGCGCTGCCGGAGCACACCCTGCTGGCGGTCTTCGACCGGCCGGGCGCGCTGTTCACCGCGCACCCTTTGGCCGACGTCCTGCTGGTGATTTTCATCTTCTTCTTCCTGGACCTGTTTGACACGGTCGGGACGCTGATCGGCGTGTCGGAGCGGGCGGGATTCCTGGACGAGCGCGGTCGGCTGCCGCGGGCCAGGCAGGCGCTGTTCGCCGACGCCGCCGGCACCGTCCTGGGCACGCTGGTCGGCACGAGCACGATCACCACTTACGTGGAGAGCGCCGCCGGCGTCCGGGAAGGCGCGCGGACGGGCCTGGCGGCCGTCGTCACGGGGGTGCTGCTCTTGCTGGCCCTCTTCTTCGCGCCGCTGGTCGAGGCCGTGGGGATGGGCGCCCATGTCGTCCACGCCGGGACGGGCGAGGTCCTGCGCCAGGTGGCCCGCGGCACGCCGGTCGAGGTCAGGTTCTACCCGGTCATCGCGCCGGTGCTCGTGGTGGTGGGCGTCATGATGATGGGCAGCGTGCGCAAAATCGCGTGGGACGACTACACCGAGGCGATCCCGGCGTTCCTCACGGTCGTGGTGATGCAGTTCAGCCTGTCCATTACCGACGGCATTGCGTGGGGCTTCATCGCCTACGCCCTCTTGAAGACCGTGACCGGCCGGTTCCACGACCTGCATGGGCTTGTGGTGCTGTTTGCGTTTCTGTTCATCGCGCAGTACGCAGCCCGCGCTTTCCTCATGGGGGGTTAGGAGCAACGGACCATGATCATCGGCGTGCCGCGTGAGATCAAGGACGACGAGTACCGCGTAGCCCTCCTGCCCGTCGGGGCCGAACTGCTCGCGGGCGACGGTCACACCGTGCTGCTGGAGCGCGGCGCGGGCCGCGGCTGCGGCTTCGAGGACGACGCCTACACGCCGCACGGCGTGGAGTTTGTGGACTCGCCCCTCGACGTTTACGGGCAGGCCGACCTGGTGGTCAAGGTCAAGGAGCCGCAGCCAGCGGAGATCGCCCTCTTGCGCCCCGGACAGACGGTCTTCTGCTATTTCCACTTCGCCTCTTCGCGCGACCTGACGGAAGGCTGCCTGGCAGCAGGCATCACGGCGATGGCGTACGAGACGGTGAGCGACGCGCACGGCCGGCTGCCGCTGCTGACGCCCATGAGCGAGGTGGCCGGCAAGATGAGCGTCCAGGAGGGGGCCAAGTACCTGGAACGCCCGATGATGGGCCGGGGCATTCTGCTGGGGGGCGTGGTGGGCGTCGAGCCGGCCAACGTCCTCGTCCTGGGCGGCGGAACCGTCGGGGCCAGCGCCGCCGGGGCCGCCGCCGGCCTCGGGGCCAACGTCGTTGTCATGGACGTCGACCTGGACCGGCTTCGGCACCTGGAGGAGATCATGCCGGCCAACGTCACGCCGCTCTACGCCGACCCGCACGCGATCGAGCAATATGCCCTGCGGGCCGACCTCGTGATCGGGGCGGTCCTGATGACCGGGAGCCGGGCGCCGCGGCTGATCACCCGCGACATCGTCCGCCGCATGAAGACCGGTGCCGTCATCGTCGACGTCAGTATCGACCAGGGCGGCTGCATCGAGACGGCCCGGCCGACCACGCACCACGAGCCCACCTACATCGTGGACGGCGTGGTGCACTACTGCGTGACGAACATGCCGGGGGCGGTGGGCCGGACCTCCAGCCACGCCCTCTGCAACGCCACCCTGCCGTACGTGCGGGACATGGCCCGGCTGGGCGTGGACGGCTTCGCGGCCATCGACGCAGGCCACGCCGCCGCCATCAACACCAGGGATGGGAAGATCACCAACGCGGCCGTGGCCGAGACCTTCCCCGATTTGCCGCACACCTGAGCGGCGAACTCAGAGCCCCAGGACGTCGGTCATCGCGTACAGGCCCGGGCCGCGGTCGGCCACCCAGCGGACGGCCCGGAGGGCACCGTGGGCGAAGGTGTCGCGGCTGTGGGCCACGTGCTTCAGTTCCAGGCGTTCGCCCAGGGCGGTGTAATAGACGATGTGCTCGCCGACGATGTCGCCGCCGCGGACAGCGTGCAGGCCGATTTCGCCGTGCTGCCGGGGCGGGTGGCCGGGACCCCGGCCGTGCACGGCCGATTTTTTCAGGTCGCGGCCGGTGGCGTGGGCGATCTCCTCGGCCAGTTTGATGGCCGTGCCCGACGGCGCGTCGCGCTTGAACCGGTGATGCGCCTCGATGATTTCGATGTCGTACTCCGGCCCGAGGGTCCGGGCCAGTTCCGCCGCCACGTGAAACAGAACGTTCACGCCCACGCTCATGTTCGGGGCCAGGACAACGGCGGTCTTTTCGGCGGCCGACGCAATCCGCGCACGCTGCTCGTCCGAGAACCCCGTCGTTCCGACGACACACGGCACACCCAAGGCGGCACATTCCTCGACGCGCGCGACGGCGCCGTCGGGAAGCGAGAAGTCGATGAGCGCATCCGGCGAACCGGAGAGCGCGTCGGCAATCCTGACCTCGATCGGCCCCACGCCCGCCAGCACGCCGGCGTCGGCGCCGAGCGACACGTGGCCCGCCGACTCCAGCGCCGACACCAGGCGAAGGTCCTCGGATTCGGCTATGAGGCGAACGAGCGTCCGGCCCATGCGGCCGGCGGCGCCCGAGACGGCAACCTGGATCATGGGAACCTCCTGCAAACGCTCACGCCTGGATGGCCGCGACGATGGCATCCAGGTCGTCGGCCACGCGGACCGGGCGGTTCGCGTGCGGCGCCTTCGTGAAGCCGTACGCGCCGTACTTCTCGGCGATGACCTCGTCGTCCAGCGTGTGATAGGCCACCGTGATGTTCGGGTCCTTCAGCGGGTGCCCCGTCAGGACGCAGACGACGCGGTCGTCGGCGTCGATGACGCCGGCGTCGCGGAGTTTGCGGACGCCCGCGACGGTGGCGGCCGAGGCCGGCTCGCACCCAAACCCGCCGGCCCCGATGCGGGCCTTGGCGTCCAGAATCTCCTGGTCGCTCACCTTCTCGACCAGGCCGCCGGTCCACTCCAGGGACCGCAGGCATTTCTTGAGGTTCACGGGGCGGTTGATCTCGATGGCCGAGGCCACCGTTTTGGCCCGGCGATTCTCGGCGTCCATCTGGTCGTAGAAGGCGGCGATGCGGGCGTCGTCCACGCGGCCGTCGTTCCAGGCCAGGCGCTCCTGGTTGACGATGCGGTAGAGGGTGTCGGCGCCCTCGGCCACGATGACGGCCAGGCGCGGAAGGCGCGAAATCAGCCCCATCTCGCGGAGTTCCTGAAACGCCTTGCCGAAGGCGGACGAGTTGCCCAGGTTCCCGCCGGGCACAACGACCCACTCCGGCACGTCCCACAGCAGGCCCTCGATGACGCGGTACATGATGGTCTTCTGGCCTTCGAGGCGGAAGGGGTTCAGGCTGTTCATCAGGTAGATGCCGAGTTCCTTCGCCACCTCCTTGACGCGGCGCATGCAGGTGTCGAAGTCGCCCTCGACCTCGACCACCCGCACGCCGTAGTCCAGGGCCTGGGCCAGTTTGCCGTAGGCGATCTTCCCGCTGCCCACGAGCACGATGGCGGGGATGCGGCCGTCGACGGCGGCGTACATGGCGACCGAGGCGCTGGTGTTGCCGGTCGAGGCGCAGACGGCCCGCGTTGCCCCGACCAGGTGGGCGTGCGTGAAGGCCGCCGTCATCCCGTTGTCCTTGAAACTGCCCGAAGGGTTCATGCCTTCGTACTGGAGGAACAGCCGTCCCACGTTCATGCGGGCGTACGGGGCCACGCGGTCGGCCTGCTGGAAGACGGTTTTGCCCTCGCCCACCGTGATGACGTTCTGGGGCGGGGCGAACGGCAGGAGTTCGTGGTACTGCCAGACGCCCGAGAAGGCGAGCGGGTCGCCCGGGACCGCCCACTTCGCCTCGAAGTCGTTCAATCGCTTGGGCAGGACGGCCTGCGACCAGTCGTATCGGACGTCGAGCAGGTCGCCGCACGTCGGGCATTCGAAGAGCGGTTCGGCCACGTCGAACCGCGCCCGGCAGGCGACGTTGATGCACTCCTGATACCCGATGTCGGTGCGGATGGATTTCACGGTGACTTGCCCCCTTCGGCCCCGCCCTGCACGGCACGCCCTCCGCGTGGCGAGATTCCCAGGCCGCCGCGCTCCATAGGCACACACACGCTGCAGCATCGCCGGGCGTCGCGGCCGCGCGACCGTATCGTAGCCGGGGCGGCGGAGGGCTTCAATCAAAAACGGGCGGTGTGGCCCAGGCAGCCCACACGCGGTCTCAGCAAGCGCGCGACGCGATGTCATTTCGACCGAGACCCGATGCGGCCTCGCTGCATCGGGGCGAGCGGAGAAATCTCGCCGTTTCCGGCGCCCGGAAGACAAGATTTCTCCGCTCGGCCCTGACGGGCCTCGGTCGAAATGACATACCTCCGGCCGGGCACGTTTACCCGCCGAAGGCAGACCGGCCGGGCCACACAGGCGCATCACAGCGCCCAAGGCGACCACGGCTTGCCGGCGCGGGTCATGGTCGGCGGCGAGGTGGTGAACCGCTCGCCCAGGGCCTTGCTCTCGACCTCATCGAAACCGAAGAG
Organism: Planctomycetota bacterium; assembly: GCA_016782785.1. Taxonomy (GTDB): domain Bacteria; phylum Planctomycetota; class Phycisphaerae; order FEN-1346; family FEN-1346; genus BS750m-G62. Next base: position 1,363 of record JADHXV010000036.1, on the reverse strand, counting down.
CGCCACGGCCCCCAGGTTCCCCAGCGGCACGAGGAGGCGGCTCCCGCTGGGCGCATGCCGGCCGTAGGTTTCGAGGAACTCGTCGCGGTCGCCCTCGGAGTCCCACAGCGTGACCCATACACCGCGCGGCTGATGGAGGTTGGCGGCCGCCGCTTTCGCGTCGGGTCCGGAGGCGAGCAGGTAGAACCGGTCGCCGCCCCATCCGGCGGCCCCGTCGTTGGTCCAGGCGGAGGCGGTCTCCATGCTCATCAGGTTCCGCTTGACGCCCGGCGGGTTGGTCAGGATGGCACAGAGCATCTCGCCGACCGTGTTCGTGTGGATGACCCACCGCCCTTTGGTTTCCAGGAGGCGTTTGACGGCGTCGTCGTCGAGGACCACAGGGGCGTCGCGCGCGGCCTCGTCCCAGTACTTCTCGGGGTGGAGGATCTGCTCGGTGGACTGGGGCGGGTCCTTGACGGCGGCCTGGAAGTTCTTGCCGATCATGCCGCCCTTGCCCGCCATGACGGCCAGCAGGTTGCCGCGGGCCAGGAACTCCATACCGCAGACGTACGCGCCCAGAAGGACGGTGAAATAGCGGGGCGCCTTGGTGAGTTTCTGGCTGCGCTCCATTTCCTGGGCGGCGTACTGCTGGAGTTCGCCGACGTCGTGCTGGCCGGACAGTTGGGCCCGGACCATGTACCGCATCATCAGGGCCGTGGCCGACCCCTCGATCACCGACATCGCCGCCAGGTCCATGTCCTCGGTCTTGCCGGCCATCGAATCCATGAAGCCACCAAGGTCCACGTACTGGTCGTCGAGGGCGTGCGTAAGTTCGTGGGCCAACATGACCCGCTCCACGAGCGGCGGCAGCGGCTGGCCGCGGTTCACCAGGTACAGGGCCCCGGCCTTGGGCTCATAGTACCCGCCCACCTGCTCCTCCATGAGGTCGAGAAGGGCGGCCTTGAATTGGCAGTCGGGCGGCAAGAGGCCGACCATCCGCAGGAAGGCCTCCATGGCCTTCTCCCGCTCGGGCGGACAATGCTCGGTCACCTGGCCGTTCAGGTACGAGCGCACGTCGGCGGGAGAGGCAAAACGCTTGTCGATGGGTTTCTTGAACTTCCAGCCGCGCAGGGCCTCGACCTCTTTGGCCACCTCCTCGGCCACCTGGGCCAGCCGCGCCGATTCGGCGGCGGCCTCGCCGGGGGCGCCCGCCTCCGCCACCGGCGCCGCCGCGATCACCCACGCGGCGATTCCAACTGCGACCGCCAGAGTCAGTGCCAAGGGGAGACGTTTCATGGCCTCTCTTTCCTGTTTGTGTCGAGCGAACACATCGGACGGCAGCCCCCATACGTTACGCCTTCGCCAAGCAGGATTCCAGGTACTG
>JADHXV010000035.1 GCA_016782785.1 Planctomycetota bacterium | reverse complement strand
AACTCGACACGCCCAGCGAGGTCTGCCTCCGCGGCCGGAGGCTGTACGTCTCGAACATCGACCTGCCGTTCGCCGACAACGTGTTCGACGCACCGCACACCCTCTCCGTCATCGAACTGCCGGAGTAGCCGGATAGTGATGGATACATGCCTGCGACGAACGGGGCGGATCCCCCTGGGCCCACTCGCCGTGTGTCTGCTCGCCACGACGCCGACCCGCGCCGGCCCGGGTGCGCAGGATAGCCCCGCCGGCGACGCAACCAAATCGTCGGCACCGGCGGCCCGGCGGCGGGTTTCGTCCAGTGGCACGTGCGAAAGGAGCCTCCCATGACCCGCAGACTGATGTGGACCGGACTCGCCGTCGGCGTCCTTGCCGCCCTGGCCGTTCCGTTCGGGCAGACCGGAATCCTTGCCGCCCCGCCCCAGGGCGAAGGCTGGACCCCCCTCTTCAACGGCAAGGACCTGGCCGGCTGGAAGGCGCCCGAGGGCGACGGCGGACACTGGAAGGTCACGGGCGGCGTCATCGACTACGACGCCCAGAGCGAGGCCAAGGGCGACAAGAACCTGAAGACCGAGAAGGAGTTCGGCGACTACGCCCTCCACATCGAATGGCGCCTGAAGCAGACGACCGGCCTCTACGCCATGCCCACCATCCTGCCCGACGGGTCGTACAAGACCGACGCCCAGGGCAAGGTCATCAAGACCCCCACGCCCAACGCCGACTCGGGCATCTTCGTCCGCGGCACCGGCAAGTCACAACTCAACATATGGTGCTGGCCGTGCGGCTCCGGCGAAATCTGGAGCTACCGCAACGACCAGAAGCAGCCCCCGGAGGTCCGGGCCGCCTGCGTCCCCAAGGTGCGGGCCGACAACCCCGTCGGCGAGTGGAACACCTTCGTCATCACCGTCAAGGGCGAGACCGTCAACGTGGTCCTGAACGGCCAGCCGGTGATCGTGGACGCGAAACTGCCCGGCCTGGGGACGAAGGGGCCCATCGCCCTTCAGCATCACGGCGGCCTGAACCAGAAGACGGGCGAGTTCAGCCCGGCCTCCAGCCTCATCCAGTTCCGGAATATCTATATCAAGGAATTGAAGTAGCGGGTGGAGGAAGCGCGCTGCCGCGGCGCGCCGCGGCCTACAGGCTCCGCGGCGGGTCGGGAGACCCACCGCGCGGAATGTGCCGCTCCAGGTCCGCGATGACCGCGTCGATGGGCTCGTCCTCGACCACGTAATCGGCGGCGGCGCGGACGGCCGGCGCGGTGGGGCAGACCGCCACGGCCAGGCCCGCCGCCTCAAACATCGGCACGTCGGCCGGGCCGTCGCCGAAGACGATCGCCTCCTCCGCCCGCACGCCGGCCCGCCGAAGCACGCCGGCCATCACCTCGGCCTTGTTGTGCTCGGTGACGCGGACCTCGACCCGCCCCCGACACCGGTCGCCCTCGAAGAGGAGCCGGTTGCAGACGACCTCGCCCAGCCCCAAAGCCTCGGCGGTCGGCTCGGCAAAGAGCGAAAGGCCCGTGCTCACCGCCGTGCACGGGACGCCGCGGGCCGTCAGATAGGCGACGAGGCGGTCGGCCCCCTGGCGGAGCGGGTTGGACTCGAGCGCCGCGGCCATCTCGTCGCGCGTCCGGCCGCGCCAGAGCGCGGCATCGAGTTGGGCCCACCGCTCGTACGTGATTTCGCCGCGCTCGAACATCGGGGCGTACGCGCGGGCGGCCTCGGCCAGGCCCAGGTGCTCGTGCAGGTGCCACCACGGGCTGCGGACGCGGCGGAGCGTCCCGTCGATGTCGAAGATGGCCAGGCGGATGCCGCGCACGATGCCTCCGTTGAGTGACCCAAGAACAGAATCCCGCGCGGCGGGTCTCCGTACCCGCCGCGCCTCGGGCGGCACGCGGCCCGCAAGCGGGCCGGCGAATACGGCCGCACGGCCGGACAAGACCGGCCGTGGCACATTCGCCCGGCCCAGCCGTCAGATCCGCCGGCCGCCCCGTCCGCGCGGCTCGCCGTTGACGGTCACCCCGCGCGCCGGGGCCGGCACCCATCATACCCCGCGGCACGCGCCGCGAAAAGGCTTGTACGGCAATTCCTGCGACCGTATAACCGTTCGCACCGGTTTAGTGCACAGGGGGTGTTGGTTTTCCCGTCAGCCGGAGCCGATCCGCATGAGCCGCCACACGCGCCGCCAATTCCTCCACCGGCTGAGCGCAGCAGCCGGGGCGGTCGCGGCCGCACCGACCATCGTGCCCGACACGGCCACGGGCGCCGGCCGGGTCGCCTCGCCCAGCGAACGCGTGACGATGAGCATCATGGGCTGCGGCAACCGCGGCCCGGCGGTCATGGAGCATTTCCTCCAGCAGCCGGACGTCCAGTGGCTGGCCTGCTGCGATTGCCGGCAGGACCGCCTCATGGCCGTCAAGAAGAAGGTCGACGCCACCTACGGCAACGCGGACTGCGCCACGTACACCGACTTCCGCGAGTTGTTCGACCGGCCGGACCTGGACGGCATCCTGATCGCCACCGGCAACCGCTGGCACGCTGTCGGGTCCATCTACGCCGCCCGGGCCGGCAAGGACGTGTACAGCGAGAAGCCCATCAGCCTGACCCTCGAGGAGGGCCGGGCCCTGGTGGAGACCTGTGACCGCCTCGGCACGATCTACCAGGCGGGGTACCAGCGGCACTCGACCGACTCGTTCCGCTTCGCCATCGAGTGCGTCCACCAGAAACGCATCGGCGACCTCAAGGAAATCATCTGCAACAGTTGGACCAACAGCATCGTCAAGCCGACCCCGGCCATCCCGGTGCCGGACGGCTTCGATTACGACATGTGGCTTGGCCCCACGCCGTGGCACCCGTTCTCGTGGGGCCGCGTCAACGGCTGGCGCGTCATCTGGGACACCGGCGCCGGCATCCTGGCCGACATGGGCTGCCACTGGACCGACCTGGCCCAGTGGGCCAACCACGCCGAGGACACCGGCCCCGTCCGGATCGAGGTCGAACACCTCGAGTGGGCCCCGCCGGGCACCATGACCGAGGTGCCCGTCTCCGCCCGGGCGGTCACGACCTACGCCAACGGCGTCCGCGTGGTCCACGACGCCACCGGCACGTTCGACGCGCGGTACATCCGTTTCGTGGGCACCGAGGGATGGATCCAGATCCACGACGGCACCAACACCGTGACGGCCGAGCCGGCGTCGCTGCTGCGGCTGCGGGCCATCTCGGCCAAGGGGTGGGGCGACCCCGGCGACCACATCCGCAACTTCCTGGAGGGCATCAAGACGCGCCGCCGGTGCGTGTGCCATCCCGAGGCCGCCCATCGCGCCATGAGCCTGTGCCAACTGGCCAACTTCGGTATCCGACTCGGCCGGCCGCTGCGGTGGGACCCCGTGAAGGAGGAGTTCCTCGGCGACGCCGAGGCCAACGCCATGCGCTCGCGGGCCGTGCGGCCGCCGTGGCGCATCTGACCCGCTCGCCAAACAGGCATATACGCCTTACGAACACGCGACGCAGCAAAAGGGAAAAGCCATGACACGCACGCTCATCCGACTTGCCGCCCTCCTGCTCATCCTGGGGACCGTCGTCGCGGGCGCCGCGACCCGGGCCGGGGCCGCCTCCAAGGCCGACGTCGACAAGGTCGTTGCCGACCTCGCCACGTACAAGACCGGCGACCCCAGCGACCCCGTCAACAACCTCCAGGCGCTGCTGCGCGACATCCACGGCAACGCCGACCTGGTGCGCCACGCCGAGCAGGGCCTGATCGGCATCCTGGAAGGCGACGCCGAGGCCGAGGCCAAACTCCAGGCCTGCGAGGCCCTCGGCCGCATCGGCTCGGACGCATGCATCCCCGCGCTCGAGAAGATGCTGCCCGACCCGAAGACCAGCCACATGGCGTGCTACGGCCTTCAGCCAAACCCGAGCCCGAAAGCCTTGGCCGCCCTTCGCCGCGGCCTGGAGAAGGCCAAGGGCCCGGCCGCCGTCGGCATCTGCGGCGTCCTGGGCTACCGGCGCGACGCCGAGGCCGTGCCGCTCCTGGCCAGGTTGACCCGGGCCGACGACCCGCAGGTAGCCGAGGCCGCCCTCTCGGCCCTCGGCAAAATCAGCGGCCCGGAGGCGGCGAACCTCCTCGGGGCCGCACGCAAGTCGGTCCCCGAGGCGCTGCGCCCCGCCGCCACCGACGCCTACCTCCAGTGCGCCAACCGCTTGGCCGAGGCGGGCATGAAAAAGCCCGCCGTCGCCATCTTCAAAGAGGTGCTGGCCGCCGACCTGCCCGTCATGTACCACCGCGGGGCCCTGCTGGCGCTCATGCGGACGGCCGGCGACGAGGCCCTGCCGTACGTCTTGGCCGCCATCCGAGGCAACGATTCGATGATGAAGGCGGCCGCCATCGCCAACATCCCCGCCCTGGAAGGCGAAGACGTCGTCGACCGCCTGGCGGCCGAGTTGCCCAACCAGGCTCCGGACATCCAGGCCCTGCTCCTCGCGGCCATCGCCGACCGCGGCGGCCCGGCCGCCCGCAAGGTCGTCACCGAGGCGGCCGGCAGCGACGTGCCCGCGACCCGCGTGGCCGCCATCAAGGCCCTCGCGGTCGTCGGCAACGCCTCGTCGGTGGCGCCGCTCGTCAAGGCCGCCGGCACGGGGAGCGACGAGGAGAAGGAAGCGGCCGTCGTGGCGCTCCGCAACATCGCGGGCGAAGGCGTCGACCAGGCCCTGATTACCGCGATGAACCAGGCCCCGTCGTCCCTCAGGGCCGAACTGATCGGCGTCCTGCACGGCCGGGGCACCGAGGCGGCCGTCCCCGCCCTGCTCGACCAGGCGGCCGGCGACGACTCGGAGGTCCAGATGGCCGCCTTCAAGGCCCTGGGTCGCCTGGCCGGGCCGGCCGACCTGCCGAAGGTCGTGGGTCGGCTGGTCAGCCTCAAGGGCGACGCCGCCCGTCCGGCCGCCGAGCGGGCCGTCATCGAGGTCGCCCAGAAGGCGCCGGACGCGGCCGGCTGCGCGGCCCCGGTGCTGGCGGCCCTCGAGAAGGCCGACGGCGCCGGCGTCCAGGCCTCGCTGCTGCGGGTGCTGAGCGGCATCGGCGGGGCCGACGCGCTCGCCGCCGTGACGAAAGCCCTCGACGCCGGTCAGCCGGACCTCCGCGACGCGGCCGTCCGGACGCTGGCCGCCTGGCCCGACCCGTCGGCGGTGCCGGCCCTGGCGGGCGTGGTCCGCAAGACCGACGACCAGACGCACCGGGTGGTGGCGCTTCGCGGCGCCATCCGCCTGCTGGGCGACACGGCCGGCACGTCGCCGGCCGACTCCATGAAGGCCTACAAGGACCTCATGGCCGCCGCCGACCGGCCCGAGGACAAGAAACTCATCCTGGGCGGCCTGGCCGGCGTGAGCCATCCCGACGCCCTCCGGATGGCAACCGCCTGCCTCGACGACGAGGCCGTGCGGGCCGAGGCCGCCCTGGCCGCCCTCAAGATCGGCCAGGCCCTCATCGGGGCCGACCCGGAGGCCGTCAAGGCCGCCATGGAGAAACTCCAGGCCAGCGCGCCCGACGCCAAAACGCGCCAGCAGGCGGCCCAGGTCCTCCAGCAGATAGGGGCGGCCAAGGAGTACATCCGGGGTTGGCTCCTCTCCGGTCCATACAACGAGCGCAACAACTACAACCAGACCTTCAAGAAGGCCTTCCCGCCCGAGGAAGCCGGCGCCGAGGCCGAATGGCGCCCCTGCCCCGTCACGACCCGCCCGGGAACACCCATCATCAGCCTGAGCGATATCCTGGGCGGCGAGAACTGTGCGGCCTACCTCCGCACCTGCATCCACGTTGACGCTGCCGCCAACGCCGTCCTGGAACTCGGCACCGACGACGGCGGCCGCGCCTGGCTCAACGGCAAAGCGGTTCACAGCAACCCCACCGCCGGCGCGTGCCAGCCCGGCGAACACAAGGTCAAGATCCGCCTGAACCAGGGCTGGAACACGCTGCTCGTCAAGGTCGTCCAGCAGACCGGCCCGTGGGAGGTCTGCGCCCGGATCGTGGGTCCCGACGGCTCGCCGCTGGCGGGCCTGAAGGTGGACCCGAACCACAAGGATTGAGACCCGTCAAAGTAATGCGCATCCTCGGCGATAGGTGTCATTTTGAGGCCCCGTTCACGGGGCCGAAGAATCTCGCCTTTCCCCGGCTCAAAAAGCGAGATTCTTCGTCGCGGCTTTGCCGCTCCTCAGAATGACAACCGTGCAGCGAACTCGGTTGCCGGCGCTCACCCGCAGGCCGAAGGCGGCAGACGCACCGCGGCCGTAACCGAGCCGCGACGGTCAGGGAGCGGGGCCGTTCGACCGCTCGCTCGCGCTCGCGGCTGGCCGTACTCGGCCGATTGCTCGCGGCTCGGATGTGCTCGCCACCGTAACCCAAGGAGGGCGCCGTGCGAACGCTGACCGCGATGCTGTGCCTGCTCGCTCTGCCGGCCATCGCCCCCGCCGCCGAGGCGCCCAAGCCCGCCGCCGAGACGCCCCCCTGGGCCGCCACCGACCTGCGGGCCGGCATCATCGGCACCGACACATCCCACGTCCCCGCGTTCACGGGCCTCTTCGCCCGGCACCCGGAATGGCGCGTCAAGGTCGTGGCCGCGTTCAAGGGCGGCAGTCCCGACATCCCCTCCAGCGCCGACCGCGTCGAGAAATACGCGAAGCAACTCCAGGACCAGTACGGCGTGGAGATCGTGCCGACCATCGAGGCGCTCCTCTCGAAGGTCGACGTGGTCCTCATCGAAAGCGTCGACGGCCGACCGCACCTGGAACAGGCCCGGCCCGTCTTCGCGGCCGGCAAGCCGTGCTTCATCGACAAGCCGTTCACGGCCGGCCTGGCCGACGCCCGCGAAATCGTCCGCCTGTCGAAGGAAACCGGCACGCCCTTCTTCAGTTGCTCGTGCGCGCGGTTCCAGCCGGAGGTTTTCGCCCTTCGCGGCGACGCCGGCGTGGGCAAGGTGACCAAGGTCCAGGGCTCGTCGCCCATGAACCTCGAGCCGCACCACGGCGACCTGTTCTGGTACGGCATCCACGGCGTCGAGGCGCTGTACACGGTCATGGGGCCGGGGTGCGTCAGCGTCAGCCGCAAGACCGAGGGCGATTTCGACATCACCACCGGCCAGTGGAAGGACGGACGGGTGGGCGTCTTCCGCGGCGTCAAGAAGGGCGACTACAAGCCCGTCGTCACGGTCTGGGGCGATAAAGGCACGGTCCAGACGGAGAAGGGCTTCTCGTACGACGGCCTGGTGCGGACGATGGCCGAGTTCTTCCACACCCGTAAGCCGCCCGTCGACCCGCAGGAGACGCTCGAGATCATCGAGTTCATGACGGCGGCCCAGGTCAGCAAGGACCGCGGCGGGGCCGAGGTCCGGCTCGACGAACTCCGCTGACGACGCAACGGCCAAACGGCTTGAACCGCAAAGGACGCAAAACCATGTAGGCCGTGGCGCAGCCGCGGCAGTGCATTGCCGGGACTTCGTCCCGGCCTACATGCTGACCGAAGGAGGCCCCCCGTGCGAACGCTGACCGCGGTCCTCGCCCTCGTCTGCCTCGCGGCCGCCCTGCCATCCGAAGCGCCTGCCGCCGCACCCCCCGCCAAGCCGGCCGCCGTTCCCGCCGCCAAGGCGCCTGCCGCCGAGCCCGCCGCCGGAGCCGGCGCCGACGACCTGCGCGTCCTCGCGCCGGACGAAAACGCCGCCGACCTGCTCCACCAGTACCTCCTGGCCGAGTGCGACGCGCGCTTCGAGGCCCGCCGCCAGGAGGTCGAAGCCCTGGCTACCCCCGAGGCCGTCCGGGCCCGCATCGAACGCGTCCGCAAGGACTGGATGGACGCCATCGGCCCGTTCCCCGACCGTACGCCGCTCAACCCCAAGGTTCTCGGCGCCATCGAGGCCGACGGGTACCGCATCGAGAAGGTTCTTTACGAAAGCCGGCCCGGTCACCACGTCACCGCCAACCTGTACGTGCCGACCGAGGGCAAGGGACCGTTCCCCGGCGTCCTGGTGCCCTGCGGCCACTCGAAAAACGCGAAGGCGTACGGCGCGTACCAGAGCATCAGCATCCTGCTCGCCATGCACGGATTCGTGGTGCTGATTTACGACCCAATTGGCCAGGGCGAGCGATGTCAACTTCTCGATGCGAAGGGCGAGCCGAAGGTCTGGGGCACCACCGAGCACACGCTGACCGACATCGGCGCCCGGCTCGTGGGCGCCAGCGCCGCCACCTACCGCACCTGGGACGGCATCCGCTCCATCGACTACCTGGTCTCGCGGCCGGAGGTGGACCCGGAGCGCATCGGCTGCACCGGCAACTCGGGCGGCGGGACGATGACGTCGTACCTGATGGCCACCGACGACCGCATCGTGGCGGCGGCCCCGTCGTGCTACGTCACGTCGCTGGGGCGCCTCTTCCACACCATCGGGCCGCAGGACGGCGAGCAGAACGTCACCGCCCAGGTGGCCCTCGGCATCGACCACGCCGACTACATCGCCCTGCGGGCCCCCAAGCCAACGTTGCTGCTGACAGCCACGCACGATTTCTTCGACATCACCGGCTCGTGGGACACGTTCCGCGAGGCCAAGCGCCTGTACGGCATCCTGGGGTTCGGCGAGCGCGTGGACCTCTTCGAGTATCCGGATAAGCACGGCTTCAACCGTCCGCAGCGGCAGGCGGCCCTGCGGTGGATGCGCCGCTGGCTCCAGGGCATCGACGACGCCCCCACCGAGCCGGAACTGACGCTCCAGAAAGACGCCGACCTCCAGGTCACCGCCTGCGGCCAGGTGGTCAAGGAACTGGGCGGCGTGACGGTGTGGGACCTGAACCTCGAGCGGGCCCGCGCCCTGGCCAAGGACCGCGAGGCGTTCTGGAAGGATAACGAGGCGTCCGCGTGCCTGGCCGAGGTCCGACGCCTGGCCGCCGTCCGCCCGATGACCGAGAAGCCCAGCGCCGAGTGCGTCGGCACGCTCCGGCGCGACGGGTACACCATCGAGAAACTGCGCATCGAACGCCCGGGCGAACCGCCCGTCCCCGCCCTCCTCTTCCTGCCGGCCGGGCGCACCGGCAAGGTCCCCGCGGTCCTTTACGTGGACGGCCGCGGCAAGGCGCACGACGCCGCACCCGGCGGGGCCATCGAGGCGCTCGTCAAGGGCGGCGAGGCCGTCCTCGCCATCGACGTCCGCGGCATCGGCGAGACCGCGGCCGCCAAGCCCAAAAAATACTGGCACAACGAGTACCCGATCGCGTACCTGGGCATCCACCTGGCCCGCCCCCTGCTGGGCCAGCGGACCGAGGACGTGCTGGCCGCCCTGGAGGCGCTGACGGCCCGCGACGAGGTGGACGCGGCCCGCATCCGGCTGGTCGGCATCGCGCGCGGCGGTCCGGTGGCGCTGCACGCCGCCGCCCTGGATAGCCGATTCGCCGGGGTGACCATCGAAGAGGCCATCGACTCCTGGATGGACGTGGTGGCGACGCCGATGTGCAAGGCCCAACTCCCGCAGGTGGTGCCGGGGGCGCTGGAGCGGTACGACTTGCCGGACCTCGTGCGGGCCATCGCCCCGCGGCCGGTGGAAATCCGCCGGCCCGTCGCCCCGACCGGCGAGCCGAAGAACGCGAACGCCAAGATTGGAGGCGCCCCATGAACCGCCGGACGTTCCTTGAATCCGCCGGGGCCGCCGCGATCGCCCTGCCAAGCCTGGCCCGGGCCGCCGTCAAGCCCGCCCGCAAACCGAACATCGTGTACATCATCGCCGACGACCTCGGCTACGGCGACCTGGGCTGCTACGGTCAGAAACGTTTCGCGACGCCGAACATCGACCGCCTGGCCACGGAGGGCCTGAAGTTCACGCAGCACTATTCGGGCAGCACCGTCTGCGCGCCGTCGCGGTGCGTCCTGATGACGGGCCTCCACACCGGCCACTCGTACATCCGCGGCAACAAGGAACACCAGCCCCTCGGCCAGGAGCCGATACCCGCCGGCACCGTCACCGTGGCCAAGCGGCTGAAACAGGCCGGCTACGCCACGGGCGCCTTCGGCAAATGGGGGCTGGGGTATCCGGGGTCGGAGGGCGACCCTGTCCGCCAGGGTTTCGACGAGTTCTTCGGCTACAACTGCCAGCGCAGCGCCCACCGGTACTATCCCGACTTCCTCTGGCACAACGACCGCAAGGTGGACCTCGACGGAAAGACGTATTCGCATACGCTTATCATGAAGGCGGCGCTGGACTTCATCCGCCGACACAAGGCCGGCCCGTTCTTCTGCTTCATGCCCGTCACGATTCCACATGCCGCCATGCAAGCCCCGGAGGAATATGTCGCCCCGTTCCGCAAGACGTTCGCCGAGTTCGAGGACACGGTCGGCACGTACGCGGGCACCGAGACGAAGAACCCCGTGGCCACCTTCGCCGGCATGATGACGGTGCTCGACCAGGGCGTGGGCCAGGTGCTCGCGCTCTTGAAGGAACTCGGCCTGGACGAAAACACCATCGTCATGTTCACCAGCGACAACGGGCCGCACCGCGAGGGCGGCCACAAGCCGGAGTTCTTCGACTCGAACGGTCCGCTGACGGGCCTGAAGCGCGACCTGACCGAAGGCGGCATCCGCGTGCCGATGCTCGCCCGCTGGCCCGGCCGCATCGCCCCCGGGACCGTCACCGACCACCTCTCGGCCTTCTGGGACGTGATGCCTACGCTGTGCGACCTGGCCGGCGCCGCTCCGCCCGCCGACATCGACGGCCTCTCGTTCCTGCCCACGCTGCTCGGCCAGGCCGACGGCCAGAGGCAGCACACGTACTTGTATTGGGAGTTCTACGAGTATGGCGGCAAACGGGCCGTCCGAAGGGGCAAGTGGAAGGCCATCCAGCACAACCTTCAGAAGAAGCCCACGCCCCTCGTGCTCTACGACCTGGAGACCGACCTGGCCGAGCAGAACGACGTGGCGGCCGACCATCCCGACGTCGTCAAGGAGATGGAACGGATCTTCGCCGAGGCGCACACGCCGTCGGCCATCTGGCAGTTCGGCGGCATCCAGGGCGGCTAGGCGCGAGGGCATGACGTGTTGCCGCGCGGCGGCCTTCCCAGGCCGACGCGATGTGCGCGACCCGTACGGGCCGCGCGGGACGTAGCGTTGTGGGACCGGTTGCACCGCCGCACGGACACCTGCAAGGAGACCCTCATGGTTGGCTTCGCCCCGCGAATCGCATGGATGCTCCTGGCCGCCCTGCCCCTCGCGCTGCTCGCTTTCACAGGCCCGAGCGCCGGCGCCGCTGCGAAGACGCTTGTCGTCGAGGCGGGCGACCGCGACCGCCTGTGCGTCCCGATCGCGGTCGACGCGCCCGACGGGCCCGTCCCGTCCTGGCTGTCGGACGGAAACGCCGACGTGCCGTGCCAGATCGTGGACGGGAAACTCTGCTTCATCCTGGACGGGCTGGCCGCCGGCCAAACCCGCACGTACACGCTGATCTTCGGCAAGAGCACCCTGCCTGCGGAAAGCGTCAAACTGGACCAATCCGACAAGACGATCGCCATCGCCGTCGCCGGCCAGCCGTTCACCACTTACCATTTCACCAACCCGAAGTTCGCCGGCCAGCAGTTGCGGCGGCCGTACTTCTTCCCCGTGTACGGTCCCGGCCGGACCACGATGACCCGGCCGTACCCGCTCACCGACGAGCCGGTCCCCGACAACGTGGCCAAGGACCACCCGCACCACACGAGCATCTGGGTGGCGCACGGCGACGTCAACGGCGTGGACGACTGGTCCATTGCCGACAAGGCCGGGTGGATGGTCCACCGCGAGTTTGCCCAGGTCGTCTCGGGCCCGGTCGTGGGCTGGTTCCGCGAACGCCTCGACTGGACCGACGCCGACACCAAGCCCGTCCTGCGCGAAGAGCGCACCATCCGCGTCTGGAACGTGCCGGCCGACCACCGCATGCTCGACATGGACCTTCTGTTCGAGGCGGCGTACGGCAAGGCGACGTTCGGCGACACGAAGGAAGGCGGCCTGTGCTCGGTTCGCGTGCGGCCGGAGTTCCGCGCCGACGGCAAGGGCGGCGCCAAGGGCCGACTCGTCAACTCCGAGGGACAGACCGGCGCGGACGCCTGGGGCAAGAAGGCCGCCTGGTGCGACGCCTCCGGGCCCGTCGACGGCACGACCTTCGGCCTGGCCATGTTCGACCATCCCCAGAACCTCCGGCACCCCACCACGTGGCACGCGCGGACGTACGGCCTGGTGACGGCCAACCCGTTCGGCCTGTCGCACTTCACGGGCAAGAAGGAGAAGGGCGACTACGCGCTCCCGGCCGGCCAGACGCTGCGCCAGCGCTATCGTATCTACTTCCATCGCGGCGACGAGAAGGAGGCGAAGGTGGACGACCGCTGGGCCGATTTCGCCGAGCCGCCGACATCCACGTGGAAGTAGCCACGAGCCACGAGGCACCTCTGTAAGGGCTTCACCATGCTCCTCGGCCTTCACTACGCCATCTGGATCGTCGTGGCCATCTACTTTGCCGGCATGCTGCTCCTGGGCTGGTGGTCGAAGAAGGGCATCGTCGACCGCGAGGGGTTTCTGCTGGGCAACCGCCAGTTCGGCGTCTGGTACATGGTGATGCACGCGTTCGGGGCCGGCACGCATCCCGGCGACGTGGCGGGCGTGACCAGCAAGACGGTGGAACGCGGCGCCTCGGGCATTTGGGTTTCATGGATGTGGATGTTTGGCACGCCGTTCTACTGGCTCATCGCGCCCATCATGCGGCGGATGCGGTGCCTGACCGTGGCCGACTACTTCGAGGAACGTTTCGGCCCGGCCGCCGCCGTCCTGTACGTGGCGGTGGCGTCGGTCGGCATGACGATCGCCTGCGCGAGCATTCTGCTGGCCACCACCCGCACGGTCCAGGGCATGATGGGCAAGGCCACCGTCATCGAGGAGGCGCCGGCACCGGCCGTCGACGCCGTCGATGCTTCCGCCGCCCCCGCCGAAGGCTCCCCGGCCGAGCGGCCCCTGTGGCAGGCCCGCGGCGTCGAGACCCGGGCCGAGGAAGAGGCGTGGTTCTTCGGCATCCTGATCGTCACGACGGCCGTGTTTGTCATCTACAGTTACTGGGGCGGCATCGTGGCCGCCATCAAGACCGACATGGCCCAGGGCCTGATGATCATCGCCCTCTCGTTCATCGCCATCCCGTCGGCCCTGGCGCTGGCGGGCGGCTGGGACAACGTCCTCGAGACGCTCGCGCGCCGCTCGGACGAGTCGGTCAATTACCTGGCCCTCTTCGACCGGAAGATGTTCTCGCTGTGGTCCGTCCTGCTCCTGTGCATCAACGCGCCGTTCTCGATGATCGCCCAGCCGCACGTCATGAGCGTGTCGGCCGCCGGCCGGACCGAGTGGGAAGGCCGCGTCGGCTTCACGTATGGCAATATCCTCAAGCGCATCTGCACCATGGGCTGGTGCATCCTGGGCCTGGCGTGGCTGGCGTACCTGGTTGACCGCGGCACCACGGTCCACGCCGACGCCGCCTTCGGCGACAGCGTCCGGTTCCTGCTGCACCCGGTGCTCCAGGGGCTGATGCTGGCGTGCGTGATGGCGGCGGCCATGTCGTCCGGCGACGCCCTCCAGGTGACCATCGCCGGCCTGTTCTCGCAGAACATCTACCGGCGGCACATCCGGCCGGACGCCAGCGAGAGGCACTACATCACCGCCACGCGCGTGGCGGGCCTGGTGATCATCGGCGGGGCGCTGGTCTTTGCTATCGTGATGCGTAAAAGCGTTGTCCAGGCCATCCTCGATTACTTCAACCTGACTGCATGCGTCGGCGTGAGCGTGGTCATGGGCATCCTGTGGCGGCGGATGAACACGGCCGGCGTGTTTGCGAGCGTGATCCTGGCGGCCGGGACGTTCCTCCTGACGCGCTACGCCCTGGAGATGGGCCAGTTGGCCAAGACCGGCCTGCCGCTGGCGGCGGGGGCCGTCGGCGGCCTCATCGGCAGCCTCCTGACCCAGGCGCCGCGGCCGGAGAGAATCGACCCGTTCTTCAAAAAGATCTACACGCCTATCGGCCAGGAGGACCGCCTGGCGCTGCCGCTGGACGAGGTCGTGCCGCCGTCGGCCCGCCTGCTGACGGCCGGCGGCCTCTTCCTCGTGAAACCGTCGCGGCAATCGTGGCTGGGGTTTCTGGTCGCCCTGGCCATCTGCCTGGTCCTGGTGGGCGCCATGGTCCTGCTGCTGACGTGAGCGCGCCGTTCGAGCCGCGACCACCCGCTTGGCGCGGCCCGTACGGGCCTCGCCCGGATTAATACGCGCCGGCCAAGGCCGGCGGCTAAATGTGGTTGGCTGGCGTTGTCGTCATCGCTGTTGTTGTCGCCGTTGCCGTTGTTGCCTCATGCCCGTTGCCCGTTGCCTGCTGTTGCCGTCACGCCTTCTCGGGCACGTCGAACGGCGGGCGGGGCGGGCGGGTGAGCATGGCGGTGGCCTCCGGCGGCGCGTCGATGAACTTCTCGGTCTTCGGGTCGAACTTCAGCGGCACGCCAAGGTGGCACATCCACTCGCCGAGGTCCAGTTTGCGGTTGTCGCGCAGGTGCTGGTTGATGCGTTCGAACTGCGCGTTGGCGTAGTCGTCGTCGAACGGGCGTTTGACGTCGCTCCACTTGACCTCGCGCCCCAGGCGGTACGAGATGTTGCCCAGGTGGCAGATGGCGGCCGAGTAGTGCCCTTCCTCGAACGGGGCATTCAGGTCCTCTTTCCTGCGGCTGCGCATGGCCTCGATGAAGTTGCCGAACGGCCCCTTGCCCGGGCCCAGTGTCACATCGACCTTTGGCATCTCCTTCACCTTGCTCGAATCGTTCGGTACGAACCTGTTGCCGTCGTCCACCCTGCCGGCCTCGTAGACAAAATCGTTGCTGACGCGGCTGGTCTTCTTGTCCACCAGGCCGCAGACCTCGAAAACCAGCATCGTATCGCCATAGATGTACACCGTCAGTTGCGTGTTGGGCGTCTGGGCCTGGTCCTTGTACCCGATGCGGCCGCCGATCGAGAGGACGAACGAGGGGTGCGTGGCCCCGGGGATGGCCCACCGCGCGCAGTCGGTCTGGTGGACGCCCTGGTTGCCGATCTCGCCGTTGCCGAAATCCCAGAACCAGTGCCAGTTGTAGTGGACGAGGTTCTCGTGGTACGGCTGCATGGGGCCGGGGCCGACCCACAGGTTCCAGTCGAGGTTGGCCGGCGGGTCCTTCGGCTCCTTGAAACCGATGCTGTTGCGGGTCTTGGAGGCGAACCCGTGGCTGACGAGCAGTTTGCCCAGTTCGCCGGACTTGGTGATCTCGGCCATCTGGGCCCAGCGCTTGTCCGACCGCCGCTGCGTGCCCGTCTGCACGATCTGTTTTGATTTGGCGATAAGATCGGTACACACGCGGCCCTCGTGGACGTTGTGCGTGGCGGGCTTCTCCACGTACATGTCCTTGCCGGCCTGGACGGCCCAGATCGTCAGCAGCGTGTGCCAGTGGTTGCACGAGGCGCACGAGATGCCGTCCAGGTCCTTGTCCTCCAGGGCCTTGCGGAGGTCGGCGGTGGTGCCGGGGCGTGTGCCCTGGGCCTTCTCGACGCGCTGGGCGGCGGAACCGGCCCGGTTGGCGTCCGGGTCGATGCACCACGCGACGTCCACGTTCTCCATCTTGAGGTACTCGCCGAGGTGGCCTCCGCTGCGGCCGCCGCACCCCGCCATCCCGATGTGGATGGTCTCGTTGGCGCCCAGCACGCGGTGCCCGGCGTGGCTGACGACGAAACTCGCGCCGGCCAGCGCCAGCGACTGCTTCATGAACCTGCGACGGCTGACACGCGACATGACGCACTCCTTCAGGGCCCCACGGGTTCGATGCCTGCCACCTTCAGGCCGAGCCTCCACGTGTACGCGCCCCGCGGGCGGGATGCAAGGAAGTTCTGCCGACGCGAGGCGGGGGACACGTCCGGTGCGGCCTTTTCTCTAGCCGCCCGAACCGCCGTCCGCTAAGGTGGCGGCTCGCTGGACCCGCACCTGCCGCGCACAAGGAGTCCCCCGATGCCCCATCGTCTGATGCCGACGCTCGCCGCCGCCCTGGCCTTCGCCGCTGCGCTCGCCCTGCCCGCCGTGTGCCCGGCCGCCGAGGCGCCGAAGATCGACGACCGTCCCGGCGGCCCGGGCGAATGGGGGTTCCGCCCCGACGACGGGACCGCCAGCCCCACCAACCCGCCGGCGTTCGTCTGGCGACCGCAGAAGTCGGCCGTCGCCTACGACCTGGAGGTCGCCCGCGACGCCGCCTTCCAGCAGGTGGCGTACCGCGCCTCGGTCAAGACCTACAACTGCCACTGCCCGCCGCGGACGTTCGGACCCGGCGCGTACCACTGGCGGTTCCGTTTCACGGACGCGAAGGGCCAGGCCAGCGCCTGGAGCCAGGCGCGGGCCTTCCGCATCGAGGCCGACGCCGTCGCCTTCCCCCTGCCGACGCGCGAGGAACTCCTCGGCCGCATCCCGAAGGAGCACCCGCGGCTGTTCGTGCGTCCCGAGCAGATGGCCGAATTGAAACGCCTGGCCGAGGGCACGATGAAGGCCGAGTACGCCGACCTCGTCAAGGAGTGCGACCGCCTGCTGAAGAAGCCGCCGCCCACCAAGGAGCCGCCCACATATCCGAAGGACATGGAGCGCAAGGGCGAACCGTGGCGCGAGATGTGGTGGGGCAACCGCACGTACACCATCCAGGCCCTCGGCTCGGCCGCCAACCTCGGCTTCGCCTGGCGCCTGAGCGGCAACAAGGCGTACGGCGACCTGGGCAAGCGCCTCCTCCTCGACTGCGCCAAATGGGACCCCAAGGGCGCCACCGGCTACCGCTACAACGACGAGGCCGGCATGCCGTACGCGTACTACTTCGCCCGGGCCTACACGTTCCTGAATGACATCCTCTCCGACGCCGAGAAGAAGACCTGCCGCGACGTCATGGCCGTCCGCGGCGACGAGATGTACCGGCACCTCGCCCCCCGCCACCTGTGGCAGCCGTACGCCAGCCACTCGAACCGGGCGTGGCACTGGCTGGGCGAAGTGGGCATCGCCTTCCTCGGCGAAATCCCCGACGCCGACGAGTGGGTCTGGTTCGCCATGAACGTCTTCGGCAACGTCTACCCCGCCTGGTCCGACGCCGACGGCGGCTGGCACGAGGGCGTCTCGTACTGGCGGTCCTACATCCACCGGTTTACCTGGTGGGCCGACGTGATGCGCGTGGCCATGGATGTCAATGCCTACAAGAATCCGTACTTCTCGCGCGTCGGCACCTACCCGATGGTCCTCCAGCCGCCCGGCACGGTGGGCGGCGGCTTCGGCGACCTCTGCGCCGACAAGCGGGCAAGCGACAACCGCCAACTCATGACCGTCCTCGCCGCCCAGGCCGGCAACCCGTACTGGCAGTGGTACGTCGAGGCGATCGGCGGCCCGGCCGCCTCGGGCACTTCCTCGGCCGAGGGCGCCTACATCGCC
>JADHXV010000034.1 GCA_016782785.1 Planctomycetota bacterium | reverse complement strand
AGGGCCGCATCGCCGCCAAGACCGGCTACATCCTGAGCGCCAGCGCCCTCTCCGGCTACGCCGAGACCGCCAGCGGCCGGCGCCTGGCGTTCGCGATCCTCATCAACGGGTTTCGCTATGGCAACCTCTGGAAGGCCCGTGTGGTGCAGGACAAGATGTGTATTCGCATGGTTGCGTACTGAGCGGCGAGGGATCGAGGGGGAATGGCGAATTCCGAATGACGAATGACGAAGCAATGACGAATTCCGAATGACGAATGACGAAGGACAGAAGACAGAGGCCAAAGGACCGCCGTTCGGCGTTTCAGAAGTTTCCGATGTCGTCGCACGTTGCCGCGCCGGAGCGGATTTCCTCGCGGTTCCTGGCCGGCCGCACCTCGCCCGTCGTCTCGTCCTCGACCACGTAGCCGAAGAGCCGGTCGCGCCCCGCCGAGATGAGCAGGTAATCGTCGCGCTGCCACCTGAGCCGCGAGTCGGGCGTCACGTAGGTTGCCGATAACTCGAAGTGCGCCTGGCTCGCGAAGCCCGTCTGGCAGGTGGGGTCGACGGGGTTGTCGCGGACGTCGCAGGGCGGGTCGCGGTCGGCGTGGTAGCGGAAATACAGGATGGGGCGGCGGGGCGATGGGTACGCATCGCACACCCCCGGCGCGGTGCCTACCGGCATCCGGTTTGACGGGTCAATCGTGTGGTACGGGCCATAGGTGCGCCCGGCTCCCTGGCCGCCCCAAGGCGTCCCGCCGCCAATGGCCGCGCCCCATCCCTCGCCTGTCGGCCCTGTGAGGTAGTAGACCAGATTCTGGTAGCCGTACTGCCGGCCTTCCGCCGGCTCCGGCACGCTCGGCGGATAGATGCCCCAGTCGCTCTTGAAATTCTCCAGGGGCCCGCCGAAGTCGCGAATCCGGCGGGCCGTCGCGGCTTTGCGGACGGCGTTGACCGCGCCGCCAAAGAGCGCGCACTCAATCGCGTCAATGCATACGAGAATCAGTATGCAAACGAGGGGCGCCCAGGCCGCCAACACCACCGCAATGAGCCACCAGCGTCGCCTGCGTTTCGCGGCCGGCGCCGTGTCGTCGCTCATGGCCTTCTCCTACGGCACCAGGAACGAGTCGTCCATCGAGCCTTCGGGCAGGGTGCTTGTGCCGTCGTAACTGGCCGGGTCGCTGCGGGCCCGGATGTATCCTGGCATCGGAGACCGTGGGGGTCAACGGAAAAGGGGGCGAGCTGGGTCCCTTTGGGACGGGGGCGGAGAGATCTCGCCGCAAATCAAACAGCGAGATTCCTCGACTCGCTTCGCTCGCTCGGAATGACAATCTTTCGCTTCGCTCGCTCGGAATGACAGTTTTTCGCTTCGCTCGCTCGGGATGGCAGTTTCTCGCTGTGCTCGCTCGGGATGACAGTGTACACCGATGCCACTTTTCCTGGCATGCAGTCCCATGGCGGGCCCCCGGGGCGGTACCCCCCGCCGACGTGCGCAAAATTGTTAAAATGGTTGCTTGACTTTCCCTCGGGGCGCAGGTACCTTTCTGAACTGAGATGCTCTGCGGCCCGGCCCCCTTGGGGGACGTGTCGGGGGCACGGGCTGCCGGGTGGCGGCCCAGAGAAGGGGTTCCGGGGGGTCTTCCCGGCCCGGAACCTTTCCATCACCTGACCCGGGAGGATGAGGTTAGGAGTAGCACACGTGGCTACAGGAAAAGTGAAGTGGTTCAATGACCAGAAAGGTTTCGGGTTCATTGAACAGGATGGCGGTCCGGACGTGTTCGTCCATCACACCGCCATCCAGGGCGAGGGTTTCAAGACGCTCGCCGAGGGTCAGCAAGTCGAGTTCGACGTGACCCAGGGCCCGAAAGGCCCGAAGGCCGAGAACGTCCGCGCCATGTAGACGCGAATCTTCGAGGCATCAACCGAGCCCCCGGCCTGTGCCGGGGGCTTTTGTATGCGCCGAGGTGCATCTCCCGCCGCCGCGACGCCCGGCCGGGCGGGAGCCGAAACGCTTCGTTGCACGCGGCCCGTACGGGCCGCGCTACACGCGCTCGCTCGAAATGACAACGTCCTCCGGACCAGCCTCTTGCCCGCACCCGGCCGGCGGGACCATCGCCTTTTCGCCTTGCCGCCGTGCCGCGGGGCTTCTACCATCAGAAGGTGCCGAACGAATCAGGGGAACCCCCATGGCCGACGTGCGGACCGACATCATCGCCATCGGCAGCCTTGCCGCCAATCCGTACTGGGGCGAGAAGACGCCCGTCCGCCGCGAGTACGCCACCGCCACGCTCGTCCGTTCGGGCGAGGTGCGGCTGGTGGTGGACCCCGGCTGGCCGGCCGAGGTCCTCCGGGCCGCCCTCTGGTACCGGGCGGGCCTGGAACCGGCGGCCGTGACGCACGTGTTCCTGACGCACTTCGACCCGGCCCATTTCGGCGGCATCGACCTGTTTGAGGGCGCCGCCTGGTCGATGTACGAGGAAGAGATCCGGTTCGCGCGGGCCGAGGCCGATGCCGACGGCCTGGGCGGGCGGGTACTGAAGCGCGTCCGGCCGGCGCCCGAGCGGTTCGCCGACGGCGTGGACCTGTTTCCGACGTTCGGCCCCTCGCCGGGGCACTCGTCGCTCCTGGTGTACACGGCGCTCGTGAGCACGGTCGTGGCGGGCGACATCGTCCTGTCGGGCGACCATTTCGATCGCGGCAGCCTGGGCGAAGGGCCCTGGGACCTGGAGCGGGCCAAGGAATCGTTCCAGGACGTGATCGAGGTGGCCGACCTGATTATCCCCGGCCACGACAACGTGGTCGTCTGCCGGGCCGGCGGCGGCCTGGCCTGAGGCGGATTTGCCATGGACCTGTTGGCCGAGTTTTCCTGGCACCTGGCGGCGATGGTGGTGCTGCTGGGGGCGTCGGCGTTCTTCTCGGCGTCGGAGACGGCGCTCTTTAACCTCTCGCGGGAACAGTTGCGCCGGTTCCGGGCCTCGCGCAGTCCCTTTCAGCGGGCGACCGCCCGCCTCATGGACGACCCGCGGCGGGTCCTGGTCACGGTGCTCTTCAGCAACATGACCGTCAACACGGCCTTCTTCGTGATGGGCGTGATGCTGATTCACGAGGTGGGCGTCCGGCACCCGGAGGCCCTGGGCCGATGGCGATTCGTCCTGGGCACGCTCGTGCCCGTGCTGGTTGTGGTGCTGGGCGAGGTGACCCCGAAGAGCGTGGCGGCGGCCATGCCGCAGCGCCTCGCGCCGCTGGCCGGCGTTCCGCTCACGGTCCTGGAGTACGTGGTCCTGCCCGTACGGCTGCTGCTCGGGTACACGATTGTGCTCCCGCTGACGCGCCTGATTGTGGGCGGCGCGCGGGCGGAGCGCGGCTTCGTGACGACCGACGAACTCCAGGCCATCGTCGAGGTCTCGGCCCGCGAAGGCGTGGTCACCCCCGGCGAGAGCGGCATGCTGACCGAAGTGCTCGACCTGGGCGAGCGCCGCGTCGTGGAGGCCATGACGCCGCGCGTCGAGGTCGTCGGCTGCGACCTCTCGGCCCCCATGCCGGAGGCGCTCGACCGCTTCCGCCAATCGCGCCTGACCAAACTGGTCGTCTACGACGGCCAGATGGACAACGTCGTCGGCGTCGTGTACGCGAAGATGGCGTACCTGCATCCGGAGGGCCCGCTGCGCCGGCTGGTGCGGCCGGTGTACTTTGTGCCGGAGTCCAAGACGGTTGAGAGCCTGCTCAAGGAGTTCCGCTCGCGGCGGATCCAGTTCGCGGTCGTGGTGGACGAGTACGGCGGCCTGGCGGGCGTGGTCACGCTGGAAGACTGTCTGGAACTGATCGTCGGCGAGATCGAGGACGAGACCGACCAACCCACCGCCGACCCCGTGCAGAAACTGAGCGAGTCCGAGTATCTCCTCGCGGGCGACCTCTCGGTCCGCTCGTGGGAGGACCTGTTCGGCGTCGACCTGCCCGAGAGCACCGGCCGGTACGCGACCGTCGCGGGGTTCGTCACGAGCCTGCTCGGCCACCTCCCGGCCGCCGGCGAGACCGTCCGCTGGCGGAACCTCGCGTTCACCGTCGAGGAGGTTCGCCGGCACCGCATCGTCCGGGTCCGCCTGCGGCTGCTCGAGGCCGGCGAGGCCGACGCCTCGGCCTCGGCCCCGCCGGGCGAGGGGGGGACGCCATGATCGCCACCGTCCTCGAAGCCGTCAGCCCCTGGGGCCTGTACCTGCTGGCCGCCGTCGGCGTGACCATGGCCGCCCTCGCCAACGGCATGGAGACCGGCCTGTACCGCGTCAACCGGGTCCGGCTTCGGCTGGAGGCCGACCGCGGCAACCGGCGGGCCCGCACGCTGATGGACCTGCTGGCCGATCTCCGCGGCCAGATCATCGTCTGCCTCATTTTCTACAACGGCGGGACGTACCTGACGACCATCATGGTGACCACGCTGGTGAAGGGGGCGGACTGGGTGGAGTCGGCCGTCGGCGTGGAGATCATCGCCACGGCCATCCTGGCGCCGCTGTTCTTCGTCTTCACCGACGTGACGCCCAAGAACGTGTTCGCCCTCGAGGCCAACCGGCTGGCGTATCCGCTGGCCGTGCCTATGCGATGGGCGGGCCTGGTGCTTCGCACGCTGGGCGTCATCCCGGTCCTGAAGAAGGTCAGCGACCTGGTCATCCACGTGGCCCGCCGCGGCCGCGAGCAGGAGGCCAACCCGTTCACGCCCCGCCAGCGGCTCCGGGCGCTCATCCGCGAGGGCTTGGCCGAGGGCGTCATCACCGGCTACCAGGACGAACTCGCCGAGAAGGTGCTGGCGCTGCGCGATCGGATGGTCGGCGACGTGATGATTCCGATGCGGCACGTGGCGGCCGTCCCCGCCGACGTCACCCAGAACCGCTTCACGCGGGAACTGGCCCGGCACTCGTACTCCCGGCTGCCCGTGTACGAGAACCACCGCGGCAACGTGGTCGGGATTGTCCACGTCAACGACGTCCTGGCCCGGGACGGCTTCGACGTGGCCGCCGTCATGCGCCGCGACGTCGTCCGCCTGCCGACCGCGACCGCCGTCGCCGCCGCCATGGTCCGGATGCGGCGGTCGCGGGCCGCCATGGCCGTCGTCACCGACGACAAGGACCGCGCCGTCGGCATCGTCACCATCAAGGACCTCGTGGAAGAAATCGTCGGCGACCTGGCGGCGTGGTGACCGGGGTGGCATGGTCATCCCCCGCCCTGGCCGCGTCCCGCCCCTGGCCGTTCGGCCGAGCCGAAGGCTCGGGCAGGCTGGCGGCGTTGGAAGCGCGGCTCGGGCAGGCAGGGGGTGGCCATGTGCCAGCGTGCCCATGCCACCCACCGGCATACGTTGTCATTTCGAGCGAGGCCGCCGCAGGCGGCCGAGTCGAGAAATCTCGCTGTTGTCGATGTTCGAAAGGCGAGATTTCTCCGCCCCATACGGGTCCAACTGCGGATCGCCCTCGCCTGGGGCGAGGGCTCGGTCGAAATGACACACGGTGGGCCGTCAGCGCCGCGTTGCAGCAGGAGTGTCCGTTTTTGCTTGGTCCCGTCGCCTTCAGCCTCCTATAATCCCCGTCTCGCATCGCCACAGGGAGTGGACCCATGGTTGCACGTTGCGCGCTCGCGACAGGCCTGATGCTGGTGGCGGCCTGCGCCCCCGCCTGGGCGGCGGCACCGGAGCCTCGGACGGCCCAGCCGGTCAGCCCCAAAGGGCCGGACGAACTCTGGCAGCCCATGACCGAGGCCATGCAGCGGCTGGACCTGACGGACCTTCAGTGCCACATACTCGCCCAGGTGTTCCATCAGTACACGCACGAGACGTCCCGCCCTGCCGCCGACCTGCCGCTGGCCGTGACCGTCGAGCCGGCCGTGCCCGGCGGCCTGTACGTGCTGGGTCCCGGCGGCGACCTGCCGGTCCGCCTGGCGGTCAAGGTCCGGGCCGCGGGGTTCCCGTCCGCGGTCCAACTGCGGTACAGCGTGCAGGATTTCTACGGCCGGAAGGTGGCCGGCGGCGCCTTGCCGCGGGTCTTTCCTGACGCCTCCGGCGCGGCGACCGCGGACCTGACCGTCGGCGAGGCCACGGTGTTCGGCTACTACCACGTCCTGGTGACGGCCACGGCCGAGGGCGCCAGCGTTACGGGCGCCCGCGGGTTCGCGGTGGTGCATCCACCGACCCGGGAGGCCGACGCCGGGAGCGGCCTGGGCCTGGTGGTTCCTGACGGCACGAACCCGGCAGGCATCGTGCCGGTGGCCTCCCGCCTGGGCGCCCGCCAGCTGGCCTTCACGTGGAAGACCGGCGGCGACGCCCTCGAGGCGGTCCGCGCCGCGGGCCTCGTGCCCGTGCCGATCGTGCCGATGACGATTCCGCAGCGCCGGCCGGAGCCGGCCGTCTTCGCGTCGACGACCGCCGAGGCCCTCGCGCCGCTGGCCGAGACGGCGCCCGCGTGGCACCTCGGCCGCGAGCCGGTCCTGCCGGACGACGACCTGGCCGGGGCCGCCGCCTCGTACCGTCACACGGTCGCGCAGGTGATCGAGGCCGTCCGCCCCACCGGGGCCGCCCTCTGGGTCGGCACGACGCCGGAGATTCTGGCCGACGTCCTCACGGAAGGGCCCGTCCTGGCGGGGGCCGAGGGCGTCACGCTCTACACCGACGCGGGGGCCGACGAGCCGTCGCTCCGCAGCGGGGCGTATCAGCGGACCGTGGACTTCGGCGTGCAGATGGCCCGGCGGATGGGCGTCAAGCGGGCCGCCGTCGTCACGGCCGCCGACGAACCCGGCGCCGCCTCGCCACAGCAGCGGGCCTGGAAACTGGTGACCCGGCAGGTGATGGCCATGGCGATGGGGGCCGAGACGGTCTTCTTCGCGTGGGACCGCGGCCTGCCGGCGCCGCTGCCCTCGGCCGCCGCCTACGCCTGGATGGCCCACCTCATCGGCCGCGCCCGGTACGAGGGTGACGCCTGGGCCGACGTGCCGCTGCTCCATGGCCACGTCTTCTCGGCGCCCGACTGCTGCGTGGCCGTCGTCTGGTCGTGGGTCGGCAAGGACGGCGGCGAGTGCGACCGCGGCGTCCTGGTCTTCGGCAACGGGCTGGGCCTCCAGGCGGTGGACGTGGTCGGGCACCCCGTCGGCATCTGGAAGGGCGAACGCCTCATCGTTCCGTTCAGCGAGGCCCCGGTGTACCTGGTCAGCGCCGAGCTGTCGGCCCGCGAGATGCGCGACCGGCTGCGGCAGGCCCAGGCGGTGGGCGTCGCGCCGGCCAGCGTGCACGTTGAGAGCATCATTCGAGGCCAAATGCCCGGCAAGGTCCGCGTGACCCTGTGTGTGCAGAGCCACCGGCCGACCCGGCTCACCGGCCGGGCCGGGCTGCTCTTGCCCGAGGGCTGGACCGCCCGCGACAGCAAACGCCAGTTCGACCTCCAGCCCGGCGAGGCCAAGGAGGTCTCGTTCGACTGCGACGTGGCCGACGACCAGGGTCCCGGACCGCACACCGTCGAGGCCGTCCTCTCGCTCGACGAGGAGTTCGTCCGGCACGTGCAGCCGGTGTGGGTGGCCCAGGCGCCGCGGCGGACGGTCGAGGTCGGCTACGGGCTGGCGGACTGGCAGGGCATCGCGCCGGTCGTCGTGGCGTCGGCGGACGGCACGGCGCGGGCCGAGGTCCGGACCGCCTGGGACCGCGACCACTTCTACTTCTCGGCCGCCATCGCCCGCGATCGCGCCACCTTCCGGGCGGGCCAGTTCGCCTTTGAGGGCGACGCCATCCAGTTGGCCTGGGGCGACGAGGGACGGGCCGACGACGACTTCGGTCACCCGGCCCGCGGCTGGGCGCTGCCCGGCGGGGCGTTCCGCGACACCGACCACCTGCTGGCCCTCGTCTTCACGAGCGAGGGGCCGCAGGTTCTCCGCCTTCGCGGTCCGCACATCGCCCTGCGGGCCCACGTGCCGGGCAACCAGGACCCGTGGTACGGCCCGGTGGACGGGGCCCAACTCGACGTCGCCCGCGACCGCGAGGCCGGGCAGACGCTCGTCGAGGCGGCGATCCCGTGGTCGGCCCTGGCGCCGCTCGCGGGCAAGCAAGACGCGATCTTCCGCTTCGGCTTCCGCATCGGCAACGGCGACGGGCCGCCGATGACGTGGTCCCGGGCGGCGAGCGTGCCGGCGTTCCTGGCCAACCCGTCGAGTTTTCTGCCCCTCTCGGAGCCCAGCCTTCCGTGCCAGACGTGGTGGGGACTGGTGGGCGAAGCCCGGCGTTGAGCGAGGGATGAATGGTGTGCGCCAATAACGCCCGGCGTTGAGCGCAGCGAAACGCCGGGAAGGAGACGCGATGCGTTTCGTCCGGTACCAGGTCGACGGCGAGGTCCGCCACGGCGTCATCGAGGGCGACCGCGTCCGCGAACTCCTGCGGACGTTCTTCGACGGCGTCGTGCCGATGGCCACGTCGTACGCGCTGGACGACCTCGACCTCCTGGCGCCCTGCCGGCCCACCAAGATGCTGTGCCTGGGCATCAACTACCGCGACCACGCCGAGGAAATGGGCCACACGCTGCCCGAGGAGCCGGTCCTCTTCATGAAGCCGCCCACGGCCCTGGCGGGCCCCGGCCAGCCGATCGTCTATCCGCACATGGCCGGCCGCGTGGACTACGAGGCCGAACTCGCCATCGTCATCGGCCGCCGGTGCCGAAGCGTGCCGCCCGAGAAGGTCGACAAGGTCATCTTCGGCTACACCTGTTTCAACGACGTGACGGCCCGCGACCTTCAGTCGAAAGACGGCCAATGGACCCGCGCGAAAGGGTTCGATACGTTCGGCGTCGTCGGGCCGTGGATCGAGACCGACCCCGGCGACCCCGGCCGCCTGTCCGTCACGTGCCGCCTCAACGGCGAGGTCCGCCAGTCGTCGCGCACGGATCAACTCATCGTCGATTGTCGAAGCATCGTCTCCTGGGTCAGCCGCATCATGACGCTGGAGGTGGGCGACGTGATCGCCACCGGCACGCCTGCGGGCATCGGCCCCATGCAGCCGGGCGACGAGGTGGAGGTGGAGATCGAAGGCATCGGCGTCCTGCGGAACACCGTGGAAGCCGAACGCGAGAAGGGCGCCAAGCCGGCCCACATCCTCTGATGCAGACCCGCGTCTTGCGCACCCGCCCGAGGTGAAAATGTTCCCCAGGGCCGCGGCGCGCCGCGGCCTACGGGCCCGCGGGGCGGCGCGGCAGGCGGACGTGAATCTCGAACTCGCCGCCTTTTTCGGAAGTGACCACAACGCGGCCGGCGAGGGCCTCGACGGCTTCGCCCACCAGTGTCAGGCCCAGGCCGGAGTGCGTACCGGTGCCGGTCCGGGCCGAGTCACCCCGCCAGAAGCGCTCGAACACCTGAGCCGCCTCGTCCTGCGACAGTCGGCTACCGCTGTTCGCCACGCGCAGGTCGATGTGCCCGTCGCCGGCCGACGCCCGCACGCGGACCGACCCGCCCTCGTCGGCGTGGACGACGGCGTTCTCCAGGACGTTGCGGACCACCAGGCCCAGGAGCGAGGCGTCGGTCTCGAGGTCCGTCCCGCCGTCCAGGTCGAGGTCCACGCGCAGCCGGCGTGCCTCGGCCCGTTCCGCGAGCGGCTGCCAGGCGCTGCGGACGGTCCGGCCCAGGCACACCCGCTCGGACTGCACCTCCGCCTGCCTCGCGTCGAGACGGGCCAGAACGAGCAGGTGCTCGATCATCGTCGCCACCTGCTCCGTGATGCGAAGGCACCGGGCGAGCGTCTCCCGGTACTCCGGGGCCGGCCGCGGCCGCGCGAGCGTCACCTCCAGGGTGGCGCGCAGGCCCGCGAGCGGCGTGCGGAGTTCGTGGGCCACGTCGGCGCTGAACGCCCGCTCTCGCTGGAACGCGGCCTCCAGGCGCCCCAGCAGCAGGTTGAGGCGATCGATGACCGGGACGAGTTCGGCGGGCGCGCCCGGCACGGCGATCCGCGTCGAAAGGTCCGCCGCATCGACGTCGGCGATGTCGCGGGCCAGGCGGCCGACCGGCCGAAGCCCGCGCCGCACCGCCACCCACAGGACGCCGCACGCCACCGCCACCGCCGCCGCGCCGACGGCGAACAGCACCATCTTCAGTTGCGCCAGCGTGGCGTCGACCGGCGCCGTGCCCCGCGCCAGGACCATCGTAAGCGTCGGCACGCCGGGCAGGCCGGGCGCCGCGTCGCCCCGCTTGTCGTCGACGCGCGGCTGGAACGGCAGGACGACGCTGCGGCCGGGCCGCCCGTCGGGAAGGATCATGGCGCGGAACACGGGTTCCTCGGCCGAAGAGGCGGGCCGTGCGAGGTCGGTTTCGCCCAGGCTCGGCGACCGGAAACACACCGAGCCGTCCTCGATCCAGACCTGGAGGTAGGCGGGCTGGCCGTGCGCGGCGAACTCGGCCAGGTCAAGTTCGTCAAACTCGATATCAATCTTGCCGCTCTTGTACTCGACGGCCGAGGCGAACAGGCGGGCCTTGTCGAGCATGGCCCGGTCGAACTGGTCGACCAGCCCGTCGCGCATCAGCACGAAGAGGGCCGCGCCGGCGGCGACCAGGACGACGGCCGCCCCCACGGCGGTGCTTGCGACCAGCCTCGTGCCGAGCGATAGCCTCATGTGTCCTCTCCGAGCACGTACCCGAAACCCCGGCGCGTCCGGATGAGCGGCGGCCGGCCCCGCCGCGCCAGCCGCCGGCGCAGCCGCGCCACGTATACGTCGATCACGTTGCTGTTCGGTTCGGCGTTGAAGTCATATACGTGTTCCCATAGCTCGGTCCGGCTGACCACGCGGCCGGCGCGGAGGGCCAGGAACTCCAGGACCGCGTACTCGCGGCCGGTCAGGGTCACGGCCCGGCCGGCCAGCCGCACCGTGCGGGCGCCGGCGTCGATCTCCAGGTCCCCCACGCGGATCGTGGCCGACGGCGTCTCGTACTTGCGCCGCACCAGCGCCCGGACCCGGGCCAGGAGTTCCTCGAAGGCGAACGGTTTGACGAGGTAGTCGTCGGCCCCCAGGTCCAGGCCGCGCACGCGGTCGCGGACCGTGTCGCGGGCCGTCAGGATCAGGACGGGGACGGCGTTCTCCTTGTCGCGCAGGCGCTTCAGGATCGCCAGGCCGTCGGTCCCGGGGAGCATCAGGTCCAGGATGACGGCGTCGTACTCGCCCGTCTGGGCGAACCAGAGCCCCTCCCGGCCGTCGCCCGTGGCGTCGACGGCGAAGCCAGCCTCGCGCAGGCCCTGCGCGACCGACGTGCGGACGGGCTCGTAGTCCTCGACGACCAGGACCTTCATGTGCGACGCCTCTCGGGGTGCGACGTTGTCCGGCGGCGTGGGCCACCGGCTCGTCCATCCTACCATCATACCATGGCCCGGTGCGCCGGGCGAGTATCGCCGGGCAACATGAACCGAAGATGAACGGGCCTGGGTGGTTTTGGGGGTCGGCGGGGCAAGTTGTCATTCCGAGCGAGCGAAGCGAGCCGAGGAATCTCGCCGTTCCTGGTGCGCGAACGGCGAGATTTCTCCGCTCGGGCCCTTCGTGCCCTCGGTCGAAATGACAGGTGGTGCCGCCGCCATCTCGTTGACGTGCAGCCCCCGCCCAGCCCGCGGCCGTTTTCGCCTTGTTGCCGCTGCCTGCCGGCCGTATCATTGGCGTTTCTCGGGAGGTTCCGATGCCACGACATCCGCATGTGCGGCGCTATCTGACGGCGTTCGACACGGGCCGCGTGCCCCAGGTCTTTGCCGACGTCGTGGTCCTGGGCAGCGGCGTGGCGGCGCTGCGGGCGGCCATGGAACTGGCCCCCGGCCTGCGCGTGGCGCTTCTGACGAAGAGCGGCCTGACCGAATCGAACAGTTACTACGCCCAGGGCGGCATCGCCGCCGCCATCGACGAGGCCGACTCCATCCAGCGCCACATGGCCGATACGCTGGAGACCGGGTGCGGCCTGTCGGACGAGGCGGTGGTCCGGCAGGTGGTGGGGGCGGCCCCCGGCTGCATTCGCGAACTCATCGACTGGGGCGCCTCGTTCGACCAGGAGAACGGCCGCATCAGCGTCGGCCGGGAAGGCGGCCACTCGGCCTCGCGCATCCTCCATGCCCGCGGCGATGAGACCGGCAAGGAAATCACCTCCACGCTGCTGGCCCGCGTCATCCGCCACGAGGCCGTCGACCTCTACGAAAACACCATCGCCATCGACCTGCTGACCGTCGACGGCGCCGTCGTGGGCGTCCTGGCCTGGAACCAGAAGCACGGCCCGCTGGTGGTGCGGGCCCGGCGGACGGTCCTGGCCAGCGGCGGCCTGGGACGCATCTACCGCGAATCGACCAACCCCGAGGTGGCGACCGGCGACGGCCTGGCCATGGCGTACCGGGCCGGGGCCGTCCTCGCGGACCTGGAGTTCGTCCAGTTCCACCCCACCACGCTCTACATTGCCGGCGCCAGCCGGCACCTGATCAGCGAGACGGTCCGCGGCGAGGGCGGCCGGCTGGTCGACAAGACCGGCCGCGCCTTCATGGCCGACTACCATCCCATGGGCGACCTGGCGCCGCGCGACGTCGTCAGCCGGGCCATCCTCGACCACATGCGCCGCACCGGCGCCGCCTACGTGTACCTGGACCTGACGGGCCTGGGCGAGAGCGTCCGCGACCGGTTCCCCGGCATCGCAACGGCGTGCAGCCAGTTTGATATCGACATTGCCCGCGACCGGATTCCTGTCCGCCCCAGCGCCCACTACATGATTGGCGGCGTGCGGGCCGATACGGTCGGCCGCACCAGCCTGGAGAACCTGTCGGTCTGCGGCGAGGCGGCGTCCACATGGCTCCACGGCGCCAACCGCCTGGGATCGAACAGCCTCCTGGAGGGGCTGGTCTACGGCCGCGCGGTGGGCCGACGCATCGCCGACGAACTGGCCGGCGACGCCGCACCCGACGCACGCAACGACCCCGGCGCCCCGGAACGCATCCGGAGCAACGCCGCCCATTCTACGCGCGGCCAACTGCACGTGCCGGACGTCCGCGACAGCCTGCGGGCCCTCATGTGGCGCAACGTGGGCATCGTCCGCACCGGCGACGACCTGGCCGAGGCCGACAGCCTTATCGCCTTCTGGCAGAGTTACGTCCTGGACAAGGTCTTCGACCAGCCCGGCGGATGGGAACTCCAGAACATGCTGACGGTGGGCCGGCTCATGATCGAGGCGGCGCTGGCGCGGACCGAGACGCGCGGCGTGCACCACCGGTCGGACTTCCCCGATCGCGACGACGTCCGCTGGGCCAAGCATATCCTGGTGGCGCACGATCGGCCGCCGTGGTTCGAGCCCGCCAGCGGTAGCCGCGGCGACGAGTCCGGCGCCGAGGAGTAGCCGGATGCCCGCCGAGGAAATCGAGGCGAAGATCCGCGTCCCCGACCCGGAGGTGTTCCGCCGGCGCCTGGCGGGCCGTGGCCGGACGCTCCGCGACACGGTTTTCGAGGTCAACCGCCTCTTCGACGATGCCGGCGGGTCGCTCCGCCGGAGCGGCTCGGCCCTGCGGCTGCGGGAAGAGTTTCAACCCGGCTGCGCCGCGCCCGTACGGACGCTGCTCACGTACAAGGGCCCGATGGCCAGGGGCCCACTGAAGCGCCGGCCCGAGGCGGAGGTGGCCCTGGAGGCCGCCGGGCCCATGGTCGACATTCTGGCGGCGCTTGGCCTGGCGGAGACGTTCCGCTACGAGAAACGCCGCACGCACTTCGACGGCGGCGCGTGCGAGGTCGTCCTCGACGAGGTGCCGCACCTGGGCTTCTTTGCCGAGGTCGAGGGACCAAACGAGGAGGTCGTCCTGGCGGAACTGGCCGACCTGGGCCTGGCCGACGAACCGCTCATCCCCACCAACTACGTCCGCCTGCTCATCGACCATCTGAAGGGGGCGGGCCGGGACACGAGCCGGGCGGTGTTCGACGCGGGCGGGTAGTCCTGCAACGCACCTTTCCGCGCGGAGAAGTCCTGTTGCGAACCGAACAGCGAGATCCCTCGACTCGCTGCGCTCGCTCGGGATGACAGCGGGGTGCGGCCCTTCCCGCGCGGAAACTGACGTACAGCGGCGGGGATGGATGACCGGGAACGTCGTCAGGACTTGCGGCGGAAGAGTTTCCAGAACTGCCACCACTTGCGCCCGACGCGTTCCCTGGCGCGGTCGCGGACGGCCCGCTTGAACGTCTTCTGCTCCATCGAATCGACCTGGCGGAGACGGTCCATCGATGGAAGGCGCTCGAGCATCGACTCGATCGTCGACCGGCGGAACGCCTCGGCCTGCTTGCGGGCCTTGCGCCGGCTTGCGTCGGACCAGAGGGCCGACTCCGGCGGCGCCACGTCGCCGGGACCGAAGAACTTCCGCGCCTCTTCCAGGCACTGGCGGGCGTCGAGCAGCGACTGGGCCTTCTCCACCGCTTCCGTCAGCCGCTCGATGCGCGCCAGGTAGAACTGCGCCAGGTCGAGCCACTCGGCCAGGTCCAGCGCCCGCGACGCCTCGTCGGTGGGGTTCACGGCGCGGATGGGGTCGGCCGGCCCCGGCCGCTCGTCCAGGGCGAAGTGGAACGTGCGCTGCTTGCCGCACTTGAAACATCGCGCCGTGACGGGGTGGAGGACCTTCGCCCCGGTTTCGTCCATCTCCTGCGACTCGCTGTGCCACGGTCCCCCGCATGGGCACGGGTGGACCATCATATAAAAATACTCTTCCTGGACGCTGTGGACGTGGATGGTGGGGTCGGCGTCGGCGGGCACCGGCGACCTCCGCGGGTTATGATCGTTCGAAGCGGACGCAGCGGCGGCCCGCGCGGAGCGGGGTGCGGTCAGGGCGAGTTGCCGGAGTCGGGCGGGGCACCGTCGTCGCCGGCTGCGTCGGTGCCGCCGTCCATGGCCCCACCTGCGTCGTCGCCGGCTGCGTCGGTCCCGCCGTCCATGCCGCCGCCGGCGTCGTCACCGCCGTCGGTCGCACCGTCCATCGCACCGTCCATGGCGCCGCCATCGGTTTCGCCGGCGGGCTCTTCGCCGACAGGGGCTTCACCGGCAGGCGGTTCAACGGCGGGCTCTTCACCGGCAGGGGCTTCGCCGGCAGGTGCTTCACCGGCAGGGGCTTCACCGGCAGGGGCTTCGCCGGCAGGCGGTTCAACGGCGGGTTCTTCGCCGGCAGGTGCTTCGCCGGCAGGCGGTTCACCGGCGGGTGCTTCGCCCGCAGGCGGGGCCGCGGGGGTGGCGCCGCCGACCGGTGCGCCGGGCTGGAGCGAACCGGTCACGTTAGGGCTCGGTTCCGGAGGGGGCGAAACGTCCGGCCACAGGCGCGAAACGCGCTGAAAGGCGTCGCCCGAGGGGGGCGGCTGCTCGCTCTCCCCTCCGCCGCAGCCGGCGGCCAGGAGGCAGGCAAGGACCGAGAGGGTCATCCACAGCGGGAACGTATGGCGCGGGGGCATGGCACGTCCTTTCGTCGTCGGCTCCAACCGCTGTATGGTACGAGCCGGGCGGGGTTTTTCAATCGAAATTCGGCCGCCGCGGCGGCAGGCGGACGTGCCTCGTCGGCGTACGCCTACGCAGGTTGTCATTCTGAGCGAGCGAAGCGAGCGAAGAATCTCGCCGTTGCCGTTTGGCTGTTGCCTTCCGTCTCGCTCTTGCCGTTTTTGGCGGCCCGTCACCTGTGCCCGTGCCGTCACGCCTTCCCCATTCGCCCCTTGACGAACGGCATGAGGCCGCCCGCGGCAATAATCTCCTGAATCTCTTCAATGAACGGCGGGAAGGTGAACGCGTGGCCGGTGGTGCGGTTGGCGAGGCGGCCGCCGGCCAGGTCGATTTCCAGGTCGTCGCCGCCGCTTGTGTCGGCCACCGCCTCGGGGCAGACCACGATCGGCAGCCCGATGTTGATGGCGTTTCGGAAGAAGATGCGGGCGAAACTGCGGGCCACGACGCACGCCACCCCCGCCGCCTTGATGGCAATGGGGGCATGCTCGCGGCTGGACCCGCACCCGAAGTTCTTGCCGCCCACGATGACGTCGCCCGCCCGGACCTTGCGGACGAACTCGGGGTCGGCATCCTCCATGCAGTGGGCCCCCAGGAAGGCGGGGTCCGTGCGGTTCAGGTACCGGGCGGGGATGATCTCGTCGGTGTTGACGTCGTCGCCGAAGACGTGGGCCTTGCCGCGGATGACGGGGGCCGTGTCGCTCTGGGATGGACTCATGCGGCGTCTCCTTGTGCCGGGCGGGCAATGTAGCAGACCGCCTGCGCGCGGGCAATGCAAAAGGGGAAAGCCACCGACGCACGAACCATCGTAAGCCGCGGCGAAAAGCGGGGGTGCCGAGTAGCGAGTTGCGCGGATTCCTGAACTACGAACTCCAACTTAGCAGGCTCGCAGGTCAAGAACGAGATCGGGTTCACGCAAGGCATATCGCAGAAGCGCTTTGGCCGTGTAGCGCAGAAAAGTTGTGACCGTGCGTTCATCCTTGAGGACCTGGTGCTTACCCCCAAAGTCCGCCTGTCCGCCATGGGCAATGGCGCTTCTGTAGGAATAAAGGCGTGACCAGAGTGTGTCGGGGGGGCCGTCATCAAAGCACGAGTAGTCCAATGGCTCGTCAAAGCGCCTGTTCAACAGATTCATCTTGGTCTTAATCTGATGCGTGAGGCTATCATGGCCAGCCTTGGGACTATGCGTAATTAGCGACTCAATTACCCCGAACAGTCCGAGCACAAAAAGCCGGACCTCCCCGCTTCCTTGATCGAAGAATCCCATGTCGGCTAGGGAGTAGTTCATTTCAATCGTCGCTCGAATCGGCTTGTGTCTTTCTGTGTCCAGTTTCGCCAGGCTCTCCCCCGTTTGGCGAATGTCCTCGAGCACGGCCTTGTCTAAGCGGAGCGGTTGTGGCAGCCCGAATAGTGAAAACACACAAAGAGGGTTGCCTGATAGCTGGCCCGCGGCCTCCATCCTCTCCGGAGTGGGAAGGTTAATGAAGAATCTGTCGCAACGCAGTTCCACGTGAGTCAGATGAGACGCCATCCCGACTTCCATGAGCCCGTTGCCCCGAGTGGTTTCAATAACCCAATAGCGCCATTGCCTGCGATCCAAGGGTTGCCAATTCTGTCCATACGACTGGGGCGGATCGCTTTGGAGCATCGTGATAGCCCGTCGCCCACGGTCGCCGTGACACAAAAAGAACCTCTTGAAAGACTCAACCTCTCCATCGGTTGCGCGCCGGAATATGCACCCGGGGAGCACTTCGACAGGAAGGGTAACGGTGACGTCCACGAAGTTCAAAACAAGCCCGATCCCTTGTATCGCCGCCTTCTCTTCATTCGCCATGTGGCACGCGGATTTCCGGAAGCAGTCCGGCGGTGCGTCTTATGCCATCAAGTTCATATCAGGATGCGCTACGGCGCATACCTGCCGAAAGCACTCGGGGGCCCGTTCCGACAATCGGCTCATCCATTTACTGGCGCCGCGGTCGCCTGCACCTCCCGTCTGTAGCATTGAGCGGTAGGCAAGGCAACTGATTTTCGAACTCGTTTTCCCATTCACACCTCGCCGCCGCTGATAATCTCCGTGAGCCGCCGCGTCGCGGCCTCGGGGTCCGCGGCGGCGCAGACGGCGGCGGAGACGGCGAGCCAGCGGGCCCCCGCGGCCAGGACCTCGGCCGCATTCTCCGACGTGATGCCGCCGATCGCCATCACCGGCAGGCCGACCTGCGCGGTCACCTCCCGGCACAGGGCTGGGCCGGGGATGGCCGCCTGCGGTTTGGTGGTGCTCTGGAACATCGGGCCGCAGGCGATGTAATCGGGCCCGGTCTCGGCGGCCGCCAGGGCCTGCGGCAGGCTGTGCGTGCTCGTGCCGACGAGGCGGTCCGGCCCGACGATGCGGCGGGC
>JADHXV010000033.1 GCA_016782785.1 Planctomycetota bacterium | reverse complement strand
CACGAGCACCTGCGCCGCGACGGGGGCCACGACCTCGGTCGTGCCGACGGCCTCGCCCGGCATCGGCCGGTACGTGAGGACGCCCGTTTTCGTATCGAGATACCACTCGCCCGGCGCATCCAGGAGCGCGGGGTGGTTCTCGATGGAAAAGCGCGGGTGCGGCTCAAAGCCGCCCACCCGCCAGAACGCCGCCGGGCCGCCGACGCGGTCGGCCGTCGCCAGCGTCCGCGAGGCGGCGTCCATCGACGCGATGCGGACGCGCGTCACCGACCAGTCGTGAAGGAACAGCAGTTGCGCCTCGCCCGCGTCGGCCAGCGCCGGCAGGTCACCCTCCTTCCAGGTGAACGACCGGCGGTCGTCGATGACCTTCTCGACGCGGGCGTAGCCCTCGTTCGGGTGGCGGGCGCGAGGCCGGCGCTCGCCGCCCACGAAGAGTTCGTTGAACGTCCACGCGCCGGCCTTCGCCTCGGGAATGGCGGCCCGCCAGACGTCGCCGTCCTGTTTCCATCCGGTGATGGCCCGGCCGCCGGAGACGACCGGCGACGGACCGTCGGCCGCCCGCCAGGTGACGGCCTGGTCGGCGGTCCCGCCATCCTCGGGGCCGAGGACGAGCGGCTCGGCCAGGCGGTACGTGCCGGCGTGGACGACGACCTCGCAGGGGGCCGTCAATCCCTTGGCGATGAGGGCGCGGGCCGCGTCGCGGGCACGGGCGAGCGTGGCGACGGGCCTCTCGGCCGTGCCGGGGCCGGCGTCGTTGCCGCCGGGGGCGACGTGAATCTCGGCCGCCGGCGCAGACGAGGCGGCCAGAAGGAGCGCAAGGACGCAGCCGAGGACGCCGGCGAGCAATGCGGTTTGACGTATCAACATGCGATGTCTCCTCTCGGGTCGAGGGCGGCGCAAGAGCGCCCGCCGGCCCCCGGCCCGTACGGGCCGGGCCACACGGACACGAACGACGACCTGCCGCAGCGCGCCGCGGTCTACTTCACAACCGGCAGCAGGATACACGACGGCCGGGCCGCGTCGCAATAGACGCGGTTGGTCTGCGTCACGCGTTCCTCGCCCTCCGTCCACGGCCTGCCGGTGCCGGGGTTGACGTCGAACCGCGGATGGTTCGACGAGGTCACCGCCACGCGAATCCGGTGCCCCGTGTTGAACACGATGCTGGTCGACCACAGGTCCACCGTCACCTCGTAGACCTTGCCCGGCTCCAGCAGCACCGGCTTTTCGAGCGACTCGCGGTACCGGAGGCGCAGGATGCCGTCGGACATGAGCATGCTCCGGCCGTCGGGGTAGACGTCCGAGAGGCGAACCGAGAGGTCGGTGTCGCAGGCGCTGGACGAGACGAACACCTTGGCCAGCAGGCGGCCGGTCACCTCGAGGGGCGCCTCGAGCGGCTCGGTGGTAAAGGTGAGGACGTCGCCCCGGCCTTCGACCGGCCGCTGGTCGCGGGGGCCGGCGGGAATGGTCAGGTTCCGGCCGCCCACGGTCGGGCACGGGTCGGCCGGGTCGAACGTGTACTCGCAGAAGGGCGCGTCGGCGGACGGTTTGGCCGTCGCGAGCGTGCCATCCTTGTAGAAATAGTAAGGTGTTTCGGTCGCGGGGACGGGCCAGCGGTCGGCGAACTGCCACCGGTTGCCGGGGGCGTTCGGGTCGTCGCAGTCGCCCATGGTGTAGTAGGCGACGGCCTTGGCCTTGGCGACGGCGTTGTCCTCGCCCTTGAGGTAATGGGCGAACCAGAGGAGCATGTCGTACTGCTGCGGGGGCTTGGCGCCGGGGAACGTCAGGGCCCCCTGCTTGCCGCGCGTGATGCCGCCGTGCGTCCACGGGCCCATGACGAGTTTCTGCGTGCCGCGGGCGCCCTCGGCCCCGTGTTCCTGGCGGCCGACGAACGAGTCGATGGTGCCCTGGCAGAAGGTGTCGAACCATCCGCCGGCGTGCAGGGCCGGGCAGTTCATCCGGTCGTGGCGGCGCGTGGAGTCGAGGCGGTGCCAGTACTCGTCGAACGCGGGGTGCTCGCGCCAGACCTCCATGGCCTTCGGGTCGAACTTGTGCTGGCTGGTCCAGTTCTCGATCTGCTCTTTCCTGAGGGCGCCGCCCTGGTAGGCGGCGTCGGTGTACAGGTTGGCGGCGGCGACGACGATGTACTGGCAGACGAGGCCTTCCGGTGCGGTGGCGGCCATGAGGTTCTGGGTGATGCCGCCCGCCGACCCGCCCACGGTCCCCACCTTGCCGTTGCACCAGGACTGCCGGCGGACCCAGGCGACCGTATCGGCGCCGTCCTGGTGATCGACCCATCCACATCCGATGAAGGGCAGGTTCTCGCCCTCCGAGTCGAACCGGCCGCGCATGTCCTGCGAGACGGCGGCGTAGCCCAGGAGGGCCGCCACCTGCGGGGCGCCCGCCATCTTCCGGCCGTACGGCGTCCGGCTCAGGATGACCGGCCACGGGCCGTCGCCCAGCGGCGGCAGGACGACGTCGGTGGCCAGGTGGACACCGTCGCTCATCTCCACCTTGAAGGTCTTGCTTATCCACGGCGGCCGCGCCGCCTTCTCGGCCTCGGCGGCCGGGGCGGCCGGGGCGGCCGGGGCAGCCGGGGCGGTTTCGGCGGCCGGGGCGTACGCAACCGGCAGCACGAGGACGGCCAACAGGCCAAACAGGACGGGGAGCAGGTACATGAGGCGTCGGCGCATGACGGTCCCTTTCGAGGAGGAGAGACAGCGAGCCCGCGGCCCTTCCCCCTTCTAATGCGCGGAAAGGAGCGCGGTTGCGGCCAAGTCGGCAGGCGGCGGGGCCCGGGACGCGATTCGGAGAAACCCGCGGCCGGTTTGTGCGCTTGATTTCACGGCCTCCGGCCGTACAAGTGGTTTACTCGCGCGTGGTGGCCTTCCCAGGCCAACACGGTGCGGGGAACGGCGGATTTCGCGGCGGCCTGGGAAGGCCTCCGCCGGGCCTACCGC
The DNA here is from genome assembly GCA_016782785.1 of Planctomycetota bacterium. GTDB lineage: Bacteria > Planctomycetota > Phycisphaerae > FEN-1346 > FEN-1346 > BS750m-G62. Next base: position 14,896 of record JADHXV010000033.1, on the reverse strand, counting down.
GACGGCTGGGACTTCTCGCTGAAGGCGTGAGCAGAGCAAGGCGCGTGGGGCGCGGTGGTTCTGCGCAAGCACCGCGCTCTCATCGAGACTGTCGCGGCCCGTACGGGCCGCGCATCACGCTGTTGCGCCCGGCGGTTATATCGAGGGAGGTTCGCATGCGCACCGCACTGGCGATGATCATCCTGGCGGCGACGACCGCTGCGGCGGCCGGCGCACCGGCGAAGGCCGGGCAACAGGAGACCGTCCTGGCGGCGCTGGCCATCGCGGCCGACACGCCCGAGGTCGAGGTCTACCGCGGCACGGCGTACGTCTGGCTGGGCCGGGCGACGATATGGCTCGTGATCCCCGTGGCGCCGGCGCCGGGGCACGTCCTGGAATTCGACTGGGGCTCGAAGAACGACACGCGCGAGGCGGTCGTCGTCATCAACGGGAAAGAGGTCCCCGTGAAAGCGGGCGGCTGGGACGGGTTCAAACCGGTCCGCGTGGCGGTGCCGGCCGGCGTCAGCGGCGAGCAGTACGAGGTCGAGTTGCGCCGGGCGGCGTCGGAGAAGGCGACGTTCCTGTCGGGCGTGCGGCTGCTGGCCACGGGCGAGGCCGCGGCGGCCGCGGTCGGCGCCAAGCCGAAGACGATGGACCTGGAGGTGGGCCCCGTCGCGCCGCCGCCGGAGACGTTCGCCGAGATGCGGCCGCTGTGGGACACGCCGACGCGGCCGGCCGCCCCGTGCCCGGACGCCGGGCGCGAGGCCTCCTTCCGCCGGGCCGAGGCGAACGGCCGCCGCTGGGCCGAGGCCCTCTACCGCTGCCGGCGGTTCGTGGACGGCTGGCTCGGCCACGCCGACCCGGCCACGGGCCTCATCCCGCGGAACCTCACCCAGAGCAAGGACATCTGGAACGCCAAGGACTCGGCCGCCGACAACTACCCGTTCATGGTCCTGGCGTGCGCGCTGACGGACCGGCCGATGTTTGACGGCCGGATGCGCGCGATGCTGGCCACCGAGCGGCGCGTGACCAGCCGCCTGGGGCCCCTGCCCGACACGTACGCGTTCTCGAAGCAGGGGTTCGCCACGGAGAAGATCAATCTGGCCGACATCCTGTTCGGCTCGTCGGAGTACGTCAAGGACGGCCTGCTGCCGCTGACCGAGTGGCTGGGCCCCAGCCCGTGGTGCGACCGGATGCTCGAGATCCTGGACGCCATGTGGGAGCGGGCGCCGGTCGAGGCGCCGCACGGCAAGATCGTATCGACCAGCGTCGAGATCAACGGCGAGATGCTCCAGACCCTTGCGCGGGTCCACTTCATGACCGGCGACGCGAAGTACCTGGACTGGGCCGTCCGCCTGGGCGATTACTATCTGCTGGGCGACCGGCATCCCACGCGCGACATGACGAGCCTGCGGCTGGACGACCACGGGTGCGAACTGGTCTCGGGCCTGACGGAACTCTACGCCGCCTGCCACTTCGTCCGCCCCGAGAAGGCCCGCGCCTACCGCGAGCCCATCCACGCCATGCTCGACCGCGTGCTGGAAATCGGCACGAATGACGATGGCTTCATGGTCGATACCATCAACCCCCGCGACGGCAAGGTCGTGAAGCAGGCCCTCTCGGACAACTGGGGCTACAACTACAACGGCTTCTACACGGTGTACCTGGTGGACGGCATCGAGCGGTATCGGCAGGCGGTCGTCAAGGCGCTCGGGGCGCTCCGGAAACCCGAGTACCTCCGGTACCCGTGGGAAGGCTGGGGCTCGGACGGCATCGCCGACTGCGTCGAGGGCGCGCTGAACCTCTACAACCGCGAGCCGGTCGAGGGCGCCGACGCATGGATCGACGCCAATATCACCCGCATGTTCGGCATCCAGAAGGCCGACGGCGTCATCGAGGGCTGGCACGGCGACGGAAACTTCGCCCGCACCGCCATCCTGTTCGCCCTGTGGAAGTCCGAGGGGTGCACCGTCCGGCCGTGGCGGAAGGACGTGCGCGTGGGGGCGGTGCGGCAAGGCGAGAGGCTGCTCGTGTCGCTGGCGGCAGGCGAGCCGTGGGAAGGACGCCTCCTGTTCGACGTGCCCCGGCACCGCGTCCACATGAAGTTGCCGATGGACTGGCCCCGCATCAACCAGTTCCCCGAGTGGTTCACCGTGGAGGCCGAGCGGTCGTACACCGTGCGCGACCTGGCCGCCGGCGCCCCGGCCGCGCACACCGGCCGGGCGATGGCCGAGGGCATACCCGTCCGCCTGGAACCGGGACGCGAGTTGCGGCTGGAGGTGGCGCCGACGCCGTGAGCGGGGCGGGTGGCATGGTCATCCCCCGCAGGGGGTGACCATGAACTTGCGCGTGGTGGCCTTCCCAGGCCACCACCCCGACCAGAACCGCGTCTCTCGCGGCGGCCTGGGAAGGCCGCCGCGCGGGAAGCACATCATTGCCGTTGCGGCGCGTGGCTCACCGGCCGCCCCAGAGCACCAGGGCCAGGTGACTCAGGCCCAGCAGCAGCATCACCAGGCCGAACCATCGGGAAAACGTGGCGTGGTCGTGCCATCGGCCCAGCCTGGCGCCGAAGTAGTTCGTCGCCATGTACCCGAGGAAGATGATGCCCGCGATGTCCCAGCGGATGGCCCCCTGCTGATGATATACGACGACCGCTCCGAGGCTGACGGGCGGCAGCAGGATGGCCAGCGACAGCGTCCGGGCGTCGTCCTTGTGGGCACCGAAGAGGCCCATGAAGAGCGGCACCATCAGCACACCCGCCCCGATGCCCCAGAACCCGCCGATCACGCCGACGACGATGCACACCAGGATCACCCACACCGGCCGGGGCGCCAGCCGCGGGTGCGTGACCGTCAGGCCGTGGGGATTCAGCGGCCGGCCCACCAAGGCGGGCCGCACGAGCAGGTTCCGGACGCCCAGCCCGAACAACAGCGCCATGAACGTCAAGCGCAGCGGCAGGTCGGGCACGCGAAACGCCGCCCACGCCCCCGCGTACGAGGCCACCATGTACGCCAGGACACCCGCCAGGATGTAATACCGCAGCGGCCACAGGCGATGGCGCATCACCAGCAGGCCGAAGAGCGTCATCGGCCCGAGCATCACCGCCAGGATCGTCCCCTGGGCGGCGTGCTGCTCCCAGCCCAGCAGGATGACCATCAGGGCGATCAGGAGCGGCGCCCCGGCAATGCCGGCGTATCCGCCCAGGAACCCGCCGATCAGGCCGAGCACCAGCGGCGGAACGAGATAAGCAAGCGTGTCGGCCATGGTGTGTTCGCGTTCTCCGCCGTCACCGCTATTTGCCGAAGGACGTCCAGCCCACGGCCCCTATCGATACCGCCCTTTGACCGCGGCTGCAACTGTTCTTGCCCGAATGGGCGTCTCCACGGCCACATTTCGCTTACCGGACACTGGCGGACGGCGTATAATGGCGCGGGTCGGGCATAAGGGCAAAGGGCTCGCTGTACGAGGTCAGGCTGTAGGAGGCCCACCTGTGGCACGCCGACACACGGCCTTTACGCTGATCGAGTTGCTGGTGGTGATGGCCATCATCGGCACGCTGGTGGCGCTGTTGTTCCCCGCGATCAACGAGGCCCTGCGAGCCGCCAACGAACTGAAGTGCCAGAACAACCTGTCGCAACTCGCCAAGTCCATGCAGAACTACTGTTCGACGTACCAGGGGAGTTTCCCCCTCTTCTCCACGGGCACCTCCATGCCCAGCGCCAACAACTGGCTGTACACGCCCGACCGCATGGGCAAGCCCGACTACCGCCAAGGCCTGCTCATGAAGCACAAGTACATCGGCGACGAGGACATCCTGTACTGTCCCCTCGACATGGACCACGGCCGGATCCGGCCAACGGGCGCCCTGACGAAGCGGCTCACGACCGGCGAGGATGTCGGGCCCACGTCCTACGTCGTCAACGCCAGCATCACCTGGGGCGACCACCAGTGGTCCAGCGACCGGCGGACCGGCGTCCGCTCCCGCAACCATGTCGACTTCAACCCCAACGACTTCCTGTTCATCGAGGAGAGTTCCGGCGTCGAGCCCGAGCCCAAGTCCGACTTCGACCAGGGCTATATGACCCCCAACACCAGCAAGTACGCGCTCACCAACCGCCACCGCGGCGGAGGCTTCGCCGCGTGCATGGACGGCCACGTCGTCTGGTTCACCACCGAGCAGTTCGGCGACGCCATGCGCAAGGTCGGCGCCAGCGGCGACTGGTACTACCGGACGTTCAAGCGGCCGTCCAGCCAGCCCGCAGGCGTCGTCACCGACGAAGAGATCGCCACCCGCTGGAATCCGGGCTAATCCGCACCCGCCCGTCCCGCGCTTTCAAGTGGACGTATCCGCCCGCTCGCATTACACTTTCAGCACCATGGCCAAGCCCACAGAAAAGACCGACTCGCCCGGCGAGGCCGGGCCGCGTCCGGACGCCGCCGAAGGCAAGCCGCTGGTTCTGCTGCTGTGCTCGCCCGACGAGGCCCTGGGCCGGGCCTGGTCGTCGGCCGCCCCGCCGCCGCACTTCCATCTGGAGCGGACCGAGCGCCTCGACGCCCTCGCGCTGACCCGCACTGAGCCGACGCTCGTACTGGTCGACGCCGCCACGGCCGCCGAGGCCGCCGGCAGGCAGGCCGACCTGCTCCGGGCCAACCTGGCCCGGTGCGTCTGGACGGGCCCGGCCGAGGTCATCGACGCCCTGGGGCCCGACCGCATCCGGGACGCGTACGACGTCCTCCTGACGCCCGTGACGGCGACAGTGCTGGGCCGACGCCTGGCCGACTGGGCCCGCAACATCGAGCGGACCGCCGCCCTCGACCGCCTGGGCCGACGCACGGAGGAACTGGCCCAGCGCATCAGCGCCTTGGCGGTCCGGGCGGACGAGGCCGAACACCGCGCCGACGACCTGGCCGAGCAGCGCACCCGGCTGGAGCGGGCGCTTCGGCGCATCCGCGAGGTGGCCGGCCTGTCGCACCGCATCAACACACTGGACCTCGACCAGATCGTCGAGGTCTCGATCCGCGAACTGCCGGCCGCGCTCGACGCCGAACGCGCCAGCCTCTACTTCTACGACGCCACGACCGACCGCCTGGTCCTCCGGGGCCACTCGCACGAGGGGCCCGTCGCCGAACGCGTGGAACTGGCCTCCAACCCGAACAGCCCGATGGCCCACGCCGTCCGCCGCGGCCAACTACTCCTGATCGGCGAGTTCGCCGAGTTCCAACGCCGCAACGACATCGTCATCGAACGCCCGTTCGAGGGCCAATACCAGACGCCCTCCTGCATCATCGTCCCCCTGAAAGGCGGCGGCCGCGTCCTGGGCGTCCTGAACCTGGCCGACAAGCAGGGCGGCCACCGCTTCGACGAGGAACTCGACCTGCCCGTCATCGAGCAGATCGGCGAACTCATCGGCGCCAGTCTCTACAACGTGGAGCTGTTCCGCGAAATGGAGCACCGCGCCAAGAGCGACCCGCTCACCGGCCTCGCCAACCGCCGCGCCCTGGAAGAAACCCTGCTCCACGAGACCGACCGCGCCCGCCGGTACCACACGCCCCTGGCCGTGCTCATGATCGACGTCGACGGCCTGAAGGACGTGAACGACCGTTTCGGCCACCCCGGCGGCGACGCCGTCCTCCAGAACCTGGCGGCCGTCCTCCTGGAGACCGTCCGAAGCGTGGACCTGCCGGGCCGATGGGCCGGCGACGAGTTCCTCGTCATCCTGCCCGACACGACGGGCGTCCAGGCCGAACAACTCGCCCGCCGCCTCCGCGGACGCGTGCACAACCAGCCCGTCCGCGTCGACAGCCGCGAGGTCCAGACCAGCCTCTCCATCGGCGTGGCCGAACACGCCGACGACGAAACCGCCGACGCCATCCTCCGCCGCGTCGACGAGGCCCTTTACACCGCCAAGGAAGGCGGCCGCGACCGCATCGCCACCTCCGAGCCGACCGCCTGAACCCGCGCGGCCGGTCTCCGCACCCGCCGCGGCAGAGATGTCATTCCGAGCGCAAATGCCGCGCGGCGGGTCTCCGCACCCGCCGCGCCGCATGCTCCGCGCGCGGCCGTCACCCCCCGAAGAGCGGCGCCAGGGCCTGGAACGACTCGCTGGCGGCCCGGTCCGGCTCGTCGGCGTAGGTGTAGAGTTCGACGGCGGCGGCCCCGTGGTACCCGATATCGTCGAGCGCCCGCCGGATGGCCCGGAAATCGATCTCGCCGCCCTCCCCCGGAATCAGGTGGTAGTGCGTGCGGTTCTTGATATCTTCCAGATGCAGATGCTTGACGCGCGGGCCGAGCCGCCGGACGGCCTCGGCGGGGTCGTCGCCCGCGCACCAGGCGTGACCGACGTCGACGTTCGCCCCCAGCCGCGGATGGTCCACCTCCTCCAGCAGGTCCGCCAGGGCGTCCGTGGTCTCGATGAACTGGCCCGGCTCGGGCTCGAAGGCCAGGTCCACACCCGCCAGGTCGGCGGCCCGGCAGACGTGCTCCAGACCCTCGAGCAGCCGAGCGCGGAGGACCCCGGCCGGCTCGCCCGAAAGCGGCTGCCCGCCCGTGATCGTCACGACAGGCGCCCCCAGGCGATTCGCCAGCACCATCGCCTCGCGCATGATGCGGATGCGATCGTCGCGCCAGGCGGGGTCGGGCGCGATGAGGCTCGGCTCGAACGTCAGTGCCTCGGGCAGCGGGGTGAAGTACGCCATCGCCGTGTTGGCGTTGACCGCCACGGGCGCCAGGCCCAGCGCGCGGAGCCGCTCGCGCAGCCGCTGGGCCTCGTGCTCCGAGAACGACGGCGGGTAGGCGTGCGGATGGTCGGCCAGAATCTCGACGGCCGTGTACCCCGCCGCGGCGATCCCGTCGCACGCATGCGATAACGTGTGCTTTGTATACGCGTTCGTGCTGAAGGCCAGGCGGATCATCGCTCCTCCTCCCGTGCACAGCCATCGGTTGCAGGCGCCCCGACGACGACGTCACGCCGGCGCGATGCGCACCAGGACCGCACCATGCACGAGGACACGGGCGGCGAAGGCGCGGTCGAAGACGCCCAGGTCCTGCTGCCGCCACAGGTCGCGGACACGGCACCGGCCCGCCAGGCCGAGGTCCTGCCAGCGGACGGCGACCTCGCGCGGCTCCTTGTCGTCGCGGCTGAAGAGGCCGACAGCCATCGACCCGTCGGCCAGGGGTTTCGCCCACACCTCGGCGGGTCCGTCGCGGCGGACGGGCGTCGCCTGCCGGCCGAGCGGGTCCTGGTTCACCGCCAGCACCTCGTCGTTCGTGAGCAGGCTCAGCGTGAAGTCATCCAGATTCGTCAAGTCGCACCCCAGGAGCAGCGGGGCCGCCAGCAAGCACCACAGGCTGATGTGCGTCACCTGCTCGTTGGGCGTCAGGTGCGTGGGGCGCAGGTTCGGCCCCCACCCCACCCGGCCGACGACGAGCATGTCGGGGTCGTTCCAGCGGCCGGGGCCGGCCAGCGGGGCCCAGGGGCCCTGTGCAAAACCGATGCCCGAGACCGACTCCCAGGTGTCCTCGATGTCGCCGGTGGTCCGCCAGCAGTTGGCGACCTTGGCCAGTTCCGGCGCGGCCTCGAGCGCGGCGTTGTTCGAGAGGCTGTAGACGATGTCGCGGCCGCTGGCGCACAGGGCGTCGCCCATGGCCCGGGCGTGTTCGAGGTCGATGGGGCGCCAGTCGTACTTCAGGTAATCGACGCCCCACGCGGCGAACCGGCGGGCGTCGGCCTCGTGAAACGCCACCGGGCCGAAGGCGTGGCCCTTCTCGAGCACCCGGCCGTCGTCGGTGTCGGCCGAGCCGCCGGGGTACCCCGCATACGACGTCTTCCACGGCGTGGAGTAGATGCCGAGGCGGAGGCCGCGGGCGTGGACCTCGCCGGCCAGGGCGGCCACGTCGGGAAAATGGTCCTTCGGCGCGAGGGCGTACTCGGGCGACGCCCGCCAGCCCTGCCAGCAGTCGTCGATATTGACATACGACCATCCATGGAGGGCGAGGCCCGACTCGACCATGCCGCGGGCGGCGTCGCGAATCTTCTCCTGGTCGACGGCGTTGCCCCAGCAGTTCCACGAGTTCCAGCCCATCGGCGGCGTCAGCGCGATACAGTTGCCCACGCGCAGCGCGAGCGTGCGCGACGCCCGGCCGCGGGCGTTCTCGGCCATGAGCGTGACGGCGTGGTCGCCCGGCTCCTCCGGCGCGATGCCCGCCAGGCGGCCGGTCTCGGCGTCCAGCGAAACGCCCGGCGGCAGCCCCTCGGCGGCAAAACGCATCGGACGGTCGCCCGTCGCCGCCACCTGGAAAACCACCGGCCGGCCCGGCCGGACGCCGAAGACCGCGGAACCGACGAGGCGCGGCTCGGGCGGCGGCGGGGGCGTCAGGATGCCGACCTGTTCCGGTTCGGCCATGGGCGATTCCTTAAGGAGGCCGGCATGAGCAGCATCCAACTTGGCGCGGTGGGTCTCCACCTCCGCGCGGCCCGTACGGGCCGCGCGGTATGCGACACGGCAGCAGGTCTACTTCGCCGGCGTCAGCGTAACAGCCTTCAGGTTCATGACCGCCAGGTTGGGTTTCGTCTGCGGCTTGACGGAGACGGTCACCGTGCCGGCGCCGAAGATATCGAGCGTGCCGAGGCGGACGGTCTTGAAGTCCGTCCAGCCGCCGGTCGCTTCGACCTTGCCGCTGACCTTGTGTTCGCCGGCGTAGACCTCGTACGTGGCGCCGCCGGAATCGGGTGCGGCGGCGTAGGTCACTTCGACCTCGAACGTGCCGGGCTTCTCGACCTTGACGGTCCACGCGACCCAGTCGTTCTCGTCGACCCAGTAGCCGATGTTGTCCTTGCCGCCGCCGGACTCGTACTTGGCCTTGGCGCCGTGGATTTCGGCCTTGGCGGCGGGCAGGACGATGCGGCCGTCGGCGGCCTGGGCGACCAGCGCGCCCGCGGCGACGGCGGCCGTCGGCTCGACCTTCGGCGGCCCGTCGCACTCGACCGCGATGACCGTCGCGACGAGGTCGGGCGAGGCGGGCGGCTCGATCACCAGGACCGTCGCGTCGCCCTCCGTCTCCACGGTGTGCCGGACCTGACCCAGGCGCGCGTCGACCAGGCGGACGCTCTTCACCCGGCTCTTGAGGCCCGGCAGGCGGACGGGACCGTCCCATTCAAATACGTGCACGTAAAGCGTGTTGCCCTTGACGGTGCAGCGGCCGTTGAACGGGTGCTTCGTCCACGGGCTCTGGGTGGTACCGTAGACGGCCTCGCTGTTGTGCCCGAGCCATCGGCCGACCTGGCGGAGGCGCTGGATGGACGGTTCGGGGATGGTGCCGTCGGCCTTGGGCCCGACGTTCAGGAGGAAGTTGCCGCCCTTGGAGCAGATGTCGATAAGTTTCTGGACGAGGTCCTGGTCGGATTTCCAGTTGTCGTCGTCCGCCTTGTAGCCCCAGGTGTCGTTCATGGTCATGCAGGTTTCCCAGAGGCGTCCCTGGATGGCGCCGGCGGGGATGTTCTGTTCGGGCGTCTCGTAGTCGCCGTCGGTGGTCTTGCGTTTACCCACGCGGTTGTTGACGACGAGGCTGGGCTGGAGGGTGCGGCAGAGGGCGTAGAGGTCGCCGCCCTTGGCCTCGTCCCACTCCTTGATCCACTCGCCGTCGAACCACAGGATGCCCAGCGGCCCGTAGCGGGTGATGAGTTCCTTGACCTGCGGCTTGAGGTAGTTCTGGCGATACTGCTCGAACTGGTCGCCGCCGGCCTGCGGATGGTGCCAGTCCATGATGGAGTGGTAGAAGCAGAACTTGAGGCCGTGCCTGGCGCACGCCTCGGCCAGTTCCTTCATGGGGTCGCGCGTAAAGGGCGTGGCGTCGATGATATCGTACTCGGTAACCTTCGAGTCGTACATGGCGAACCCGTCGTGATGTTTCGACGTGATGACCATGTAGGTCATGCCCGCTTCCTTCGCCAGGCGGACCCACTGGTCGGCGTCGAACTTCACGGGGTTGAACTGCGGCGGGAACTTCTCGTATTCCGGAATCGGGATCTTGCCTTTCTCCATGATCCACTCGCCGACGCCGGGCACCTCCTTACCCTGGTACACGCCGGCCGGCACCGCGTACACGCCCCAGTGGATGAACATGCCGAACTTGCCCTCGCGGAACCAGAGCGTGCGCGGCGAGGTGAGCGGGTCGTCGTCGAGCGGGGCCTCCGCCAGCGGGATGTTCCACGGATACGCGTCGCTGGCCGTGCCCTTGACAACTCGGTCTTCGGGCACGGCCTTGGCGGCTTCGCCGGCGCCGCCCGCCCCGGCGACCGCGCAGCCGGCCAAGGCGACGGCGGCCGCCAGGCACAGGACGATGGGGCCTTGAACACACGTTTCGCCGATCGTCTGCATGGTGGGGTTCCTCCTTCTTCTCCGTTCGCGTGGTGCACGGCGGGTCTGGCGCACCCGCCGCGTTCTTCGCCATCCGTGCGCGGCCCGTACGGGCCGCGCAGCACAAACCTGAAACTGCTCAGACGCGTTTCACGATCACGTAGTTGACGCCGACGGGCGGGCCATCGCCTTCGAGACGGGCGTGCAGGCGCCCGTCGCCGGCCTTCAGGGTTACGTTCTCGAAGGTGCACCGGCCGTCACCCGCGGGCACCTTGGCGGACGACCGAACGTCGCCGAGTTCGAAGACGGCCGTGCGCTCCTTCTTCGCAGGCTGGAAGAGGAACGCGACTTCGTACGCGCCGGCCTGGGCCACGTGGACCTCCCAGTAGCCAAGCGACGTCGGCGTCCACCCGGCGTCGGGCCCGCGCCAATCCTGGCGCGACAGGCGGACGGGGTTCTCGTGGGTCGAGCCGAGGTAAATCCGCGGCGGGTCGTAGCCGCGCGTGGCCGACACGTCCTTGAGCCACGCCTCGTAGGCCGCGCGCAGGCGCTGAACGATCTCCGGGTGCCCGGCCGCCACGTCCTGCTTCTCGCCGGGGTCGGCGGGGATGTCGTAGAGTTCAAAGACGGGCTTCTTCGCGCTGCCGGGCATGACGAGTTTCCATCGCGGCTCGCGGGCGGCGGCGCTGCGGTACAACTCCGGCTCGTCGCCGCGGTGCCACTGGAAGAAAAGCGTCCGCGCAGGCCAGTCGCCGGCCCGGCCGGTCCAGAGCGGCAGGAGGCTCGTGCCGTCGAGCCGCACGCCCTCCGGCGCCGCCGCACCGCACGCCTCGAGCACGGTCGGGACGACGTCGATGTGGGCGGCGATTGCCTCGACCTTGCGTCCGGCCTCGATCCGTCCGGGCCACCGCGCGAAGAACGGCACGCGGATGCCGCCCTCGTACACGGTGCCCTTGGTCGCGCGCAGCACGCCGTTATAGCGGTTCCGCTGCTGCGGGCCGTTATCGGTGAGGAAGATGACGAGGGTGTTCTCGGCCAGGCCCAGGGCGTCGAGCCGCGCAAGGATCTTCCCGACGTTCTCGTCCACGTTCTCGATCATGCCGTAGACCTTGGCGGTCGTCTCGTCCAGACCCATCTTCGCATAGGGCTGCCAGTATTTGTCCGGCACCAGCAGCGGCGTGTGCGGCGCGTTGGTGGGCAGGTAGGCGAAGAACGGCCGGTCGCGGTTGGCCTCGATGAAACGGATGCAGGCGTCGGCGAAGACGTCGGTGCAGTAGCCGTCGAGGCGCTTCTCCGCCCCGTCGACCTGGTAAATGGCATCGACGTAGCCGGTGCTTTCGGGCGGGTCGGCGGGCTGGCTCATGCCGCCGCCCAGGTGCCAAACGCCCGTCTGGAACCCCTGGTCGATGGGCCGCAGCGGATAGGTGTCGCCCAGGTGCCACTTGCCGAAGATGCCCGTGGCGTAGCCCGCCCGGCCGAGCATCTCGGCCAGGGTGACCTCGTCGGCGTGCATCATGGCCCGGCCCAGGTACGTGTCGGTGACGCCGGTGCGGTAGTTGTACCGGCCGGTCATCAGGCAGGCCCGCGTGGGGGCGCAGACGGGCTGGACGTAGAACTGCGTCATCTCGACGCTTTGCGACGCCAGACGGTCGAGTTGCGGCGTCCGGATCTTCTCGTTGCCGTGGCACCCCAGGTCGCCCCAGCCCTGGTCGTCGGTCATGATGAGGAGGACATTGAGGCGCTTCGCCCCCTCCGCCGCGCGCCCGGCGCCGGCGCAGCCGACCAGCGGCGCGGCCGCGGCGGCGGCGGTCACGGTGCGAAGGAACGTGCGGCGGGTGAGTGTCGCTTTTCGGTCGTGCATGCGATCCTCCTTGCTGATTGGTGCGCGGCGGCAACGCGTGCGCGGCGGGTCTCCGTACTCGCCGCGCGACGCCAACGGCACGCGCCGCGCCCATACGGGTCCGTACAGAACAAGGACAAGCGCGGCGGCTAACCATGACGCCTGTGCGCGGCCCGTACGGGCCTCGCGGGGCCCTATGGTACAGGCTCAGCGTTCAGTCGTACAGCGCGGCGACGGCGTCGCGGCCGGGCGGCACGAGCGGTCCGGTCCGGCCGGCGCGGGTGATCCGCCGCGCGCCGCCCTCGGGGCCGAACGCGCCGACGTGCGCCGCCTCGACGCCCGCCGACGCCAGGGCCCGAATCATGTCCGCGGCCGCACTGGCGCCCACGGCCACGACCAGCGCGCCGCTGCCGATGGCCTCGAGCGGGTCGATGCCGGCGGCCTCGCACACGGCCCGGGTCTCGTCGCGGACGGGGATGGCGTCGGCGCTCACGTCCAGGCCCAGGCCGGAGGCCTCGGCCATCTCCCACAGGCCGGTCACGACGCCGCCCTCCGTCACGTCGTGCAGGGCGTGGGCGCCGGCCACGCGGGCCACGCGGGCGGCCTCGACGACGCTGATGCCGGGGTCGGCGAGGAAGTCGCGCGCCCGCGCGAGCACGGCCGCGTCGAGGCGGCCGGCCAAGGCGTCTCCCTTCTCGCGGGCGACCAGGGCGGTGGCCTCGATGGCGGCGCCGCCCGTCAGGATGGCGGCGTCGCCCGGCCGGGCGCCGGCGCTGGAGAGCGGCTCGCGGCCCTCCAGGTCGCCCAGCATCGTGCCGCAGACGATCGGCCGGTCCAGGCCCGCCGTGCACTCGGTGTGCCCGCCCACGAGGAGGACATCGAGCCGGCGGCAGGCGTCGGCCAAGTCCGCGAAGACAGCCTCGACCGCGTCGGGCTCGGCCTCCACCGGCAGGAGGAGCGTGGCGATGAAGAACCGCGGCCGGGCGCCGCACACGGCCACGTCGTTCGCGTTGACGGTGACGGCGTAGGCGCCGATGCGGTCGGTGGCGAAGGTGACCGGGTCGCTGGCGACGACCAGGTCGGTCCGGCCGAGGCGGACGACGGCGGCATCGACGCCGACGGCGGGGCCCACGCGGACGTCGCCCCCGGCCGGGGCGGCGTAGGCGGCCAGGAGCCGGGCCAGGTCATCGGCCGGCCACTTGCCGGGCCCCTTCGGCCGCGGCGAACCGGGGGATGCGGGGCGTCGGGCCATCAGTCGCTCAGGATTTCACTCGCCGTTTCCACGTCGCTGACGCGCAGGACCAATTGAGCCTTGCCCTCGGCCCCGTTGGCGGCCCCGTACAGGTAATGGACGTTGACGCCGGCCTGGCCGAGGCGGACGGCCAGGTCCTCGAGCGCGCCGGGGCGGTCGTCGAGCGTCACCACCAGGACCTCCTGCAAGGTGAACGCGAACCCCGCCTGCCGGAGCGCCTGCTCGGCCGCGGGCGTGTCGCTGACCAGGACCCGGATCACCGACACGTCGGTCGCGTCGGACACGCACATACCACGTATATTCACATCGGCCTGCGTCAGGACGCGGCACAGCCGCCCCAACTGGCCGGGAGCGTTCTCCATGGCGATGCTCAACTGCGTGCGTTTCTCCATCATGCGCCTCCTTTTCTGGAACCTCGAAGGGCCGCCTTCCTGTGCATTATACCGCGCACGAGCGCCGGCCGGACCGGCCGAATCCCGCCGGCGGACAGCATGCCCACGCTTGCGAGTTTTCTCGCAGTGGGTCAGGAGACCCACCGCGCGTTATACGCGCCCTTCTCTCCATACCAACCAGGTCACGGCCCGCCGGCCAACTGGCTCCGCTTCAGGGTGAACGTGTGCACGACCTCGCCGTCGATCGTCACGATTTTGTACGTCACGGTGGGGTCGGCGGCGGTGGTGTCGAACTCCAGCAGGCCGAACGAGCACGTCTTGTTGTAGCCGTAGATCGACCCCTGCATGATGCCGTGCGTGTGGATGTTGGTGAGGCGGCTGCTCGAAAACTCGTAGAGGGCGTAGCCGTCGGGCCGTTCGATTTTCCACAGGTCGCTGCGGTGGCGGTCGGCCGAGATGAGCACCACGCCGCCGATCTTCTCCTTGGCCAGGAACGAGAAGAGTTCCTCGCGCTCCTCCTTGTACCCCTGCCAGGGGTCCTTCGAGCCGGGCTTGGAGCCGTAGGCCCACGGCACCGACGAGGCCAGGACGCGGAACGTGCCCTTCGACCTGGCCAGCGCCTCCTTCAGCCACCGCTTCTGGACGGGGCCCAGCATGGTGGGCGGGTTGCTGTCGAGGGTCCGGTAGAAGCGGCAATCCATCATGAAGATATCCACATTACCGATGGAGAACGTGTACCAGCATCCCGGCTGTTTGGGCCCGCCGCCGTAGGAGGGGTTGGCCCAGTTCTGCGTGAAGACCTTCCAGACATCGCGCTTGTAGGGCGGGTCGTCGATGTCGGGGCCGGGGATGCAATCGTTCGCGAAGAAATCGTGGTCGTCGTAGATGGCGAAGACGCCGGTCGTGGCCACCAGGCTCCGCCATTCCGGCCGCGACTGCCGCCGGTAGTAGCAGTACTGCTGCGTGGCGGGGACCTTGGGCGTGTCGATGTACACGTTGTCGCCCAGCATCAGCAGCGCGAGCGGCTCGACCTTGCCGATGGTGTTCCACATGTGCTCGTACTGCGGCGTGTACCCC
>JADHXV010000032.1 GCA_016782785.1 Planctomycetota bacterium | reverse complement strand
GGCGTTTTCGAGGCGCCAGAGGCGTTGTCCTGCCAAAATGGCCGAAAAACCACCCCTGAAACGCGCGGAAACTTACCCCTTTTTTACCCCAACTTTTCGGATATTTTCAGTTTTTTACGGCTTTTTTCGGCTTTTTTCAGGGGCGGATATACGCTTTAGTTTATGCGGGCCGCCCTGGCCGCGTCCCCCTGGCCGCGTCCCGCCGCACAGCGTCGGCCCCGCGCCTCGGGCAGGCGTGCCGCAACGCGGCTCCCTGGCCGTGTCCCGCCTCTGAGCGTCAGAAGCGCGGATCGGGCAGGCGGGCAGGCGAGGGAACGGCCAGGGCGAGCGCCCCGAAGGGGCGACAAGAGAGTAGCCCACGGCGTGAGCCGTGGGTGAGCCAGAACACCACCCTCCCCGCCTTTTCCAGCCCCGGCGGGGCGATAGATTCTCTGGCTGCTGCGGGGCTCAGGCGGGTTTGTGCGGCGATCCGGGTCCACGGGCTTGCGCCCGTGGCTAGAGAACAATCGCCCCTGCCGGGGCTCATGGGGATTTTGGGGCGACCCGGTTCCACGGGCTTGCGCCCGTGGCTAGAGAACAATCGCCCCTGGCGGGGCTCATGGGGATTTTGCGGCGATCCGGGTCCACGGGCTTGCGCCCGTGGCTAGAGAACAATCGCCCCTGCCGGGGCTCATGGGGATTTTGGGGCGACCCGGTTCCACGGGCTTGCGCCCCGTGGCTACATCCCAATCGCCCCTGGCGGGGCGAGCCGCGGCGCGCCGCGGCCCAAGAGCCTACCCGGTTGGGGGCAGCCTTTCATGGGATTACATGCCTCCGGCCGGGCCACACGGCACGTTCCGCTTCGCGTCGCGGCAACGGCGAGATTTCTCCGCTCGGCCCCGCTCCGCGGGGCCTCGGTCGAAATGACACCCCGCTCGGGCGGCTCAAAGGGCGCGCTCGGACACGGCAGGCCGTACCCCTACGCGTCAGGCCTGCGAGGCGTTCTCGAAGATCACGACCTGGTGGATGTCGAGTCGCGGCAGTTCGACCTCCACGGCCCCCTCGCGGAAATGGAACGGCAGGTGCCACGTCTCCGGCTGGACGATGACCCGCTCCGGCCGGCCCTCCGTGCGGACGCGCAGGGCCAGCGGCCCCAGCGGCGGCACGCGGTCGAACACCTCCACCGTCGGGTCGGCGTGCGGGCCGCCGGTGTTGACGAGGCTGACGGCCAGTTGACCGTGGATGCGGTTGACGACCACGTCGACGGGGGCGTCGCCGTCGATCTCGACCATCGGCCGGGGGAAGAGTTCGCGCACCAGGGCCTTGAGGAAGGCGCGGGCGACGCCGGTGGCGGCGTGCTGGAAGCGTTCGCCGAGGTTCAGATACGTGGCGGCGATGCGTCCTTCGCCGAACTCGATGACCGAGGCGGCGGGCCGGCCGTCGCCCTTGGGCTCGTTGGCGTCGAACAGGCGGCCGAGGGCCTGGGCGGGGCCCTTCAGGCGGACGGCGGCCGAGACGGTCTCCATGGCGGCCAGGCTGCCGCGCCACTCCAGCCACTGCGGACGCGCCGCGTCGTCGCCCTTGAACGCGACGCCGAGGGCGTTGGCAAACAGGCGCGCGGCGGCGGGGCCGACCACCAGCAGGTTCCCCCCGCCCGACACGTACGCGAGCAGGGCGTCGCGGACGTCGGAGGCCAGGTACGCACACTCGGGCACAATGATGAGGGGGTAGGCGTCCATGCGGCCAAGCAGGTGATGGTCCATCGCAACCTCGACCGCGTAATGCAGGCCGAGCAGCGTCTTCAGGAGCCCGCGGACGGCCGCGGCGCGGTCGCCACCCGCTCCCAGCAGACCGGGGCCGGCGCGGTAGAGGTCGGCGGCCGAATACAGGAGGGCGACCTGCGGCACGGGTTCGGCGCCGTAACAGTGGGGCTGGCGCAGGCGGCAGAAGCCGGCGACGTCGGCCATCCGGTCCATCTGCCAATCGTAGATGGATCCGTCGCGCTTCTGCGGGAAGGCGAACGCCACGCCGCCGCCCAGCGCGATGACCGCGGCGGCCTCCTGCTTCAACTGGGCGGCGCTCTTGGTGCTGGCGCACCGGCCGTCCGGGTGCGTGCACAGGCTCTGGATGACGAGGTCCCACGGCCGGCCCTGGTGAACGAAGCAGCGGCCGAGCAGGCGGGCATCGTTGACGCTGTCGAGCGGGGCGAGGTCGGCCGAGAGGAAGTCGACGGCGGCGGTCACCGGCTCGGGCATGTGGGCCGAGAAGGCGCGGCTCGCGCCGACCTGGAAGCCGGGCGCGTGGGCGTGCACGCCGTCGACGTACCGGCGGAGGTAGGCCCGGTATCCGCGGCGGGAGAACTCGGCGAACTCCGCCCAGTGCTTGTGCGTCGCGGCCGCCGGGACGCGGCGGACGCCCGCCTCGTGGCGGAACGCGCGGGCCACGTCCGTGGCGAAGTCGGGCTCGACGGCGTTGGCATCGGCGTCGATCCAGGCGCCGTCGACGCCCCAGGCGTCGGCCAGTTCCACGAGTTGCGGGATCATCTTCTCATCGACATACGGGCTGAAGACCGAGACCGCCCCCCGGTCGCGCCCGCCCTTGGGGCCGACGCGGGCCCAAGCCGTGTGCCGCCGGGCGGCGTCGGCGTCGAGGAGGCCGGCGTAGCGGACAAAAAGGGCCACGCCGCGGGGGGCCGTCACGTCGCGCCACAGGCGCAGCGCGTCGCGGGTCAGGCCGGGGGCGCGGCGGCCGGCGTCGGTCGGATACAGGGCCAGGCCGCTCGGGCCCTTGGCGTCGCACTGGACGGAATCGGGTTCGACGCGCTTGATGATGCTCCGGATCATCTCTCGGTTGACGCTGCGGTTGATGCGGCCTCGGCCGGGAGCGGCGTCGAGATGGAACTGGATGACGAGGAACCCTCTGGCTCGGCGAGGTCGTCTCTTGCGGCGTTTTGCCGGCATCGCCCCCTCTTTCCCTTGAAGTTCGGCCGGCAGGTCTCCCGGGCAGGGCCGGCGATCATTCAATATTACGACTCGAAGGTCGGCCCGTCCATAGTTCCGCGCCGGCGGCTCGGGATGTTTTTCTCTTGACGTTGGCGGGGGGGGAGTTAGAAACACCGTACGTTGCACGTTACGGATGGCCGCACGCGGGGGCTTCGGGGGGGGATCCTGAGCCTCGCCGGCAAGTCTCTGGCACGCAAGCCTGCGAAAGGAGCAGACATGGCCAACGGGAAATTGCCTGGTTACCTGGCGTCGGCTGTGGCGAACCCCGCCACTAACCGATCCCCGTGGTTCAAGACCACGGCCCAGACGTACGCGGGCATCATGCTCTGGTTCGTGTTCTGGGACAACTTCCCCTTCGGCGCAGCCCTGGGGAATGGTCTGGCCGTCGGCCTGCTGAGCCTGATTGCAGCGGCCCTGGTCTGCCACTTCCTCTTCTACCTGGTGCCTGGAATGCTGGGCATGCAGACGGGCCTGCCGCTCTACATCGTGGGGACAAGCACCTACGGTGCCCAAGGCGGGTTCCTGATGCCCGGCGTTCTGATGGGCGTCCTCCAGTTCGGGTGGCTGGCGGTAAACGGATACTTCACCGGCGAACTGCTGGTCAGCCCGTTTGTTGAAAGCGCCAGGGGCTCCACGGCGCACATGGTCGTGGCCTCGGTGTGGATCATCCTCGGCGCGTTCGTGGGCGTCAAGGGCATCCAGTACGTGGCCCGCGTGGCGACGTTCCTGCCGCTTATCCCGCTGGCCATTCTCGTTATCCTGTTCGTCATGACGGCGGGCGGCATCGGCGACTTCGACACGCAGGCGCTCGCCAAGGTCGGCGCGGAAGCCGCGCCGCCACTGGCGACGTTCGGCATTTTCGCGCTCATCGGCACGTACGTGGTCGGCTTCTTCGCGACAGCCGGGGCGGCGGGCACCGACATTGCCTCGAGCAACCGCAACGCCAAGGACGTGCACCTGGGCGGCCTGGTGGGCATTGCCCTCGCCACGGTCTTTGCGGCCGGCCTGGCCATGCTCATCGTTGCCGGCGCTTACGGCAGCAAGATGGTCGAGGCCGGCGGCGCGATGAAGCCGACGGCCCTGATGGAGGCCATCATGGGCAGCAAGCAGACCGCCGGCATCTTCATGTACCTGCTGGCGATCGCGGCCTTCCCGGCGGCGTGCTTTTCGTCGCTCATTGCAGCCAACAGTTTCAAGGCCACGATGCCGAAGGTCCGGCCGCTGTACTCGTGCGGCCTGGGTGCGATCGCGGCCATCGTCCTGGCCGTCATGGGATGGGCCGGCGACGCCATCATGGTCTTCACCGTCATCGGCGCCTCGTTCGGCCCGGTGTGCGGCGCGATGATGGCCGACTACCTCCTCTCGGGACGCAAGTGGGCGGGCCCGCGAGCCGGCTTCAACCTGGCCGGCTGGATCTCGTGGATCGTGGGCTTCGCGGTGGGAGCGGTCGAGTTCATCGCCATGATTCCGGGCCTGGAAGGGCTCGCGGGCAAGGTCCCCTGCCCGCCTGTGGCCGCCTTCATCGTCGGCTTCCTGCTGTACCTCGTCCTGGCGAAGATCGGCCTCCAGAGCCGGACCCTGGAGATGCCGGCGGCCAAAGCCCAGGCCGCCGACGCGCCGGCCTCATAGGCCGACCACGGCCAGGCCTGGCGCCGGTCGATACGTCACGTGCGAACGGGCCGTGGCGCCCGCAAGGGCCGCGGCCCGTTTCTGTCCGACACCTGGGCCGCCCGGCGCGGTTCAGGTAGACAGGACGGGCCACACGGCTGGGCGGCCGTGGAGGACGCGCCGAGCACCCCGGCCACGCCAACGACCGCGTGACCGTGCCACCCGCGTCACGTACACACGAGTTATCGAGGAGAGACCATGAGTCGCCGAACCCGCCTGACCCGCCGCCGCCTGCTCCAGGGGGCCGCAGCCGCCGCCCTGGCCGGACCGTACATCGTTTCGGCCGACGCCCTGGGCCTCGCGGCCCGCCCGTCGGCCAGTAACCGCCTCGGCATTGCCGGCATCGGCGTGGGCGGCCGAGGCGGCGGCCACATGCGGTCCCTGCTCCAGGATGACGACGTCCAAGTCCTGGCCGTCTGCGACGTCGACCGCGGCCGGGCCGTCGCCAACAAGAACGTCATCGAGAAGCACTACAGCGGCGTCCAGGGCACCACCTACGCCGGCTGCGACACGTACAAGGACTTCCGCGAGGTCCTCGACCGGCCGGACGTCGACGCCGTCGTCATCGGCGCGCCCGACCACTGGCACAGTCTTCTCACCGTCTACGCGGCCCGGGCCGGCAAGGACATCTACTGCGAGAAGCCCGTCTCCAACACCATCCTCGAAGGCCGAAAGGCCGCCGACGCCGTCAAGCGCTACGGCCGGGTGTTCCAGACGGGCAGCCAGGAACGCTCGCGCGACAACTGCCGGTACGCCGGCGAACTGGTGCAGAACGGGTACCTGGGCAAGGTCCACACCATCCGCGTCTTTCTGCCGAAGAAGGTGGGCCCGTCGGGCTGCAAAGGCCCCGAGCCCATCCCTGAAGGCTTTGATTATGATATGTGGCTTGGTCCGCGGCCGTGGGAGCCGTACCATCCCCGCCGGTGCCACGGCACGTTCCGATGGATTCGCGACTACTCCGACGGCGAACTGACGGACCGCGGCGCGCACACCAACGACATCGCGCTGCTGGCGGCCGAGCCGCTCCTGAAAGGCCCGGCCACGATTATCGGCAAGGGCCGATTCATCGACGACCCGCTCTTCGACGTGGCGACCGAGTACAACGTCGAGTTCCAGTACGCCAGCGGCATCCGGTACATCGTGTCCAGCGAGCAGGCGCCGCCGGACGTCATCTGCAGCATCACGGGCGACCGCCGGGGCATCAAGTTCGAGGGCGACCGCGGGTGGCTGTTCGTGGCCATCCACGGCGGGGCCCTCAAGGCCGACCCGCCCGACCTCCTGAAGACCAAGATCGGCCCCGGCGAAATCCACCTGGGCCGAAGCCCCGACCATCGCCGTAACTGGCTCGACGCCATCAAGACGCGCGGGCCGACGGTCGCCCCCGCCGAGGACGGGCACCGGACCGCCACGTTCTGCCACCTGACCGACATCGCCTGCTGGCTCGACCGCAAACTCGTCTGGGACTTCGACAAGGAGGAGTTCGTGAACGACCCGGGCGCCAACGCCATGCGCGACCGCCCGGCCCGGAGTCCGTGGAACTTCTGAGCCGCCGTCCCGCGCGCCCTCCGCGAAACGGTTGCAGCGGCCCGCGGCAACGGTAGAATGGAACCCGATTGGCCGGACGAACCGCGCGGCGGCCTGGGAAGGTCGCTATGCGAAAGTCAGCCCGCACCGACCGACGCCTGACGCCAGACAAAGGAGCCGAACCATGCCGTCCACCCGAACCCGGATCCTCGCCGGTCTCGTTGTGTGTGTGCTCGCCGCGGCCGCGGTCTCCTGGGCCGCCGAAGCCGATGTCGAGCAGGCCATGAAGGACCTGCCGAAGTACGAGTTCGGCCAGAGCCGCGCCCAGCTCACCCTGATCCAGGAAACGCTGCGCGCCGCCGAGCCGGCCAAGCGGACCGACCTGTGCAACCGGCTGGCCGCCCTGCTCTCCTCGGGCGCCACCGACGCCGCCAAACGCTGGGTGTGCCGGCAACTCTCCATCTTCGGGACCGAGGCCCAGGTGCCGCAACTCGCCCCGCTGCTCGTGGACGAGCAACTCTCCGACATGGCCCGCTACGCCCTGGAACGCATCGAGCATCCGTCGGCCGTCGAGGCCATGCGGAAGGCCCTGGCGTCGGCCAAGCCGGGCCAGAAGATCGGCCTCATCAACTCGCTGGGCGTCCGCCGCGACGAGAAGGCCGTCGACGACCTCGTCAAGGCCCTCCAGGGCGGCGACCAGCCCACCGCCACCGCGGCCGCCCGGGCCCTGGCCAAGATCGGCGGTCCGAAGGCCGTCGAGGCCCTGGCCGACATGCGGACCAAGGCCGAGGGCGACCTCCTGGCGGTCGTCCGCGACGCCTACCTCCAGTGCGCCGACGGCCTGCTCGCCGCCGGCAAGGCCGCCCAGGCCGCCGAGATGTATCAGCAGATGTACAAGCCCGACCTGCCGAAGCACGTCCGGACGGCCGCCCTGCGCGGCATCGTGGCCGCCGGCGGCGAAAAGACCATGCCGCTGCTGACGGAAATCCTGACCGGCAACGATACCGAGATGCAGGCCTCCGCCCTCCGGTTCCTGCGCGAGGTGGCCGGGCCCGAGATCACCAAGGCCCTGACGGACCTCCTGCCGAAACTCCCGCCCGAGACCCAGGCCATGATGCTCGCCGACCTGGGCGCCCGCGGCGACCCGGCGGCCCTGCCCGCCGTTGCCAAGGCCGTCGCCAGCGACAACGAGGCCGTCAAGAAGGCCGCCGTCCTGGCCTTGGGACAACTCGGCGACGCCTCGACCCTGCCGGCGCTGACAGCGCTGGCGGCCGGCGGTCCGTGCGCCGACGAGGCTCGCCAGGCCCTCGACACCCTGCCGGCCGCCAACGTCAACCCCGCCATGATCGAGCAGGCGAAGTCGGCCGAGCCGAACGTCCGCAAGGAGGTCATCCGCAGCCTGGGCGCCCGCGGCGTGACCGCGGCGGTGCCCGTCCTGGTGCAGGCGGCCCGCGCCGATGACAAGGCCGTCCGCCAGGAGGCCTTCCGGTCCCTCGAGAAACTGGCCGGCAGCCAGGCCGTGCCGGAACTCGTGGCCCTGGTCGTCAACCCGAAGGACGCCGAAGACCGGCCGGCGGCCCAGCGGGCGCTGGCCACCGTCGCCGGGCGGTGTCCCGAAAAGGAGGCGTGCGCCTCGGCGATGCTGGCGGCCCTGGATGCCGCGCCGGCCGACGCCAAGGCCGCCCTCCTCCAGACACTGCCCGCCGCCGGCACCGACAAGGCGCTGGCCGCCCTCAAGAAGTGCGTCGGCTCCGACGACGAGAAGGTCCGCGACGCCGCCATCCGGTCGCTGGCCGACTGGCCCGACCCCGCTGCGGCCCCCGACCTGCTGGCCATCGCTCAGACGGTCGAGAAGACCGCCCACCAGGTGCTGGCCCTGCGCGGGTACATCCGCCTGGCCGGCTCCGAAAGCCTGAAGGCCGACCAGCGGCTCCAGATGTACAAGGACGCCATGGCTGCGGCCAAGCGGCCGGACGAGAAGAAGCAGGTCCTGGGCGGCCTGGGCGGCGTCAAGGCCGTCGCCGCTCTCGAGATGGTCATCCCCGCGCTCGACGACGCGGCCCTCCAGAAGGAGGCCTGCGCCGCCGCCGTTGCCATCGCCAAGAACCTCGGAGGCCAGGGCAAGCCCGTCATCGTCGAAGCCATGAAGAAGGTCCTGGCCATCTCCAAAGACAAACGCCTGAACGGCGAAGCCCAGACCCTTCTCAAGAAGGCCGGCGGCTGACGGCAGGCCGCGGCGAGCCGCGTTCGCGCCCGTGCTCCCGAGCCGCGTGCGTAAGCACGCGGGTACGTTCGCCTTCGCGCACAATGCACGCGCGCCATCCTGACGTACCCGCGACCTCACGGTCGCGGCTCGAAAGACGGCGCGCCGCGGCCTACATGCTGCGCGGAGCCGCCATGGTCACCCTTCGCCTGACGCGCCGACGACTGCTGCGCGCCGCCCCGGCCGCCGTTATCGTCGTGCCGCGCTATGTCCTCGGTGGTCCCGGTCACACACCGCCGAGCGCCGTGCCGACCCGCGCCACGGTCGGCACCGGCGCGGTGGGGATGATCCACGTCCTTGCGAACACGCCGGACGCGCCGCCCGTCCAGGTGGCCGTGTGCGACGTCGACCGCCGGCGCCTCGCCGCTGCCGCCGCCAAG
Source organism: Planctomycetota bacterium (assembly GCA_016782785.1). GTDB lineage: Bacteria > Planctomycetota > Phycisphaerae > FEN-1346 > FEN-1346 > BS750m-G62. The sequence goes on along the minus strand of JADHXV010000032.1, from coordinate 9,092 downwards.
GCCGGCCGCGGCTGCCGGGCGATTGCCGACTTCCGCCGCATCATGGACCGCACCGACGTGGACGTCGTCGTGGTCGCCACGCCGCCGCACTGGCACGCCCTGGTGACGCTGGCCGCGGTCCGGGCCGGCAAGGACGTCCTGTGCGAGAAGCCGTTCACGCGTTCAATCGCCGAGGGCCGAGCCGTGGCCGACGCCGCCCGCCGCTACGGCCGCGTCGTCTGCGTCCACACGATGGGCCGCGACGGCCCGTGGCGGACCCTGCGCAAGGCCGTGACCGCCGGCGTCCTCGGCCGGCCGCTGACGGTCCGCCTGGGCCCGGCGAGCGGCTTCGGCTTCAAGGTCCGCACGTGGCTGGGGCGGACCGACCTCGCCCCGCAGCCCGTGCCGGCGGCCCTCGACTACGATTTCTGGCTCGGCCCCGCGCCGGAGCAACCGTATCACCCGCACCGCGTCCACCGCACGTTCCGCGGCTACTGGGACTACGACGGCGGCGGCCTGACGGACATGGGCCAGCACTGGCTCGACGGCGTGCACTATGCCCTCGGCCTGGACGACGCGGGCCCCGTGCATGTGTCGGCCGACGGCCCCCAGCCGGCGCACGCGGACGCCGTCGGCCCGTGGCGCCGGGCCGTCATCGAGTACGCCGACGGGACGCGCATCACGCTCGAAAGCGGCGAGGCGGAGGTCGTGGGGCGCGGCGGCGAGCGCGGCGCCGAGGCGGAAAGGTATCAGGCGCCTTTCCCCGAGAAGCCGGACACGCGCCAGACACCAGGCCGGCCGGATGCGGCGCCGGCGCCGTTCGTCGAGGGGCCGGCCGGGCGGGCGTTCTTCGACCCGCGCCGGCACCGCCTGACGTTCGACCCGCCGCACTTCGGCGAGGTCGTCGACGCGTGCGTCGAACCGCCGGCGACAATCGAGTTTCCCGAGGCCGTGACGACGCGGTCCTCTGCCCCCACCCGTCTGCCGGGGGCTGAGGCGGCCCATCGGTCGGTCACGCCGCTGCACCTGGCGAACCTTGCGATTCGCCTCGGCCGGGCGATTCGCTGGGACCCGTCGGCGGAGCGCGTCGTCGGGGACGACGCCGCCGAGTGCTTGGTCAACCCGCCGATGCGGCCGCCGTGGCATCTGTAGGCCGCGGCGCGCCGCCTATATACGGCGCTGTTCGAGCCGGGTGCGGGAGCACCCGGTCACGTTTGATGCGTGACGCACGTGCCACGCGGATCGAACGTGACCCGCCGCTTCTGCGGCGGGCTCGAACGGCGTGCTCCCGCACGCGGCTCGAACGGCTTTCCAGCGCGGCGGGTGCGGAGACCCGCCGCGCGGGACTACGTGGCGGCTCGAAAGGCGGGGGTCGCGGCTCGAACAGCAACAACGCCTGCGGGGTTTCGCCGCTTCCTCCGAGTACCTCATGGAGAACCTGCACGAAAGGAGGTTGCGCTATGGGGTCGGTCGAGCGAAACGAGGCGGGGCGCGGCGCCGTTCGAGCCGCGACCGGCCCGGAACGGGTCGAGACTTCGGAAAGGTCGCGGGGCCGTTCGAAGAGCGCGCGAGCATTCCGCGCAGAATCGAGCGTCCCCGCGTGCTCCCGCACGCGGCTCGTTCGCGGCCCGGAAACAGGTGTACGTCGCGGCTCGGCGTAGGCCGCGGCGCGCCGCGGCCTACATGGCTTTTCCGCGGCACGGGCGCGGGGGCATCGGGTTTATAGGGGCGACCATCGCGGGAATCTCGCGATGAAACGCCCGTCCCGGGCGTCTGACGTGACGGCGAGATTTCGCCGAGAGATGCTTGGCATTTGCCGGAAAGCGGGTACAATGGCCGCCTCTACGGCCGCCCGCGCGGTACGGGAAAGCGAACCGCGGAACCAAAACTCGATAGGAGGCGAGAGACGAGATGAGCGCTACGGAAAAGACCCGGAATGATTTGGGCGTCAGCCGACGCGGATTCCTGAAATCGACGGCCGTCGTCGGGGCCGGCCTGGCGGTGGCGCCGACGGTGCTGGCGGCCGAGGCCTCGGCCGACATCAACGTCGGCATCATCGGGGCCGGCACCCAGGGCCGCGTCCTCATTGAGCAGGCCGTCAAGATCCCCGGCATCAAGTTCAAGGCCATCGCCGACATCTGGGACTACAGCCAGCGGTACACCAGCCGGCGGCTCCAGGCGTACGGCCACGAGACGAACGTCTACACCGACTTCGCCGAGATGCTGGAGAAGGAGAAGCAGAACCTCCAGGCCGTCATCATCGCCACGCCCGACTTCGCGCACCACGAACAGGCCTGCGCGTGCCTCGAGGCCGGCCTCCAGGTCTACTGCGAGAAGGAGATGTCGAACGACCTGGCCAAGGCCAAGCAGATGGTGCAGACGGCCAAGAAAACGGGCAACCTGCTCCAGATCGGCCACCAGCGGCGCTCCAACCCGCGGTACCTGCTCGCGAAGCACAAACTGATCGACGAGGCCGACCTGCTTGGCCGCATCACGCACATCTACGGCCAGTGGAACCGCTCGACGGCCGCCAGCGCCCCGCGCGGCTACCCGGAGAAGTACCCCGTCGACAAGGCGGTCCTCAACAAGTATGGCTACGAGGACATGTTCCAGTTCCGCAACTGGCGGTTCTTCTGGAAGTACGGCGGCGGGGCCATCGAGGACATCGGCAGCCATCAGATCGACATCTTCCCCTGGTTCGTCAACGGCAAGGCCAAGTCGGTCCAGGCCAGCGGCGGCACCGACTACTGGAAAGAGTACGAAACGTTCGACAACATCCTGGCCATCTACGAGTACGAGACCCCCAAGGGCGTGGTCCGGGCGTTCTACCAGACGCTGACCACGACCAGCGCCCGCGGGTACTTCGAGTCGTTCATGGGCGACACGGGGACGCTTTCCATCTCCGAGTCGCCCGGCCAGTGCCGCATCTACGCCGAAGGCCACCTGCCCTCGGTGGACGGCAAGCACCCCTGGACCCCGTGGGTGGAGAAGGGGTACATCCTCCAGGCCAAGGAGGAAGAGGCCGCCGCCGAGGAGCCGAAGTCGGCCGCCGACCAGATCATGGCCATCTACAAGTCGCCCGCGCCTGTCGCGTTCCTCTTCAACGTTGAGGTCGAGGCGTCCTACCACCAGCCGCACATCGAAAACTTCTTCAACGCGATGCGCGGCAAAGAGAAACTGAATTGTCCGGCCGAGGTCGGGTACGAAACGGCCGTCATGGTCCTGAAGGCCAACGAGGCCGTCAAGGCCAAGAAGACGCTCGAGTTCACCGAAGAGGACTTCAAGGTCTGAGAATCTGAGAGAGGCGATGAACCGACACGCAAAGAGGAGGACCGCGGCCGGTCTGGGCCTCCGGCTCGGCGCCGCGGGCGTGGTGGCGGGCCTGGTGCTGGCGGCCGTGCTCGCCGTCCCCGCCGCCGAGAAGGCCGAGAAGAAGGTCGCCCACATCCCCGGCAGCCGATTCACGTACATCCACCGGCTGCCGCTGGCGGGCCCCGAGGGCAACCCCATCACCCTCAAGGACGACCCCGTCCTCCCCTTCTCGTACCGCCACTCGTGCACCAAGTGCCACGACTACGACGTGGTCCGAACGGGCTGGCACTTCAACGCCCCCGATGCCGACGTGCCTCCCGGCCGTCCCGGCCAGCCGTGGTTCTGGGCCGACCAGACCACCGGCACGGCGATACCGCTCTCGTACCGCGCCTGGCCGAACTGCTGGCGGCCTGACGAGGTCGGGATGTCGACGTGGACGTTCGTCCTGAACTTCGGCCGGCACCTGCCCGGCGGCGGGCCCGGCGAGAAGACCGACGTCAAGGACAAGGCCGCCCGCTGGCTCGTCTCGGGCAAACTCGAGATCAACTGCGGCTCGTGCCACAGCGGCGACCCGGCCTACGACCAGGTGGAGAACTTCCTCCAGGTCGCCCGGCAGAACCTGATGTGGGCGGCCACCGCCAGCACGAGCCTGGCCACCGTCACGGGCGCCGCCGCCGGCATGCCGCCCTTCTACGACCCCATCATGGGTCCGGAGGACGAGAAGGCCGCCGAGAAGGCCCCCGCCGTCCATTACGACGCCTCGCGGTTCGGCGACAAGGGCGCCGTGTTCCTCGACCTGCCCAGCGAGCCGCCCGACAGGCGGTGCTACTTCTGCCACTCGACGGCCCAGGTGGGCGACGGCTCGCCCGAGGTCTGGCAGACGGATGAAGATGTCCACATGCTCTCGGGCCTGACGTGCACCGACTGCCACCGCCACGGCCTGGACCACAACGTGATCCGGGGCTACGAGGGCGAGCCGCTCGCCGAGGGCAAGCCGCACCTCGCCACGCTCACCTGCCGCGGCTGCCACCTGGGCGACGAATCCGCCGAGGCTGGCCCTCACACCATGGGCAGCCGCCTGGGCGCCCCCGTGCCGGCACACGTGGGCCTGCCCACGATCCACCTGGAGAAACTCGCGTGCACGACGTGCCACGCGGGCCTGGTTCCGGGCGAGCGCACGAAGCGCGTGCAGACCTCCATGGCCCACGCGCTCGAGTTCCAGGGCCCGCACCGCGGCCGGCACGCCTTGCCGTACATCGTCGAGCCGGTGTTCGTCCATCGCGACTACGATGGCACGATCGGCCCCGTGCGGATGGTCTGGCCGGCGTTCTGGGCCCGCATCGTCCCTGGTGAGGGCGAAGGCGCAGGCGACACGCTGAAGCCGATGGGGCCCAGCGAGGTCTTCGCCATGGCCGAGGACGCCTTCAAGGCCAACTACGAGGCCGAGGCGCCTACGAAGGCGGAAGCCGCGCCAAAGCCCGCCGAAACGGAGGCCGCGCCCGCCCCTGCTGCCGGCGAAGCCGCTGAAGGCGCCGATGACCCGGCCGACGCCGCGCCGGCCGCTCCCGAGGCCGCCAAGCCGGCCGAGGCCGAAGAGCCCGCAGACGCCGCGAAGGCCGCCGAACCCGAGAAGCCCGCTGTGGCCGAGGACGAACTCGAAGGCCTCACCGCGCCCAAGCCCAACCTCCCGCCCGCCAAGGTCAAGGCCGTCCTGGCGGCCCTGGCGGCCAAGGAAAAGGGCACGGCGTTCGGCTACGTCTGCGCCGGTCGGCTTCATCGGCTTGATGAAAGCGGAAACCTCGCGGCCGCCGAACACCCGCGGGCCGAGCCGGTCTCGTGGCCCATCGGGCACAACGTTCGGCCGGCCGAGTACGCCCTGGGCGCCACCGCCTGCACTGAGTGCCACGGCTTCAGTGCGCCGATGGCCGTCGGCGAGGTCGAGGTCGCCTCCCCCGCCCACCTGGGCGACCCCGCGACCGAACCGATGTACGCCTTCCAGGGCCGCGATCCGATGCAACTGAAGGCCTGGGCGATGTCGTATCTGTTCCGGCCGATGTTTAAGGTGGTGGGGTTCGCGACGGCCGCGGTGATTGCGGCGTTCCTGCTCGCGTATCTGGTGCGGGGCATGGTGGGCGTGGCCCGCTGGGCCGCCCGCAAAGCCCCGTCGGGACCTACCGTCTAGGTGGAATCACGGATGAGCCTCTTCCAGATTTGCTCGATGGTCGGAATCGGCGGCGCCGTGGGCGTCTGCCTGATTCACTACGTGCTCGTCGCTCGGCGGATGCCGCATCCCGGCCACGGTCAGCGGCGCCTGCTCCGCTACAACCTGTGGGAACGGTTCCTGCACGTCGTCCTGCTGGCCACGTTCCTGGTGCTGGCCGTCACGTCGTTCTGGGCCTCCATCGGTTGGGGCGGTCCGATGGCCGGCTACACCCTCATGATTCACACCACGTGCGGGGCGGTGTTCGCGGTGGCGGTGGCAGCCATGCTGGTCACGTGGGCCGCCGACCACGCCTTCGCCGACCACGACTGCCAGTGGCTGAAGGCGTGCGGCTGCTGCTCGACCCGCGGCGACCTTCCCGCCGGCCGCTTCAACGCCTCTGATAAAGTCTACTTCTGGCTGGCGGCGCCGCTCGTGCTGGTGCTCCTCCTGACGATGCTCCTCTCGATGGTCCCCGTCCTCGGCACGGCCGGCCAGTACCTCATGTACGACCTGCACCGGTGGTCGGCCCTGGTGCTGGTGATCGCGACCATCTGGCACGCGTACCAGACGACACTTGCGAAGCCAGGCGGTCTGACGGCGATCACGCGCGGCCGGGTCAGCAGCGGCTGGGCCCGCCGGTTCCATCCGCTCTGGGGCGCCCGGGCCGAGGCCGAGACGGCCGACGCCGGCGACAGCCCCGCCGAGGAGACCTCCGCCGACTGACCCCGCCCTCCATGGACCTCTCGATCGTCATCCCGGCCTTCCGCGAGGAACACAAGGTCGCGCATGACGTGGAGGCCGCCGCCGCGTTCCTGGTCGAACACGGCCTCGCGGGCGAGATCATCGTCGTCGACGACGGCAGCGACGACGACACCGCCGGCGCCGCCTCGGCCGCCCGCGTCCCCGGCGAGGTTCCGCTCCGCGTCATCCGCTACACGCCCAACCGCGGCAAAGGCTTTGCCGTCAAGACCGGCATGCTGGCGACGCAGGGGGCGTACACTCTCTTTGCCGACGTCGGCCTGTGCGTGCCGTTCGAGAACGCCCTGCGCGGCCTGGACCTCATCCGGAGCGGCGCGTGCGACGTGGCCCACGGCTCGCGCAAACTGCCCGACAGCGTCCTGGTGCGCAAGCAGCACCTGTACCGGCGGCTCCTCTCGTGGCTGTTCCGGAAGGCGGCGGGCCTCTTCATGGGCATCCCCGGCCGCCTGACCGACACGCAGTGCGGATTCAAGATATATCGAGGCGACGTGGCCCGCGAACTCTACCGCGCGTGCCGGACCGAGGGGTTCATGTTCGACATTGAGGTCCTGCTGCGGGCCCTCGCAAAGGGGTACCGGGTGGCGGAATTCCCGGTGGAGTGGCGGTGCGACTTCGATTCGCGCCTGCATCCGGCCCACGACGGCGCCGGCGTCTTCGGGGAACTCCGGACCATCAAGCGCCGCCTGAAGGACGAGACGGTGAAGCCCGGGGAATAAACCCCGCACCATGTAGGCCGCGGCGCGCCGCGGCCTGCATCTACGTCATGTCCACCATGTCATTTCGACCGAGGCCTCGCGCAGCGAGGCCGAGCGGAGAAATCTCGCTGTTCGAGCGCCCTACTCTTCCAGCGGCACGAGCCAGGCGTTGCGGAACCGGACGGGGTTCCCGTGGTCCTGGAGCCGGAGGATGGCCTTTGCCACCTCGGGCTTGTTCTTGGCGGCCCCGGTCGGCCCGCTGATTTCGACGTTGTCCTGCACCGTGACGCCGTTCTGCACGACCGTGATGCGGGCGCTGGCGGTTTTCTTCCCCTCGGCGTCGACCTTCGGGGCGTGCCACTCGATGTCGTACGACTGCCACTGGCCCGGCGGCAGGCAGGCGTTCACCTTGGGCGGAATCGCCCGATACACGGCCCCGCAGTCGCCGGCGCCCGGCTCCAGGCCGTACGAGTCCAACACCTGAATCTCGTAGCGGTCCATGATGTAGACGCCGCTGTTGCCCTTGGCCTGGCCCGTCTTGCCGGGCATCTCGGGGATGCAGAACTCGACGTGCAGGCGCATGCTGCCGAACTCCTTGCGGGTCCGCAGGTCGCCCTTCGAGACCGTGACGTACCCCTCGGGGCTGGCGTCCCACTCGTGGTCCCAGTGCTCGAACGTGGGCTTCTTGCCGGGCTCGAACGCAAGGAGGACCACCGCGCCCTCGGGCGGCTTAGCGCCGAGGGTCGGTTTGGGCTTGGCCTCGGCCCCAGCATCCGGCTTCTCGCCGGCCGGCGCCGAGGCCGAGGCGAGAATCCCCGCGGCCGCAACAAGCGCCACGGCACAGAGCCATTTGCGTCGAGCGATCATCCGCCGTCTCCTTCACCGGTCGTCATGCCACGCGGCCCCAAGGGGCCGGCCATGTCCGCGCGCCAGGCCACGCCACTCAGTCCTTCGATTCCACGTACCAGATGTTGCGATACTGGACGAGGTTACCGTGGTCCTGGAGCATGAGCGGCCCGCGGTCGCGGACCGCCCCCTTCATGCCGGCGGTCGTGGTCTTCGTGACCTCGGCGTTCTCCTGAATCAGGACGCCGTTCAGGTGCACGCTGACGAAGACGGGCGCCTGCGTGACCGTGCCGTCGTCGGCCACCTTGGGCGCGCGGAAGACGATGTCGAACGTCTGCCAGCGCGCCGGCGGCAGGGCCGGGTTCACCTTCGGGGCCGACACCTTGTAGATGCCGCCGGCCTCGTTGTCCAGGCCCTCCAGGCCGAACGAGTCGAGCACCTGGACCTCGTACTTCCCGTGCAGGTAGACGCCGCTGTTGCCGCGGCCCTGGCCCCGGGCCTTCGGCTGGTACGGGCACCGGAACTCGACGTGCAGCCGGATGCTGCCGAACTCATCCTTCGAGACGTTGTTCCCGCCCTGGACCAGGACGGCCCCGTCGTCCAGCGGTTTCCACTTCTGGCTCTGCCACTGGTCCAGGTTCGTCTTGGCGCCGGCTTCGTACGGGAGGAGGACGACGGCCCCGTCGGGCGGCTTTTCGCCGAGGCTGGGCGGCTTGCGAAGATGGTATTTGCCCTCGAACTCGCCCTTCTCGCCCTTGACGACGAGCACCTCGCGACCCTCCAGGGTCCCCTTGGCCGGAGCGCCGGCGAGCGTGCCGGCCAGTTCGACCCGCCTGCCGGCGGCCATGCCCGTCAGTTCGCCGAACAGCGAGGCCCAGGCGTGGCTCGTGAAGAGGCGGACGCGGTACTGACCGTCGCCCTCGCCGAAGACCTTGGCCATGGCCTCGACCGCCTGGCCGCCCGCGGGCCGCCACTGGCCCACGTACTCGCCTATGATGCCGTCGTCGGGCGCGTCCGTCGGGTCGGGGGCGCCGAATCCGACGGCACAGAGGGCGAGGGTTGCCGTGAACGCCATCGCTGCCAGGAACGTTCTTGCTTGCATGGGTTGGCTCCGTTTCGATAAGGCCCGCGCGATAACGGCACGCGCTCGGCTTCGCCTCGCGGCTAAAAGTACGGCCTGTGGCGTCGCGGCTAAGAGGATGTTTCAATTCCCTCTCCCCTGGCGGGAGAGGGGGACTATCAGGCACCCTCTAGGCCGCCCAGGCGCCGAAGCGGTGGACCTGGGCGGCGTCGCCTTC